>NZ_JAOWGZ010000104.1:0-140285 GCF_030332875.1 Citrobacter sp. Cpo045
AGCGTCACCACCACCGCATTTTTACCTTCCTTCAGCGTGCCGACCGGCACCGCCACTTCGTAGCGCAGTTCGCCGTTATCCTCGACCACCGTCCCGGTAAAATTCTGCCCCTGTACACTGACGGTAACGGTATCCCCCGCTTTGGCATCGCCGCCTGCCACGCCGCTTATCAGCGCGGTCATGCGGTTTTCAATGGCGTTAACCACATTGTCGTTCGCGACGGTGTCGATATATACCGTGTTTTTCGCGAAATTGTCGACATGCACGCTGTGGGTGTCGGTGGCAATCGCCAGATTGCCCACCGCATCGTGAGAGGTGACCGTTACCTTCACGTCCATATAACCATCGACTTTTGCAACGTTGTTGGCAAAATCGGCAGCGTTTACCGCAATACGATAGCCCAGCGTGCTATTGCCGAGATCGATGATCTGACCGTTGTACTGGTGGCCATTGATCTCTACCAGCACCGGGTCGCCCGCTTTCGCGTCTTCCCCGCTGACGATTCCGGAAATCACCTGGTTACGCATATACAGCTCAGCACGATTCAGGGTGTTATCTGTCGTGACATCATCAATCGTGAGGGCGTTATGTGCCTGGGTGTCCAGTACCACGGTGCGGTGCGTCACGGCAGTGGCTTCATTGCCTACCGCGTCATGGCTTACCAGCGTCACCTGCACATCGTTAGCCCCCTCGTTGAGGGTTGCGGAAGGCACAACGATTTCATAGCGTAGCTGGCCATGATCGTCGAAAACCGTGCCGTGAAACGCTTTGCCCTGAATGGTCAACGTGACCGGATCACCCGCTTTCGCATCACCGCTGGCAATGCCAGAAATAATGGTCGGCATACGAAACTCATTAGCGTTGACGACATCATCATTCGCCACCGTTTCAATGGTCACGGCATTTTGCGCATACAGGTCGTTATCGACATGATGATCCGTGGAAACAATGGTGGTATTTCCTGCGTCGTCAGTAGAGGTTAACGTGGCGTGGATGTTCGGGTCATGCAGTAACCCCTGGGTCAGTACCGGGATGGTATAAGTCAGAGTCCCATTTCCGGGGTCGGTAACAACACCGGTATATTCTTTACCATCAACCAATAAAGTAACGATATCGCCGGGTTTAGTGTCGCCGCCGACCGACCCGTGGATCAGGGTTTGCGGCTGACGTGACTCTTCGTAGTTAATGAGGTTATCCGGCGTGACATTATCAACGGTAATGTCGATGTGTGGTCCGGTAATATCAATCAGCGCATGATCAAAACTTTCTGCCGTCCGTCCCGTCACATCGGTGGCTATTGCCACCACTGTTACATTTCCCGGGACCAGTCCCCCCAGATCGGTATCAATATTCCAGTGCCCGTTGCTCACCGGAACAGTAACGGTGAATGTGTTTTTTTGGCTATCGGTGAAAGTGAGTGTGATGTGATTTTGATTACTGGTGCCGCTTAAATGGGTCTGATGGAATTCGCTTTTGTTAATGAAACCGTCGTTGCCGGCAAACTCGGTAATTTGTACCTCAGGCGGGAAAACACTCGCGGAACCTGCGGTAACTCCCCCTATCGGCAGATTGATATCCCAGTTCGGGCTTCCCAGACCTTTGGTGTTAAAACCTGCTGTCGGATCAACCACCTGCCCGGTCAATTTAAGCTGAACCAGAGTGTGCCCCCCGCCGCCACCTTCTAATGTTACCGGTGCTTCATTACCCGCCGCGGTGGCTTCCAGCACCTGCGTCGGGTCAGCGCCATCGGCAATGGCCTTTTGTGCGGCGGCAATATCCTGAGCACTACTTTCCGGATGATGGCTGACCTGTAGCCCGTGCTCACCCCAATGGCTATTACGGCCTATATCCAGCGTTTTTCCGTCTGGTAAAGAGATACTTACCGCGCCGCTGGCACCGGTCACAATTTCTTCACCGCTATATACCCTGTCGCCTTCATGAACCAGTCGTTGTGCACCATTGGCATCAACTACGTAAACCTGTCCAATAGTTGCTTTGATCACACCGAGTAATTTGCTCACCGTAACCTCACTTAATTACCATCATTATTTTTATAAACTCGTTAATATATTAACGAACAAATATCACATTCAATTAATGTAAACATTAATATCTCAATGTAGAAAAAAACACATTTTATAGAATGCAATTACATGAGACTTGACTGGCAAATGAATATAATAAAAAATAACCAAAAATAAAACACGATGTGACAAAACATGTCGCTGAATAGCTGATTACAGTCATCAATTAAGACAATTCATATTTGTTAATTAATATAACGTGTTTGTAAAAATGGATGATAGCGACGACACCTGGATGTCATAACCGTGAGATATAGGGCATTCATGTCATGAAGAAGTTTTTAGTTTTTCTGCTTTCATGTTTTTCAATAAATGCAGTAAACGCAGAAGACTTACAAAATACCGTTAAAGATGCATTAGCGAATCATCCTGAAGTTAATGCTGCAATAAATAGCCGTTATTCCTCGGAGCAAGATCTGCGGGCGGCACAAGGTGGCTATTTGCCATCACTGAATTTAAATGCCGAGGCCGGGCGCAAAAATGTTGATGATGCAACTACCCGCGCTGCAGGACGCAATAACGGTCTGACTCAATCACCTAACGAGGCGACTATCAGCCTCGAGCAGAATGTGTTTAACGGCTTTGCGACCAACAGCGAAGTGGCGCGACAAAAAGCGACCGTTGACTCACGCGCCTACGGTGTGATGAACACCAGTGAAAGCACCGCTTATGCGGTGATTCAGGCCTATTTCGACGTGCTGCAACGCGAAGAGTTTGTTCGCCTTGCTGAAGACGATCTGGCGAACCACGAGCGCATTTACGACCAGATAAAACTGCGTACCGATCAGGGCGTTGGGCGCTCCGGGGATTTTATGCAGGCCGAAGCGCGTCTGGCGCAGGCGCGAAACAACCTGCTGACCGAGCAGACTAACCTTGAAGACGCGAAAACCACCTTTGTCAGCGTGACGGGCATGGATCCGCAGGGCTTAAGCCAGCCAGAAAGCATTGACTCTCAGCTGCCAACCTCGCTGGAAGATGCCAAAAGTCGGATGGAAAAAAATAATCCATTACTGAAGTCTGCCAATGCGGACATCGAAGCTGCGCACCAGCAGTATGAAGCGTCGAAATCAACCTTCTATCCACGTGTGGACGTAGAGCTTTCCCGCGGGATTAGCAATAACACCGATACCACCAGCGCACACACCGAAGAGTGGGAAGCGATGGTAAAACTGCACTACAACCTGTACCAGGGCGGCAGCGACAAAGCCAACATGAACTCCCGCGCTTATCTGCACAAGCAGGCTCAGGATGTACGTAATAACACACTGCGCCAGCTGAATCAGGAGCTACGCCTGGCCTGGACCGCACTGCAAAACGCACGCGCCCAGCTTCCTTCGGCGGAAGAATATGCCGACCGCAGCGTCAAAGTTCGCACGGCTTATCAGGATCAATTTAGTCTTGGCGAACGTACGTTGCTGGATTTACTCGATAGTGAAAATGAAGTGTTCTCCTCTAAACGCCGTCTTGTTGAATTACGTTATCTGGCCATGACCAGTGGCTATCGTATTAGCGAACGCACCGGGGAATTAATGAATATTCTAAAAATCACACCGCCGCCTTCGGGGCAACCGGTAGATTCAGCAGAAGAAAATAGCTTACCGGAACTTCATTAATAATTATTAATCCCCAATAAATCTCTGACCTGCACGCTTATAATTAGCTTGCTATTATTTAACCGTGCACGGTCAGAATGGTTGCGAAAATGAGTGCACAAGCCGAATTATTAAATGACGTCCCTGAGAATTACGCTCGTCCTAATTCTCAACATCACGACCCACGTAGCCATAATGACGACCCGTTATTAGATAGCTTACTGATTCTGTGTTCTCTGCACGGTAAACCGGCGAGTCGTTCAACATTAAGCAGTGGCCTGCCATTAGAAAACGATCGGCTCACGCTGAATATATTTCCACGCGCAGCGGCAAGGGCCGGTTTAAAGGCGCGAGTCGTCACGCGCACGCTCGATAAAATTCCGGCAATGTCTCTGCCTGCTGTCTTGTTATTGAACGCAGGGGGAACCGGGGTGTTGTTGGCATGGAACGATGACGGCAGCGCCCGCTTTATGCCCAGCGAAAGCGAAGGTGGGGAAATTAGCGTTGATGCCGCCACGCTTGAGCAAAACTATGCGGGCAAAGTCATTTTTGCGCATCCGCGCCACGAATTCGATTTGCAGGCAGAGGCCTTTCTGCCGCGTACCAAATCCTGGTTTAAAGACACGCTGAAGCTGTCGCGTTTTCTGTATATGGATGCGGTATTGGCCAGTCTGTTAATCAACCTGATTGCGCTCGGCACACCGCTCTTTACCATGAATGTGTATGACCGCGTCGTGCCAAACCAGGCAACGGTCACACTATGGGTGCTGGCAGTCGGCATCTGCCTGGCTTTTGTCTTTGATCTGATTTTAAAAATGCTGCGCGGCATCTGCCTTGATATTGCAGGTAAGAAAAGCGATCTCATCATCTCTTCAACCCTGTTTGAGCGCATTGTCGGTATGGAGATGAAAGAGCGCCCGGCGCGCGTGGGCAGCTTTGCACAAAACATTCACGAGTTTCAGTCACTGCGTGATTTCCTCTCATCCCTCACTTTGACGACAATTATCGATTTGCCCTTCACCCTGTTACTGCTGATTGTTATTGGCATTATCGGCGGCGCGCTGGCGTGGATCCCGGTACTGACATTACCGATTGCCCTATTGTGCAGTTGGGCACTACAAAAGCCGGTCAACGCTGCGGTGGCAAAAACCATGAATCTCGCCAGCGAACGCCAGGCGCTACTGATTGAAACCCTGAGCAGTCTGGATGCCATCAAAGTGAATAATGCCCAAAGCGAACGCCAGTTCCAGTGGGAACAAACGCTGGGTAGCCTGAGCCGTCTCGAACTGCGGGTGAAAACCTTGTCCAGCCTGGCCAGCAACCTCACTGGCTGGTTCCAGCAAATTTCAGGCGTGGTGATGATCATCGTCGGGGTGTACATGATTATCGACGGCAAACTGAGTATGGGTGGCTTGATCGCCTGCTACATGCTCAATGGTCGCGCCTTGATGCCGCTGGGTCAGCTCACTGGCCTTATCGCCCGCTATCAGCAGGCGAAACTGACCATCAAAAACACTGAGAAAATGATGTCGCTGACGCAGGAGCGCCGTGCGGATGAAAACCCGCTCAAGCGTGAACAGTTACAGGGCAGCATTGAATTTCGCGATGTGGATTTCAGCTACCCGGAGCAACAAAACCTGTCGCTGCACAAAATTAACCTGACCATTCAGCCCGGTGAGCGCATCGGCATTATCGGGCGCAGCGGTTCCGGTAAAAGTTCGTTGAGTAAACTAATCGTCAATTTATACCAGCCGAGCGCCGGGAACCTGCTGATCGATGGTATCGACTCTCGTCAACTGGATGTGAACGATCTGCGCCACAGCATCGGCTACGTGCCACAGGACATCCAGCTATTCAACGGCACGCTGCGCGATAACCTGCTGTGCGGAGCGCGCTATGTCGATGACGAAACCATGCTGCGAGCGGCAGAACTGGCTGGCGTCAACGAATTCGCACGCCTGCATCCCGACGGCTATAACCTGCAGGTAGGCGAACGCGGCTCCCAGCTTTCCGGTGGGCAACGGCAGGCGGTGGCGCTCGCGCGCGCACTGTTGCTTGATCCCCCTCTCCTGCTACTGGATGAACCCACCAGTTCGATGGACAACACCAGCGAAGAGAAGATCAAACACGCGCTGGCCCCCTGTATTGCGGGAAAAACGTTATTACTGGTCACGCATCGCGCTTCCATGCTGTCGCTGGTTGACCGTCTGATTATTGTTGATAAAGGTCGCATCATCGCAGACGGTCCGAAAGGGGTAGTGATGGATGCGTTGAAAAAGGGGCAAATTAATGCGTCTCGCTGATCTCCTGACTCGTGCCCGCAGCTATATGCAGCACTATTATCGCGGTCGTGATGAAAATCAAACCGACAGTATTAATGAGGTTAGTCAGGCCATAATTGATGACGCCCCAAGAGTGATACGACTGACGTTGTGGGTGATCCTCGCGCTGGTGGTGCTGTCCTTCATCTGGGCTGGTTTTGCAAAAATTGATGAAGTAACACGCGGTGAAGGCAAAGCGATCCCTTCATCAAAACTGCAAAAAATCCAGAACCTGGAAGGGGGAATTGTCACGGAGCTGTACGTGCATGAAGGGCAAATCGTTAACGCCGGAACTCCACTACTGCACCTCGATGACACGCGTTTCGCCTCCAACGTGGGTGAAACCGAAGCCGACAAACTCGGTCTGCGCGCCAAGGTAGAACGCCTGACGGCGGAAGTTGAAAACCGGGACTTTGTGATTTCACACGAGATAGCCAGCCAGGCACCTGATGTCGCCCGAGGAGAAACCGAGCTGTACAACAGCCGCCGGGAACAATTTCACAACGAAATTTCCGGGCTCGAAGAACAGCTGGTGCAGAAAAAACAGGAGCTGCGCGACTTTGAGTCAAAGGAGGATCAGTTTAAGCACAGCCTCGGGTTAATCCGTCAGGAAATCAAAATGTCCGAGCCGCTGCTCGCTTCAGGCGCCATTTCAAAAGTCGAACTGTTGCGACTGCGTCGTACCGAAGTGGAAACCGCCGGGCAGCTCAATTCTATTAGCCTGTCGCTCCCCAAGGCCACGTCAGAAATTAAAGAGATTGAGAATAAAATCGGTGAAAGCCGTGGCCGTTTCCAGAGCGATGCGCTGGCCCAACTCAATGAAGCTCGCACCAATCTGAGTAAGACCCAGGCAAGCGTTAAAGCACTGGAGGATCGGGTGAACCGTACCATGGTCACCTCACCGGTGCGGGGTATCGTCCAGCAGGTGATGGTGAATACTATCGGCGGCGTCATTCAACCGGGCAGCGATCTGGTGGAAATCGTTCCGCTGGATGACAAACTGTTAATCGAAGCCAAAATCCAGCCGCGCGATATCGCCTTCCTCCATCCGGGTCAACATGCGATGGTGAAATTTACCGCTTACGATTACACCATCTATGGTGGTCTGCAAGGCGAAGTAGTGCAGATAAGCCCGGACACCGTTACCGATAAGCAGGGGCGAAGCTTTTATATTGTGCGTTTGCAGACGGACAAAAATTACCTGGGAACAAAAGAGCATCCGATGCTGATCATTCCCGGCATGGTGGCGAGCGTCGATATTCTCACCGGCAAGAAAACGATTCTGAGCTACCTGTTAAAACCGATTATTCGCGCACGCGCGGAAGCACTCAGAGAACGTTGATCGGTTGCGCTCCCTTACATTTTGCCGGGGAGCGCATGAATTTATAACGGCGTGCAAAAAGAGAGCTTTCCACGATTCAGGGTGATTTTCCCGTCATTAACCAGCTCCTGTAACACCTTATGGATGGCACTACGTGAAATATGGTTACGGGTCAAAATAAAAGTATACACGGATGTTTTCTCGCGAACCTCTGGTTCCATCGACCAGATATATTTCACGTGTTCAATAATCTGCTCACGTATAGTGCGGTGCGACTGCAACGCCTCACGCTGAAAATAACGTTGAAGATGATGCGTTAAGATATCAAACGCCTGCTTCCATAAGTTTTTGGTCGTAAACAGGTGATCGGCATTTTGGACGCTCATCGCCCACATTTCACAATCGGTATCACAACGCAAATAGTGGCCAGCCACTTCCGTCCGCATTTGTGGCAGGCCGAGAATAGCAGGTGCAGAAATACTCACGGTGACTAAATCGTTTTCCACACGATAAACAGAGACAGTCCCTTTCTCCAGAAATAAGATTTGTCCATCGGTCTTCAAATCAATACGCTGACGTTTTTTACGTAACGACAGCCAGGCATTATCCGACTTCTTCATTTCATCGCCAACGAGCACTACAGCATTTTCAATTTCTTTCTGGAACATGGGACTCTCTACCGCAAATTATGGCTTAGTCAAAAAGATGGTTAAATTTACTCGGCACTAAAAATAAATGTCAGCTCGCAAACAAGCTGACATTTATTCCCATCTACATCTACCACCGGCATTCCCTGGTGCCATTGACGCGTTAAGGTTCATGCTGTTTTCGCGTGGTGGTGCCATGCAGTATATGGCGCTGTCCATAAAGAATTAATGGCAATCATCTTTGTCGACATTTTTTCATCTTTCTGTTCTTTACAAAGTAGCTAAAAAGACACAATCAATTGATTTTAATGGGTTTTATTTTCATTAAAAAGTTATCATTCTTGTTATATCATGATACCAATTTGCAACACTTAGCGGTTCTCGCTGTGGAATCAGGTCCATGCTGGTGGTCTTTATAGGCTCAGTGGTATCATGACTAAACAACCACCAGACGCATCATCAAGAGTAGAGACAATATGTCTGAGACTGGCAATGTCAGTTATCTGATTGAAAATAGAATAATATTTACGCCAGCCACACAATGTCTGGCGCGGGTAGATCACCCCAATCAGCGGATAAAACTCAAACACTCAGCGTCGCTATGTCTTTTATTACTTATTCAACATCGCGGGCAAGTGGTTTCTCAAAACGAATTACTGGAATTCGGTTGGGGTAAAAATCACCGGCAGGTGAGTTTCAACGCCTTTTATCAAAGCATTCTCTCGTTGCGTAAAAGCTTACTGCAGCTGGAGCTTGAACAACCGCTGATCACAACGATCCCCCGCAAAGGGCTGATCATTCAAGAAGAGTTTGATATTCAGGTCATTGAAACACCGGAGGAGAACTCTGCTTCTGCTGAAGAATCCTTAGCGCCAGATGCCACCATTGAGGAATTTTTGGCTGACACACCGCGTCAACCTTTGATAACGGCTGCAGAAACAGTAATGTTGGCACTTACCCTGATAATTTGTGTGCTTATATTATATCCGTGGCAAGCCAGCGATGATTATTTCTCCGGCTATATCACTGCGGATAAAGCACCCACTGGCTGTCAGTATTATTTCAATAACGATGCCAGTAATTTCTCCCGGCATACCGCGTTTATCGACAAAAACCCAGGACTGTGTCAGAGCCATAAATTTATCTATATCACGACCTATCCTGAGTCTAAGAAACTGTCCGTACTGGTGTGTCGCTCACCGATAAAAGCCAGGCAAGAAAATGCCTGTCAGTCGGTATATTACCCACGGTATGATAGCTAATGAACTTATATCCCCGAACGTCCCGCATCCAGACAGGTATTATCCTGCTGCTTTGTTTTGCTGCGCTTATTCTTACTGTCGTCTATCGGTACAGTAAGAACAATGGCGAGTTACATGATCTCACCTGCCGCTCTGCCATCGAAATTGTACGCAATACAAGCTCGTTCCGAGGGATTATTGATATTAAAACCGGGGGCAGTAAAGGTATTGTGAATATTGATGGTATTATCAAAGATGCCGAAAATAATGAGCAAACCGTGCAACGCATGGTACTTTTTACACAATCCAGCTACGGCTCAAGCCCGGTTTGGATTTCACAGAAAATCCAAATTTCCAATCGAGAAACGGCTCCCGCCAGCCTTATTCAGGAACTCCTCCCCGATTTTTTCCTGACCAACACCAGCGTATCCAACGTCGATTTTTTTGCACTGAACAGCGCGACATACCTGATTACCAAAGAGGGGATCCCCTATCTGTACTGCCAGAATTATGCTTTGCCGGAAAATGAATAATCAATAAGCGTTCTGGCGGCAAAACCTACGGATGAATCTCAGTCGTTGTCGGTGATAAGATAGACCATTCAGGTCGAGCCAACGCTCGTCGTTACTGCCCATCAGGCGGCTTTCGAATGACAAATTTGTGGGTTTATGTGAGTTTCCAGGGGCTCACATGAGACTCCCCTGGTACCCAAAAAGATTAAAAAAAGAGCAAAAGCGATATGAAAGAGTCACTTGATACGGACTTCACGAACCACACCCCAATGATGCAGCAATATCTCAAGCTGAAAGCCCAGCATCCGGAAATACTGTTGTTTTACCGCATGGGCGACTTTTACGAACTGTTTTATGACGATGCGAAACGTGCGTCTCAGTTGCTTGATATCTCCCTGACCAAACGCGGCGCGTCTGCGGGCGAGCCAATCCCGATGGCGGGCATTCCTCACCATGCGGTAGAAAACTACCTCGCCAAGCTGGTCAACCAGGGTGAGTCCGTCGCTATTTGTGAGCAGATTGGCGATCCGGCGACCAGCAAAGGTCCGGTCGAGCGCAAAGTGGTGCGTATCGTCACGCCAGGCACCATCAGTGATGAAGCGCTGTTACAGGAACGCCAGGACAACCTGCTGGCCGCTATCTGGCAGGACAGTAAAGGTTATGGTTACGCCACGCTGGATATCAGCTCCGGGCGTTTTCGTGTTAGCGAACCCGCCGACCGCGAGACCATGGCCGCAGAATTGCAGCGCACCAATCCCGCTGAACTGTTGTATGCCGAAGATTTCGCTGAAACTTCACTGATTGAGGGACGTCGCGGATTACGTCGTCGTCCGCTATGGGAATTTGAAATCGATACCGCTCGCCAGCAGCTAAACCTGCAGTTTGGCACGCGGGATCTGATTGGCTTTGGCGTAGAAAACGCCCCGCGTGGATTATGCGCGGCAGGCTGCCTGCTGCAATACGTAAAAGATACCCAGCGTACCTCGCTGCCGCATATTCGTTCCATCACCATGGAACGTCAGCAGGACAGCATCATTATGGATGCCGCCACGCGCCGCAATCTGGAAATTACCCAGAACCTGGCGGGCGGTGTTGAAAACACGCTGGCTTCAGTACTCGACTGCACCGTGACGCCGATGGGCAGCCGTATGCTCAAACGCTGGCTGCATATGCCGGTCCGTGACACCAAAGTCCTCACTGAGCGCCAACAGACCATCGGCGCGCTACAGGATTCCACCGGTGAATTGCAACCCGTGCTGCGTCAGGTCGGCGATCTGGAACGTATCCTTGCTCGTCTGGCCCTGCGTACCGCGCGCCCGCGCGATCTGGCCCGTATGCGTCATGCCTTCCAGCAATTACCAGAACTGCGCGCACAACTGGAAAGCATAGACAGTGCCCCCGTGCAGATGCTGCGCGAGAAAATGGGTGAGTTTGCTGACCTGCGTGAACTGCTGGAACGTGCCGTAGTGGAAGCTCCACCTGTGCTGGTTCGCGACGGTGGCGTCATCGCCCCCGGCTATAACGAAGAACTGGACGAGTGGCGAGCGCTGGCTGATGGCGCAACTGACTATCTGGACAGACTGGAAATTCGTGAGCGCGAGCGCACCGGTCTGGATACGCTGAAAGTTGGGTTTAACGCCGTCCATGGCTACTACATTCAGATCAGTCGCGGGCAAAGTCATCTGGCGCCGATTAACTATGTGCGTCGCCAGACGCTGAAAAATGCCGAACGCTACATTATTCCGGAGCTGAAAGAGTACGAAGACAAAGTTCTGACATCAAAAGGTAAAGCGCTGGCGCTGGAAAAACAGCTGTACGATGAGCTGTTCGACATGCTGCTGCCGCACCTGGCTGATTTGCAACAAAGCGCCAGCGCGCTGGCAGAACTGGACGTACTGGTCAACCTTGCGGAACGCGCTTATACCCTGAATTACACCTGCCCGACCTTCACCGACAAGCCTGGTATTCGTATTACCGAGGGACGTCATCCGGTGGTTGAACAGGTGCTGACCGAGCCGTTTATCGCCAACCCACTTAACCTCTCGCCTCAGCGACGGATGCTGATTATCACCGGCCCGAACATGGGGGGTAAAAGTACCTATATGCGCCAGACTGCGTTAATTGCGTTGCTGGCCTACATCGGCAGCTACGTTCCGGCGCAGAAAGTGGAGATCGGGCCTATCGACCGCATCTTTACCCGCGTGGGCGCGGCGGATGATCTGGCCTCCGGTCGTTCCACCTTCATGGTAGAAATGACCGAAACCGCCAACATTCTGCATAACGCCACCGAGAACAGCCTGGTGCTGATGGATGAGATTGGACGCGGCACCTCCACCTACGACGGTCTGTCGCTGGCATGGGCGTGCGCTGAAAATCTGGCCAATAAAATCAAAGCATTAACGTTGTTTGCCACCCACTACTTCGAACTGACTCAGTTACCGGAGAAAATGGAAGGCGTAGCAAATGTGCATCTTGATGCGTTAGAGCACGGCGATACCATCGCCTTCATGCACAGCGTACAGGATGGTGCGGCGAGCAAGAGCTATGGTCTGGCGGTAGCTGCCCTGGCTGGTGTACCAAAAGAGGTTATTAAACGCGCGCGGCAAAAACTGCGCGAACTGGAAAGCATCGCGCCGAATGTTGCTGCAACTCAGGTCGACGGCACACAGATGTCGCTCCTGTCAGCTCCGGAAGAAACGTCGCCCGCCGTTGAAGCACTGGAAAATCTCGACCCGGATTCGCTAACGCCTCGCCAGGCACTGGAGTGGATCTACCGGTTGAAGAGTCTGGTGTAACGCCGTAATGCCCGATAGTGATACGCTTATCGGGCCTTCAAAATATCGCTATATGTAGGCCGGGTAAGGCAAAGCCGCACCCGGCGAGTTGATTAGCGCTTATCTTCTGCCAGCAGCGGTGGAATACTTGGCACCATCGGTGCGTCATCAATATCCTTCTGCGTCATGCGAAACGCTTGCGGGTAGTGCTCGCGGCTGGTACGGCGTAGCGGCTCAGTATCACGCCAGGTGTATAGACAATGCTGGCACTGATATACCGTCCAGACACCTTTTACCGGCGAGTTTGCCATCACTTCAATATGTTCATCGGCACAACGTGGACAAATCATCTGCTACTCCTTATTTACGGTTGGCCAGCATGGCGGTCAGTTTTTCTGCCCAGGCTTTCGTTTCCGGTAAATCACTTACCGGCTGGCTGTAGTGCCCACGGTTATCCGGCGCAACCGGCGTGGTCGCATCAATAATTAACTTGTCGGTAATCCCCGCCGGACTGGAACCCGGATCAAGCTCCAGCACCGACATATTCGGCAATTGCACCAGATCGCCCGCCGGATTGACCTTCGAAGACAGCGCCCACATCACCTGCGGCAGGTTGAACGGATCAACATCCTCATCAACCATAATCACCATTTTCACGTAACCCAGGCCATGCGGCGTCGTCATTGCGCGCAGCCCCACCGCGCGGGCAAAGCCGCCGTAGCGTTTTTTGGTGGAGATAATTGCCAGCAAACCGTGGGTATACATGGCATTCACCGCCTGCACTTCCGGGAATTCGGCTTTCAACTGTTGATACAACGGTACGCAGGTTGCCGGCCCCATCAGGTAGTCAATCTCCGTCCACGGCATCCCCAAATACAGCGATTCAAAAATCGGTTTGGTACGATAAGAGACTTTATTGATACGCACGACCGTCATATTACGTCCACCGGAATAGTGCCCGGTAAACTCGCCAAACGGCCCTTCGATTTCACGCTTACGGCTTTCAATTACCCCTTCGAGGATCACTTCTGAACCCCATGGCACGTCAAAGCCGGTGAGCGGCGCGGTAGCGATCGGATACGGACTTTCACGCAGCGCTCCCGCCATTTCGTATTCCGACTGATCGTACTTCAGCGGCGTGGCCCCCATCAGGGTGATGATCGGATCGTTACCCAGCGTGATGGCAATCGGCAGATCTTCACCGCGCTCTTCGGCTTTATGCAGGTGCAGCGCGATATCGTGCATCGGCACCGGCTGCAGGCCAAGCTTGCGTTTGCCCTTCACCTCCATACGATAAATGCCGACGTTCTGTTTGCCAAAGTTGTCCGGATCCAGCGGATCGCGCGACACCACGCAGGCTTTATCAAGATAGAAACCGCCGTCGCCATCGTTCAGGCGAAACAGCGGCAGAATATCAAACAGGTTGATCTCATCACCATCAACACAGTTTTCAGCCCACGCCGGATTGGCGCGACGCTCCGGCGTAACCGGAAATTTATCCCAACGGCGAATAAACTCATCAATCTGTTTTTTCACTGGGGTATTTGGCGGCAGGCCTAAAGAGATGGCGTGATTCTGCCACGAACCAATAGTGTTCATCGCCACGCGGGCATCGGTAAAACCACGAATATTGTCAAACCACAGCGCTGGCGCACCGTCACCAATGCGCCCGGTCGCATTGGCTGCCGCAGCCAGATCCGGCTCGGCGTTAACTTCTTCACTGATTTTCAGCAATTGTCCCTGGTCGTCCAGCGCTTGTAAAAAGCTGCGCAAATCATCAAATGCCATTATTCATTCTCCTGTGAAAAATTCTGCGCCTGCCGTAAACCCTGCCAGCGACGGGCGTTGGGGTGTTCCAGACCAAACTGATCGAGCACACGCGCAACGATATGCTGAGTGATGTCATCGACCGTTTGCGGGTGGTTGTAATACGCGGGCATGGGCGGGACCATCGCCACGCCCATGCGGGAAAGCGCGAGCATGTTTTCCAGATGAATAGTGCTAAGCGGCATTTCACGCGGAACCAGAACCAGCTTGCGCCCTTCTTTCAGCACCACATCAGCAGCGCGCCCCACCAGCCCTTCCGCGTAGCCTGCACGAATACCGGCCAGCGTTTTCATACTGCAGGGGATAATAATCATGCCGTCAGTGCGAAACGATCCAGAGGAGATGGTCGCCGCCTGGTCCGCCGGGTTGTGGCAAAAATCGGCCAATGCAGACACATCACGGACGCTGTACGGCGTTTCCAGTTCAATAGTGGTTTTGGCCCACTTTGACAGCACCAGATGGGTTTCCACCTCGGGCATTTCTCGCAGCGCCTGCAATAGCGACACACCAAGGGGAGCGCCGGTTGCCCCGGTCATTCCGACGATCAGTCTCATTTAGCCTCTCAATTATTGTTCGTGTACGAACATTTTAATTAAAATACTCTCACATAACATTTCGGGCAAGGCCATCGCGCACAGATCGCTAAAGCCGCAATTGTTAAAAAAAGATGCGTAACCCGCTATGATAGAGACTGACAGGAATTCCGGAGCGCTCATGCCGTTACGAAATAAAGCATTTCACCTATTACGTCAGCTCTTCCAGCAGCATACGTCCCGCTGGCAACATGAATTACCGGACCTGACCAAACCACAGTATGCGGTGATGCGCGCCATTGCTGAACGTCCCGGCATTGAGCAGGTTGACCTGACCGAAGCCGCAGTCTGTACCAAGGCAACCCTTGCAGAAATGCTGAGCCGAATGGAAAAACGGGAGCTGGTCAGGCGTGAACATGACCCGGCAGATAAGCGTCGACGGTTTGTTTATTTGACCGCGCAAGGAGAAGCATTACTGGCCAGCGCAACTCCGTTAGGCGATAGCGTGGATGATGAGTTTCTGGGGCGATTATCTGATGAAGAACGTGAGCAGTTCACACGTCTGGTGCGTAAGATGATGAACTAATCTGCCGGATGGCGACATAAATGTCTTATCCGCCTACAAAGTCCTGCTCCCCGTAGGCCTGATAAACGCAGTGCCATCAGGCAACAAACATAGAAAAAGGCCAGTCCCAATGAGACTGGCCTTTCTTGATAGAACTTGTGCTTACTCGCGGAAAAGCGCTTCGATATTCAGTCCCTGAGTCTGCAGGATTTCACGCAGACGACGCAGACCTTCAACCTGAATCTGGCGAACCCGTTCACGGGTGAGACCAATTTCACGGCCCACATCTTCCAGTGTCGCAGCTTCGTACCCCAGCAGACCAAAACGACGTGCCAGCACTTCACGCTGTTTGGCGTTCAGTTCGAACAGCCATTTGACGATGCTCTGTTTCATATCATCGTCTTGCGTGGTGTCTTCCGGACCGTTTTCCTTTTCATCGGCCAGAATATCCAGCAACGCTTTTTCGGAATCGCCACCCAGCGGGGTGTCTACCGAGGTAATACGCTCGTTGAGTCGGAGCATACGGCTGACGTCATCAACCGGTTTATCCAGTTGTTCAGCAATCTCTTCTGCGCTCGGTTCGTGGTCCAGTTTATGCGACAACTCACGCGCGGTACGCAGATAGACGTTCAGCTCTTTTACAATGTGGATCGGCAGTCGGATCGTACGGGTTTGGTTCATAATCGCCCGTTCGATCGTCTGGCGGATCCACCAGGTTGCGTATGTTGAGAAGCGGAACCCGCGTTCCGGGTCAAACTTCTCGACGGCACGGATCAGTCCCAGATTGCCCTCTTCAATCAGGTCCAGCAATGCCAGACCACGATTGCCATAACGACGAGCAATTTTCACCACCAGACGCAGGTTACTTTCAATCATGCGACGGCGAGAAGCGACATCCCCACGCAGTGCGCGACGCGCAAAATAAACTTCTTCTTCGGCTGTTAACAGTGGTGAATAACCAATCTCACCAAGGTAAAGCTGAGTCGCGTCCAACACACGCTGTGTGGCCCCCTGCGATAACAGCTCTTCTTCA
This sequence comes from Citrobacter sp. Cpo045, assembly GCF_030332875.1. Classification (NCBI taxonomy): domain Bacteria; kingdom Pseudomonadati; phylum Pseudomonadota; class Gammaproteobacteria; order Enterobacterales; family Enterobacteriaceae; genus Citrobacter; species Citrobacter sp. Cpo045. The sequence continues at coordinate 16,451 of NZ_JAOWGZ010000104.1, forward strand.
GCCAGGTCGTTATCACTGGGTTCCTCTTCACTCAAGGCTTTTTCATCAAAAGCCTCTACTCCGTTCTCATCAAATTCCGCATCTTCATTTAAATCATGAACTTTCAGCGTATTCTGACTCATAAAGGTGGCTCCTACCCGTGATCCCTAACGGAACTAGCACGTGAAAGCCTGGTTCCGCCGAATTATCGCTGCGGTAAATAGCGCAGCGGGTTTACGGATTTCCCCTTGTAACGAATTTCAAAATGCAAGCGTGTTGAACTGGTTCCGGTGCTACCCATGGTAGCTATTTTCTGCCCCGCCTTGATTTCTTGTTGTTCCCGGACCAGCATTGTATCGTTATGGGCGTAGGCACTCAGGTAATCATCGTTGTGTTTGATGATAATAAGATTACCGTAACCGCGCAGTGCGTTACCGGCATATACGACGCGTCCATCTGCGGTCGCGACAATAGCCTGTCCTTTACTGCCTGCAATATCGATCCCTTTATTGCCACCTTCAGTAGCCGCGAAGTTTTCGATTACTTTGCCGTCAGTCGGCCAGCGCCAGGTAGAGATTGGCGAGCTGGTTGACGTTGAGCTTGCAGTTGATTCGGTTGCGCTAACTGCTGGAGCCGTTACAGGCGCTGTGACAACGGTCCCAGCAGGCTTGTTGTTCGGCAACATTTTATTAGCACTTTGTTCACCTGAATCCTCAGAATACGTAATTGTTGGTTTCGAAGCAACAGCAACGGTGGAATTTTGTGCAGTGTTGGTCACAACTCCTTGCTGTGCTGCATCCGCCTGGGTAATAGCATTACCACCAGTAATCGGTGTACCCGACGCGTTGCCCACTTGCAGAGTTTGACCGACATTCAGACCATACGGGGCCGGAACGTTATTGCGTTGTGCGAGATCACGGAAATCGTTCCCGGTAATCCAGGCGATATAGAAAAGGGTATCGCCTTTCTTAACAGTATAGGTACTGCCGCCCGTATAGCTACCTTTCGGAATGTTCCCATACTTACGGTTGTACACAATACGACCGTTTTCCATCTGCACAGGCTGTTCCGCAACAGGCTGGATCTGTGTTGACTGTGTGGTCGGACGCTGCACCGGCTGGATCTGTGGCGTTTGCTGTACTGTCGACGTCGAGCCCATTTTTGGTGGAGGCGTAATCAGCATGCCGGAATTGGTGTTCGTTGATGCACCGCCATCAACGGAACTGACCGGTGCAGGTGGATTCGAGGTATTTGAACAACCTGCCAGCCATAATGAAACCAGTGACAATGCCGCAATGCGGCGGACGGTAAATTTGTGGCTTCCCGCGCTCATTTATCCCCCAGGAAAATTTGGTTAAAACCAGTGACGTAATCACCGTGCAAGGCATCGGACTGGGCACTGGAAACGTGACCACGATACGCTTACTAATTCCAGAATATCCAGGAAAACTCCAGGTATTCAGAGCCTGTATCTACGCAAGCTCCCCTTTTACTAAGGGAACGAAACGTACGGCCTCCACGGTATCGATAATAAATTCGCCTCCCCGACGACGCACCCGTTTCAGAAACTGATGCTCGTCGCCCACGGGTAAGACGAGAATGCCGCCTTCATCCAACTGCATCATTAGCGCAGTTGGGATCTCAGGCGGCGCTGCCGTAACAATGATAGCGTCAAACGGGGCTCGCGCTTGCCAGCCCTGCCATCCATCACCATGACGGGTAGAAACATTATGTAAATCAAGCTGTTTAAGTCGACGACGCGCCTGCCACTGCAAACCTTTAATGCGCTCAACAGAGCACACATGATGCACCAGGTGCGCCAGAATCGCCGTTTGGTAGCCAGAGCCGGTACCAATTTCCAGCACCCGGGACTGCGGCGTTAACTCAAGCAGCTCGGTCATCCGCGCAACCATATAGGGCTGCGAAATCGTCTGCCCCTGACCAATCGGCAGAGCAATATTGTCCCAGGCCTTATGTTCAAACGCCTCATCAATGAATTTTTCACGCGGCACGGCGGCAAGTGCATCGAGAACAAGCTCATCTCTGATGCCCTGCGCACGTAATTGTTCAAGAAGAGTGTGTACGCGTCTGCTTACCATTGCGTGTCGGCTCCCACGCTGCCTAACCAGTCAGAAACAACTTCATGCGCGCCGTAGGCGGTTAAATCGACATGCAGCGGCGTAATGGAAACATAGCCTTCATCGACGGCGGCAAAATCTGTATCCGGTCCGGCGTCGCACTTTTCGCCCGGCGGCCCGATCCAGTACAGCGTATTACCGCGCGGATCCTGCTGTGGGATCACCTGATCCGCAGGATGGCGACTACCGCAGCGGGTGACGCGGATACCTTTAATCTGATCCAGCGGTAAATCCGGCACGTTGATATTCAAAATTCGCCCGGTGCGCAGCGGTTCGCGACTCAGCGCCCGTAAGATACGGCAAGTTACTGCGGCAGCAGTATCGTAGTGTTTATGCCCATCAAGTGAGACCGCCAGCGCAGGAAAGCCCAGGTGACGACCTTCCATCGCCGCCGCAACGGTACCGGAATAGATAACATCATCGCCCAGATTAGGACCTGCGTTAATACCAGACACGACAATGTCCGGACGCGGACGCATTAATGCGTTCACGCCCAGATAGACGCAATCGGTAGGTGTACCCATTTGTACGGCGATATCACCGTTTTCATAGGTGAACGTGCGAAGTGAGGATTCCAGCGTCAGCGAGTTAGACGCGCCACTGCGGTTACGATCCGGGGCAACCACCTGTACGTCAGCAAACTCACGCAGCGCTTTCGCCAACGTTTGTATACCGGGTGCGTGGACCCCATCATCGTTACTCAGCAATATACGCATAATCACCCATTGTGTTAATAAGTTCCCTTACAACACTGGTGGCGAAGCTACCTGCCGGTAGCCAGAAACGTAACTCAACGGTTACGTCATCCCACCAGTTCCAGCTTAATTGTTGTGGATACAGCAACATAGCACGACGCGATGCGTCGACTTTCTCGCGCAACAACAGCGATTGCAGCGCGGTTTCATCAGCAATAGCGGCTTCTTCAAACGCCAGCGCGTCGCGCTGAGTTCCCCACTCACCGCTGCCCGGTAATGCCGCTGTTACCATCAATTCTTTATCATCGACGCGACGCTGTAATTCAGTTTGTTCTTCCAATGTGGCGACAAACCAGCTTCCGCGTCCCGACAATTGTAGCGCATCGCCGTCAACAACTTGATTAAAGTCTGTTTTTTTCAAGCGTTCACTGACTATCTGATTAAACAACGCGCTACGGGCCGCCGACAACCAAAAACTGCGCTTATTGCGATCGCGCACCGGCGCATCGCTTTGCGCCCAACGCAGCGCCCCTTGCAGGTTGCTGCCGCCAACACCAAAACGCTGAGCACCAAAATAGTTCGGTACGCCGCGCTCGCTAATCGCCTGCAAACGCGCTTCAACGTCATTTCGCTGGCTCACTTCACGCAGCACCAGCGTAAATTCGTTACCTTTCAGCGCCCCTAAACGCAGCTTACGCTTGTGGCGCGCGTACTCCAGCACTTTACAGCCTTCGAGTTCAAATTTGCTTAAATCAGGCATTGCATTGCCCGGCACGCGCGCGCACAGCCACTGTTCAGTGACTGCATGCTTGTCTTTCTGGCCAGCAAAGCTCACTTCACGGGCGTGAATTTTCAGGAACTTCGCCAGCGCGTCAGCCACAAAACGGGTATTACAGCCGTTTTTCAGGATACGCACCAAAATGTGCTCACCTTCGCCATCCGGTTCGAAGCCTAAATCTTCGACGACGACAAAGTCTTCCGGATTCGCTTTCAGAACGCCATGGCCTTGTGGTTTGCCATGGAGATACGTCAGATCTTCAAACGCAGTCATTTCGTTGCCTTAATGAGTAACGCCACCGCTTCACAGGCAATCCCTTCCCCACGCCCGGTAAAACCGAGTTTTTCCGTGGTGGTCGCTTTCACGTTAACATCATCCATATGGCAGCCGAGATCTTCGGCAATAAACACACGCATTTGCGGAATGTGCGGCAGCATCTTCGGCGCCTGAGCAATAATCGTCACATCCACATTACCAAGCGTATAGCCTTTGGCCTGAATACGCCGCCAGGCTTCTCGCAATAATTCACGACTATCTGCACCTTTAAAGGCCGGGTCGGTGTCCGGGAAGAGTTTACCGATATCCCCCAGCGCAGCCGCGCCCAGCAGTGCATCGGTTAACGCGTGTAACGCCACGTCGCCATCAGAATGCGCCAGCAATCCTTTTTCATACGGGATGCGCACACCACCAATGATAATTGGGCCAACTCCGCCAAAAGCGTGTACGTCGAAACCGTGTCCAATTCGCATTATGCCTTCTCCTGATATACACAACATCTCCAGGCAGCCTGAAGAATGATGTATCTAGATAGTTCGGGTCAGATAAAATTCCGCCAGCGCCAGGTCTTCCGGGCGGGTGACTTTGATGTTGTCAGCGCGTCCTTCGACCAGCAGCGGATGAAAACCGCAATATTCAAGCGCCGAGGCTTCGTCCGTAATGGTTGCGCCTTCGTTTAGCGCACGGGTCAGACAGTCATGCAACAGCTCGCGAGGGAAAAACTGCGGCGTCAACGCATGCCATAAATCGGTGCGATCGACCGTATGGGCGATGTCTGTTCGGCCCGGCTCCGCGCGTTTCATCGTGTCGCGCACCGGCGCGGCAAGGATCCCACCGATTCGGCTGGTTTCACTTATTGCCAGCAAACGAGATAAATCTTCCTGATGCAGGCACGGACGCGCGGCATCATGCACCAGTACCCAACTGGCCTCACCTGCGGCTTGCAAACCAGCAAGGACAGAATCGGCACGCTCGTTGCCACCATCCACCACGGTAATTTGCGGGTGCGCTGCGAGTGGAAGTTGGACAAAGCGACTGTCGCCTGGGCTAATAGCGATGACGACTCGCGTCACCCGGGGATGAGCCAGCAGCGCATCAACCGAGTGTTCGAGAATGGTTTTATTGCCAATAGAGAGGTACTGCTTAGGACACTCTGTTTGCATTCGGCGGCCAAACCCGGCAGCCGGCACCACGGCGCAAACGTCCATTAAAGTGGCTGCCATGTTAAATCCCTGGACGGTTTATCGATTGTTTTGCCCTGCAGTCTGAGCGCGTTTAGACGCGTCAGGCACCAGACGATAAAAGGTTTCGCCTGGCTTAGTCATACTGAGTTCGTTACGCGCGCGCTCTTCGATAGCCTCTTGCCCGCCATTGAGATCGTCAATTTCGGCAAAAAGCTGATCGTTACGCGCTTTCAGTTTCGCGTTTGTAGCTTGCTGCGCCGCAACATCATCGTTGACGCGACTATAGTCATGTATGCCGTTCTTACCGAACCACAGCGAATACTGTAGCCAGACTAATAAAGCCAGCAACAGCAACGTAAGTTTACCCATCCTGCCCCCTGAAAAACGGCATCAACATCCCATAAACTCCGCTGACAACTTTACATCAACGGACGGGAATGCCGCGACAACGCGCGCAAATGTACCACATTTGCCCGTTGTTACGTATACCCCATGTAAGGAGAACATAATCTCATTGTTGGTTACGGTTTGAATTATGGCCAGACAGTGAACAACAGCGGCGATCGCGTGAAAGGGCGTATGCCTAACCCAGTAGCCACAGGAACAGTGCGCCAAACATTGCGCCAACCACCAGCAGGGTACAGGCAATACTCAGCAGCAATCTCCCCTTCAATAGCGAATGCAGGGCAATACCCGCGACAATCGCCACGGGCAACAACGCGAGGAAAAAGGGCCAGGTATAGAGGAAGAAAAACAGTGTGTTAGGGCCATACATCAGACATGGGAATCCCAGCGCCAGCAACCAAGCGACAAAACCGACCACGGCTCCTGGGAGTGACCAGGTAGTTTCGTCGTCGGCAGCGAAGGTATCTGACTCTGTAATAGTAATGTTATGGCTGTTACGCATATCTAATCCTGTGACCGTGACTGACCGGGCATGCAAGCTCGGGTGTCTCAGGATCTGATAATATCTTCCTGCCTCAGCAGGTCTAATAATTGAGGAACCAAATTTGTTACCAATTGTTCACCATCAAGATGAATCTCTGGCGATTCAGGCGCTTCGTAAACCGAGTCAATTCCGGTGAAATTGCGCAACTCCCCCGCTCGCGCTTTTTTATACAGCCCTTTTGGATCGCGTGCTTCACACGTTGCTAATGGCGTATCGACAAAAACCTCAATAAAACGCCCTTGGCCCACGCGCTCGCGAACCATTTTTCGCTCGGCGCGATGTGGAGAGATAAACGCAGTCAACACCACCAGGCCGGCGTCTACCATCAGGTTAGCCACTTCACCAACCCGACGAATATTCTCCTTGCGATCGGCATCGCTAAACCCAAGATCGCTGCACAGACCGTGACGCACGTTATCGCCATCCAGCAGATAGGTGCTCACCCCTAGCTTATGCAGCGCTTCTTCCAGCGCCCCTGCTACCGTGGATTTACCGGAACCTGACAGCCCGGTAAACCACAGCACAACACCACGATGACCGTGGCGTTGTTCCCGCTGTTGCGGTGTAACAGGATGGGCATGCCAGACGACGTTTTCGTCATGCAGCGCCATTATTTTCCTCCCAGCAGATCGCGCGCACCCCAGTGTGGGAAGTGGCGACGCACCAGTGCATTAAGCTCCAGCTCAAACGCGCTGAACTGAGAAGCTGTGGCAAGCTCCTGGACGATTGGCTCACGCACCAGTCCCGCGCCAACGGTAACGTTGGTCAGGCGGTCAATGATAATCAGCCCGCCCGTAACCGGATTCTGCTGATAGGTATCCAGCACCAGCGGCTCATCAAAAGTCAGATTAACCAGACCGATGCCGTTCAGCGGCAGCGCTTCAACGTCACGTTGGGTCAGGTTGTTTATATCGACCTGATACTGCACGCTATCAACGCGTGCGCGGGTCTTCTTGCCTGCGACTTTTATGTCGTAGCTCTGCCCGGGCGACAACGGTTGTTCCGCCATCCACACCACATCAACTGCAGCGCTTTGTACTGTCGGCAGCGTTTCACCGGCATCAAGTAACAGGTCGCCCCGGCTGATATCGATCTCATCTTTCAGCACCAGGGTGATCGCTTCACCCGCATGCGCTTCCTGTAAATCGCCATCAAAGGTTACGATCCGCGCCACGCTCGACTCCACGCCGGACGGCAACACTTTGACGCGCTGTCCAACCTTCACGCTACCGGAGGCCAGCGTTCCGGCATAACCACGGAAATCCAGATTCGGTCGGTTCACATACTGCACCGGGAAGCGCATCGGCTGAGTATCAACAATGCGCTGGATCTCAACGGTTTCCAGCACTTCCAGCAGCGTCGGACCGCTGTACCACGGCATACTGGCGCTTTGCGAAGCCACGTTATCGCCTTCCAGCGCAGAGAGCGGCACAAACCGGATATCCAGGTTGCCCGGCAGTTGTTCAGCAAAAGTAAGATAGTCTTCGCGAATGCGGTTAAATGTCTCTTCGCTAAAGTCCACCAGATCCATTTTGTTGATCGCCACTACCAGGTGTTTGATCCCAAGCAGCGTGGAGATAAAGCTATGACGACGAGTCTGATCCAGCACGCCTTTACGCGCATCGATCAGTAGGATCGCCAGGTCGCAGGTCGACGCACCGGTCGCCATGTTACGGGTGTACTGCTCATGCCCGGGAGTGTCCGCAATAATAAATTTACGCTTCTCGGTAGAGAAATAACGATACGCCACGTCGATGGTGATGCCCTGCTCGCGCTCGGCCTGCAAGCCGTCAACCAATAACGCCAGATCAAGCTTTTCGCCCTGAGTGCCGTGACGTTTACTGTCATTGTGCAGCGATGAAAGCTGGTCTTCATAAATCTGACGCGTGTCGTGCAGCAGGCGGCCAATCAGGGTACTTTTCCCATCATCCACGCTACCGCAGGTTAAAAAGCGCAGCAGACTTTTGTGTTGCTGGGCAACCATCCAGGCTTCAACGCCGCCTTCATTAGCAATTTGTTGTGCAAGTGTCGTGTTCATGGCGGCTCCTTAGAAATACCCCTGACGTTTCTTCAGCTCCATGGAGCCCGCCTGGTCGCGGTCAATCACGCGGCCCTGACGTTCACTGGTGGTTGAAACCAGCATCTCTTCGATAATTTCCGGCAGCGTCTGCGCATTCGACTCCACCGCGCCTGTCAGCGGCCAGCAACCGAGCGTACGGAAACGCACCATGCGTTTTTTAATCACTTCACCGGGTTGCAGATCGATTCTGTCGTCATCAATCATCATCAGCATGCCGTCGCGTTCCAGCACCGGACGCTCCGCCGCCAGATACAGCGGCACGATGTCGATATTTTCCAGCCAGATGTACTGCCAGATATCCTGTTCAGTCCAGTTAGAGAGCGGGAAGACGCGAATGCTTTCGCCTTTGTTAATCTGCCCGTTGTAGTTGTGCCACAGCTCCGGGCGCTGATTTTTAGGATCCCAGCGATGAAAACGATCGCGGAAAGAGTAAATACGCTCTTTGGCACGCGATTTCTCTTCGTCACGACGAGCACCGCCAAACGCGGCATCGAAACCGTATTTATTCAGTGCCTGCTTCAGCCCTTCAGTTTTCATAATGTCGGTATGCTTGGCGCTACCGTGGACAAACGGGTTGATGCCCATCGCCACCCCTTCCGGGTTTTTATGCACCAGCAGTTCGCAGCCGTAGGCTTTCGCCGTGCGGTCACGAAACTCGTACATTTCGCTGAATTTCCAGCCGGTATCAACGTGCAGCAATGGGAACGGCAGCGTGCCCGGATAAAACGCTTTACGCGCCAGATGCAGCATTACGCTGGAATCTTTGCCGATGGAATACATCATCACCGGATTAGAAAACTCGGCGGCCACCTCACGAATGATATGGATGCTTTCCGCTTCCAGTTGCCGCAGGTGGGTAAGTCGTTTTTGATCCATAACCGTTCCTATGTAATGCCGTTATTTTGCTAACGATGCTCAGATAACCTGACTATAGGGAGGGCAAGGGGGCGAATGAAATTACGAATTGGAATGAGTAGTTCCTCAAAGGAATAACGATCCGGAAAAGCAAATATCAAAAAGTGCTTAAGCTACCGGAATTCGGGCATTTAAGAGCAAATGAAATTGTTTTACCTCGATCACGGTTTCATACTAGCGGCTGAAAATTTCTGCTTGGTATTTAAGGACTCATCATGTTTCTCGCATTGCGCCACCTTCTTGCAGCCATGGCGCTCGGCGCGTGCTTCATCCTTCCCGCACAGGCAACATCTTCGAAGCCCGGAGATATCGCAAATACCCAGGCTCGATATATCGCAACGTTTTTCCCAGGCCGCGTGACGGGATCTCCGGCAGAAATGTTGTCTGCTGATTATATACGTCAACAATTTCAGCAGATGGGTTATAGCAGCGATATTCGGACGTTTAATAGCCGTTATGTTTATACCGCCAAAGATAACCGTAAAAACTGGCATAACGTAACGGGAAGCACCGTTATTGCTGCACATGAAGGCAAAGCGCCGCAACAGATTATTATTATGGCGCACCTCGACACCTACGCCGCACAAAGCGACGCCGATTCCGATGCCAATCTGGGTGGATTAACCCTGCAAGGTATCGATGACAACGCTGCAGGTGTTGGCGTAATGCTGGAACTGGCGGAAAAACTCAAAAACGTGCCGACACAGTACGGTATTCGATTTATCGCCACCAGCGGCGAGGAAGAAGGCAAACTGGGCGCGGAGAACATCCTGAAGCGAATGAGCGCCGCCGAGAAGAAAAACACGCTGCTGGTTATCAACCTCGATAACCTGATCGTCGGCGATAAGCTCTATTTCAATAGCGGTAAGAAAACCCCGGAAGCGGTGCGAAAACTGACGCGCGACCGGGCACTGGCTATCGCGCACAGCCGCGGTATCGTTGCCAGCACCAATCCAGGTCTGAACAAAGACTATCCGAAAGGCACTGGATGTTGTAACGATGCAGAGGTCTTCGACAACGCGGGCATTTCCGTTCTCTCCGTTGAAGCGACCAACTGGAACCTGGGCAAGAAAGATGGCTATCAACAGCGCGCCAAAAGCGCCTCGTTCCCGGCAGGCAACAGCTGGCACGATGTGCGACTGGATAACCAGCAGCATATCGATAAAGCGTTACCGGGCAGGATAGAACACCGTAGCCGCGACGTGGTACGCATTATGCTGCCGCTGGTAAAGGAACTGGCAAAAGCGGGTAAATCCTGAAGAAGTGGTCCGGTAGGATGTAAATCTTACCGGACCACTTTCCTGTTACCCTTCGTGCAGTCCGCACTCACGCTTCAATCCGAAGAAACGCGTCTCTTCTTCCGCCATACCCGGCTCCCATTTGCGGGTGGTGTGGGTATCACCTACCGACAGATAGCCCTGATCCCACAACGGATGGTATTTCAAACCGTATTTTTGCAGATACTGGTAAACCGTACGGTTATCCCAGTCGATGATTGGGAGAACTTTAAACACGCCGCGCTGGATAGCCAGCACCGGCAAATGCGCACGACTGCCCGATTGCTCTCGACGCAGACCGGCAAACCAGGTTTGCGCGTTCAGCTCCTGCAGCGCCCGGTTCATCGGCTCGACTTTGTTGATGTCATTGTATTTTTCAATGCCTTCAACGCCCTGCTCCCACAGTTTGCCGTAGCGCGCTTCTTGCCAGGCCGCACTTTCCTTTGCCCGGTAGACTTGCAGATTAAGCTTAAGCTTGTCCGTTAACTCATCAATAAACTGATAGGTTTCCGGGAACAGGTAGCCAGTATCGGTGAGGATCACCGGGATATCCGGGCGAACCTGATTTACCAGATGCAGGCTCACTGCCGCCTGGATACCGAAACTTGATGACAGTACATATTCACCAGGCAGGTTTTCCAGCGCCCACGCTACGCGATCCTCGGCGCTCAATTTTTCCAGTTGGTCGTTGGTTTGTGCCAACGCCATAACGCGTTCAACTTTCGGCAGTTCGTTCAACGCGTTGAGATCGAGTTTGGACATAAGTTCCTCACTGTTTGCCTTGCCTGATGGCGCTGCGCTTATCAGGCCTACCGATTCAGCAGACCCGATAAGTCAATTTCACATTATTCCCAGAAATCCCGTGCGGGATCGAGCACCGGGCGAATAATGCCCGCACGCACCGTAAAGTCACCGAAGCCTTCACCCGCTTCGCGCTCTTTCGCCCAGCGCCCAATCAGTTCATCCAGCGATGCCAGAATTTCCGGCTCGGTGATGTTCTCTTTAAACATCCGGGGAATACGGGTTCCGATACGGTTGCCCCCTAAATGGAGGTTGTAACGCCCAGGAGCTTTACCCACCAGACCAACTTCCGCCAGCATCGCACGACCACAACCGTTCGGGCAGCCGGTCACACGCATGACAATGTTTTCATCACTCAGGCTGTGCTTCGCCATCAGCGTGTCGATGTTGTCGATAAACGTTGGCAGGAAGCGCTCAGCTTCCGCCATCGCCAGCGGACAGGTCGGGAACGAGACGCAAGCCATCGAGTTTTCACGCTGCGGAGTGACCGCGTTCATTAAGCCACTCTTCTGCGCAATCTTCTCGATCTTCGCCTTTTCACTCTCAGGAACACCGGCAATGATCAGGTTCTGGTTCGCGGTAATGCGGAACTCACCTTTGTGGATCTTCGCGATCTCAAGCAGACCGGTTTTCAGCGGTCGGCCCGGATAATCGAGGATTCGTCCGTTTTCAATAAACAACGTCAGATGCCATTTATTGTCGATCCCTTTCACCCAGCCGATACGATCGCCGCGACCGGTGAACTCGTACGGACGGATCGGCTCAAATTTGATCCCCGCCCGGCGCTCAACTTCAGCTTTAAAGGTCTCAACGCCTACGCGTTCCAGCGTGTATTTGGTTTTCGCGTTTTTACGATCGGTACGGTTACCCCAGTCACGCTGCGTGGTCACCACAGCCTCCGCCACGGCCAGCGTATGCTCAAGCGGCAGATAACCAAACTCGCTTGCCGTACGGGCATAGGTTTTCTTGTTGCCGTGCTCAATCGATAAACCACCGCCCACCAGCAGGTTAAAGCCCACCAGCTTGCCGTTTTCCGCAATCGCCACGAAGTTCATGTCGTTGGCGTGCAGATCGATGTCATTCTGCGGTGGGATCACGACCGTGGTTTTAAACTTACGCGGCAGATAGGTTTGACCGAGGATCGGCTCTTCGTCGGTAGTCGCGACTTTTTCCTGATCAAGCCAGATCTCTGCATAGGCGCGGGTGCGCGGCAACAGGTGCTCGGAAATTTTCTTCGCCCATTCATAGGCTTCGGCATGCAGCTCAGATTCATACGGATTCGAGGTGCACAGCACGTTACGGTTCATGTCGTTGGCGGTCGCCAGAGCGTCAAGCCCGACTGAATGCAGCATCTGGTGTACCGGCTTAACATTCTTCTTCAGAATGCCGTGAAACTGGAAGGTCTGACGGTTGGTCAGACGAATGCTGCCGTATATGGTGTTGTCATGGGCGAACTTGTCGATCGCCTGCCACTGTTTGGTGGTGATCACCCCACCCGGCAGACGACAGCGCAGCAGCATCGCGTGACGTGGCTCCAGCTTTTGCTCGGCACGTTCGGCGCGGATATCGCGGTCGTCCTGCTGGTACATACCGTGAAAACGGATCAGCAGGAAGTTGTCGCCTTTAAACCCGCCGGTCAGGCCGTCGTTTAAATCTTCGGCAATGGTACCGCGCAGATAGTTGCTTTCCAGCTTCATACGCTCAGCGTCGGACAGTTTGCCTTCGACCACCAATGGTCCTGGATGTTTTTCGCTCATTAGTAGACATCTCGCTGATAACGGCGCTCAATGCGCAGCTCACTTAAAAATTCATCCGCCGCTTCGATATCCATACCACCGAATTCGGCAATCACTTCCAACAACGCCTGCTCAACGTCTTTCGCCATGCGATTGGCGTCGCCACAGACATAAATGTGCGCACCGTCGTTAATCCAGCGCCACAGTTCCGCGCCCTGTTGGCGCAGTTTATCTTGTACGTAGACTTTTTCTTTTTGATCGCGGGACCAGGCGAGATCGATACGGCTCAGTACGCCCTCTTTGACGTAACGCTGCCATTCCACCTGATACAGGAAATCTTCGGTAAAGTGTGGGTTACCAAAAAACAGCCAGTTTTTGCCTTCGGCTCCGTCAGCCGCACGTTGCTGCATGAATGCACGGAACGGCGCAATCCCCGTACCCGGTCCAATCATAATTACCGGCGTCTGCGGGTTCGCCGGCAGACGGAAGTTGTCGTTGTGTTCAATGAACACGCGAACTTCACCTTCTTCTTCCACGCGGTCGGCGAGGAAACTGGAAGCACCACCAGCACGGGCGCGACCTTCTATCTCATAACGCACCACGCCCACGGTGACGTGCACTTCGCTTTCCACTTCCGCCTGGGAAGAAGCAATGGAGTACAAACGCGGCGTCAGCGGACGCAGAAGATCAACTAACGCCTGAGCATCCAGTTGCGCCGGAGAGAAGCGCACCATATCGACGATGGGCGTGGTTGCGGCGTAATGCTGCAACTGTGCTTTGTCACCGACTAACGGCAGCAAAGTTTCGCTGCGGGTTAAGGTGGCATAGTTCTCTACGATATTGCCGGTGTTAACCGTCAGCTCGAAATGCCACTGCAACGCTTCAGCGAGCGACAGGGTTTTTCCTTCAACCGTGACCGGCTCATCACCTTTCAGCCACAGCAGTTCAACCAGTTCTTTAACCAGAGCCGGGTCATTCTGATACCAGACGCCCAGCGCATCGCCCGGCTGATAACGCAGGCCAGAATCGCCTAAATCAATTTCAATATGGCGCACGTCTTTTTCAGAGTCGCGGCCGGTAATTTTCTGATTCACCGCAAGGGACGCCGTCAGTGGCGCTTCTTTGGTGTATGGGCTGGTGTGTACTTCATTTACTGCACCGCTCGCGGCAACTTGCACAGACGGTGCCGCAGGCGCACGGGCTTTCAGGACATCAACCAGACGAGCACGCCACTGCGCGGCGTCGGCCTGGTATTCGACGTCGGCGTCGACGCGGTCGAGCAGACGTTCACCGCCCAGCTCAGCCAGTTTCGCATCGAAGTCTTTTCCTGCCTGGCAGAAAAACTCATAAGAGGTATCGCCAAGACCGAACACGGCAAAAGCGGTGTTATCAAGTTTCGGCGCTTTTTTCGAGAACAAGAATTTATGCAACGCCACGGCTTCTTCCGCCGGTTCACCTTCCCCTTGCGTCGACGCCACCACGATCAGCAGTTTTTCATTGGCGATTTGTTTGAATTTATAGTCGCCAGCGTTGATGAGAGTGACGTTGAGCTTCGCGGCGATCAGATCATCGCGCAGGGCTTCCGCCACACGTCGCGCATTACCGGTTTGCGAGGCGGAGATAAGCGTAATGCCAGGCATTTCAGCGACAGGCGCAGGCGCCACCGCGTTGCTGCCAGGCTGCTGATTCAGCACGCCCCAAAAATAGCCAGAAACCCACGCAAGCTGTGCGGGAGTGAAATCGGTCGTGGCCGCCTGAAGGCGTGCCAGTTGCTCCGGGTTTAGCGGTAGCAAAGCGGAAGGTGGGGCCTGTGTCGTCATGCGTTGTCATGTTCCAGTAAGCAAAGCGGATTTCAGCAATAAAACCCAAACTGAAGATAAGGTTAACGGCGGGGATAGTAACAATTAAAGAAGGGATGGAAATAACAAATAACCAAATGGACTAACCTGTTTTAGTTATAGTTATTAACTGCAAAACAGATTATATAAGCATTTGATATATAAATAATTAACTAATATTGATCGTATGAATACGTAGCTTTAGTACTGAGCATCCTTTTATACACTAAATAATTTAAGATGCATCGAGGCGGCAACTGAGCAAGTCCCCAGGAGCTTACATGAGTAAGTGACTGGGGCGAGCAAAGGCAGCCAACAAAGAAGCAGCTTAAAGAATGACGTGTATAAATAATGATAAAATTTGCTCTTTACGGTACCCTACCGCGGTTTTTCGCATTCTTGAGAGTAAAAAATGTCCACCACCTTGTTTAAAGATTTCACCTTCGAAGCCGCTCACCACCTGCCGCATGTACCGGAAGGGCATAAGTGTGGCCGCCTGCATGGTCACTCATTTATGGTGCGTCTTGAAATTACCGGTGAAGTCGATCCGCATACCGGTTGGATCATGGATTTTGCTGAGTTAAAAGCCGCGTTTAAGCCGACTTACGACAGACTCGATCACTACTATTTGAACGATATTCCTGGCTTAGAAAATCCAACCAGCGAAGTGCTGGCCAAATGGATTTGGGATCAGGTTAAACCTGTGGTCCCTCTGCTGAGTGCCGTAATGGTGAAAGAGACCTGCACAGCGGGCTGCGTATACCGCGGCGAGTGATTATAGGCTTGCCGGATGGCAATGCGTCTTATCCGGCCTGCAACGAGCAACAAACTCTGGCCGGGTAAGCGAAACGCCCCCGGCACAGTTATCAGGCAATATTCAGATACTTATGGGTCTGCATCGACAGACGCCAGTTACGCGCAATACAGGTATCAATGCACAAACGCGTCGCATCTTCTTTCTGGCTGATTGGCTGTAAGGCGATGATTCGCGGTTTGTCGTCACTCAACGTCGCCAGCAGTTCATCCAGCGCTTCAATATCGCGAACGCGACCAACCGGATGTTTGATTTCATTCGCGCGCTCCAGCGCCTGCGACAGCACATCATAACCACCGCGCATATTCACCTTCGGCGATACGGTTACCCAGGTATTCGGCGTACAGCGTACTTCGTGGGTACCACTGGTCTCAATCTGGCAGCTAAAGCCGTTCTTTTCCAGCAAGTCAGTCAGCGGCATCAGGTCATGAATGCAGGGCTCGCCGCCAGTGATCACCACGTGACGGGCGGTATAGCCCTGACGCAAAATGACCGCCAGCAGATCTTCGCTGCTCGCAGCACCCCATTTGTCGCTCTCTTTAGTCTTGGCCAGGATGCTGTACAGGGAGACTTCCCGATCCTCAAGCTTATCCCAGGTGTGTTTGGTATCGCACCAGGCACAGCCAACCGGGCATCCCTGTAAACGAATAAAAATGGCGGGGACGCCGGTAAAGTAGCCCTCGCCTTGCAGGGTCTGGAACATCTCGTTAATCGGGTACTGCATAGCGCTCTCAATATGGGGATAAACGATAATTATCGCAGATCCCCGCCAAAGTATCATGCCCCATCGATGCTTTACGAGGCGATCGCCGCGACAAAGCGCGCCGTTATCTGCTGCGGACGCGTGATAGCCCCACCAACCACCACGGTATGGGCACCTAATGCCAGGCATCGTGCAGCACGTTCAGGAGTATCAACGTTCCCTTCCGCCACAACCGGTACGCTAACCGCAGCCAACACATCACGTAAAAAACCGCAGTCGTTTTCCGCCAGCACATGCCCGGCAGTATCAGCGGTATAGCCGTAGAGCGTAGTGCCCACACAGTCAAAGCCCAGGCGCTCGGCGGTCACCGCTTCGTCTACGGTGGCAATATCCGCCATCAGCAGTACGGACGGATAGCGAGCGCGGATCTGCGTAACCAGTTCTTCCAGCGTTTGCCCACCGGGGCGCGGGCGCGCTGTCGCATCCAGAGCAATAATTTCCGGCTCAACGGTCATCAGTTCATCGACTTCCTGTAAAGTGGCCGTGATAAACACATCGCTACCCGGATAATCACGCTTGATAATCCCAATCACCGGCAGGGAGACGCTCTCTTTGATCGCGCGAATGTCCACCACGCTGTTCGCACGAATACCTACCGCACCGCCCTGCGCTGCCGCCAGCGCCATACGTGACATAATAAACGGGCTGTGCAGAGGCTCATTTTCCAGCGCCTGACAGGAGACAATTAATTTACCTTTCAGGGAATCCAGTACAGTTTTCATTACGATAAGATCTCTTCGACTTCGTTTTTAATGATGGTGACATGCGGGCCATAAATCACCTGAACCCCGTTGCCGCGAATAATTACGCCACGGGCCCCGGTCGCTTTCAGCGCCGCTTCATCGACCTTGCTGCTCTCTTTCACCGTCACGCGCAGGCGTGTGGCGCAACAGTCCACCTCTTCCAGATTCTCTTTGCCTCCCAGCCCAGTAATTACGGCCGCAGCACGCTCACTTTGCGGCAGGCCGGATTCAGTCGGTGCTGCGTTTTCACGACCAGGCGTCAACCAGTTAAAGCGGTTAATCAAATAGCGGAAGGTGAAGTAGTAAAGGAAGAACCACGGGATCCCCACCATGGGGACGTACATCCAGTTGGTTTTAGCTTCCCCCTGTAGCACGCCGAAAAGGAGGAAATCGATAAGCCCACCCGAAAAGGTTTGCCCGATGGTGATATGTAAAATATGCGCCATCATAAACGCCAGCCCATCGAAGAAGGCGTGAATGACGTATAACACGGGTGCGACAAACAGGAAGGAGAACTCGATAGGCTCAGTGATGCCTGTCAGGAAAGAGGTCAGGGCCGCTGACAACAGCAGACCGGCGACAAGTTTTCTGTTCTCAGGCTTGGCGGTGTGGTACATCGCCAGACATGCGCCAAGCAGGCCAAACATCATGGTGATGAAGCGCCCGGACATAAAGCGCGAGGTGCCCGCATAGAACTGCTGCGTATTCGGATCGGCAAGTTGCGCGAAGAAAATACGCTGCGTACCTTCAACTAACTGGCCGTTAACGATTTCGCTACCGCCAAGCGCCGTTGTCCAGAAGGGCAAATAAAAGATATGGTGTAAACCCAATGGGCCGAGCATACGCAGGATGAAGCCGTACAACAGCGTTCCCAGATAGCCTGTCGCATCCACCAGACCACCCAGTCCAAAAATGAGTTTCTGGAAATGCGGCCAAACCACCGTCATGATCGCCCCCACGACAATCGCGGCAAGGGAGCTAATAATCGGTACAAAGCGCGAACCGCTGAAGAAACCAAGGAACTGAGGTAATGAGACTTTATTGAAACGGCTATGCAGCGCGCAGGTGACAAGCCCAATCACCACCCCACCGAACACACCCGTTTCCAGTGTCTGAATACCCAGCGTCATCCCCTGGCCTACGGCACCGGGATTCTCGTGTGCCAGCGTTCCGTTGAGCGTCAATAAAGCGTTGATGGTGGCGTTCATCACCAGAAATGCCAGCAATGCCGCAAGCCCAGCGGTGCCTTTATCCGTTTTAGCCAGTCCTACTGCAACACCCACCGCAAAGAGCACCGACAGGTTGGCAAACACAATAGAACCTGCGCTGGTCATGATCGTGAAGATTGCCTGTAACCAGTCAACGTCCAAAAACGGATAAGCAGTCAATGTGTTTGGATTCGACAGCGCGCCGCCAATCCCTAACAACAGCCCCGCAGCGGGCAGTACCGCAATCGGCAGCATGAACGATTTGCCGAACCGCTGTGCCTTTTCGAACCATGCGCCCGATGAAGCGCCGCTAAACATTTGCATCATTTTTTCATCTCTCCGATTAATGATGAAAATTTTTACCATATTTAATATTAATAATGAAAATTTTCATCAAAATCCAGGAAGCCGATCATACTTTTTTAAAATGACTGGCATCTCTCCCCTGCTTTCCGCCACACTATCAGCAGAGAAACGCATTAAGGATTTTGCATGTCAGAAAATGAAAACCTGCTGCTGAGATTGCGCCAGGGCGTTGACGGATATAGCCGAACACAGCAGAAGCTGGGAGAGTTTGTGCTCAGCGATCCGGCAAAAGTTGTCTACCTGACGATTACCGAACTGGCGCGTGAAAGCGACACCAGCGAGGCGAGCGTCACACGTCTGTGCCGCGCACTAGGGTGTAAGGGTTATAACGAATTCAAAATGGCGCTGGCACTCGATCTCCAGCAAGGACAGCCGGTAGAGCACAGCGGAGATGAGATTGACAATGTGGTCAATGAATCCGTACAAGCGCTGCAGGACACAGCAAAATTACTCGACAGGACATTACTGGAATCCGCCGCTTTGGCGCTGCATCAGGCCCAGTCGGTACAGATTTATGGCGTAGCGGCCAGCGCTATTCTGGGTGAGTATTTACATTACAAACTCCTGCGCCTCGGCAAACCTGCACAATTGTTCAGTGACATGCATCGTGCAGCCATGAACGCCGCAACGCTTAACAAAGACACGCTGGTGGTAGCGATTTCCAGTTCAGGTTCGACGCGCGATCTACTGCATGTCGTTAAACTGGCGCGTAAGCAAGGCGTGCGCGTACTGGCGTTAAGTAATACGCCGCGCAGCCCGTTGGCTTCGCTGAGTGATATTCAACTGGTCGCAGCCAAACCAGAAGGTCCGTTGAGTGCTGGCGCGCTAAACGCCAAGGTGGGAGTGATGCTGTTGGTAGAACTACTGACTACGTCGCTGATTGCTCTGGATGAAAAGTACAGTGATGTGAGCCAGCAAACCGCCAGCGCGACCCTTCCTCTACTGCTTTAAGAGCATAAAAAAACCCGCCGCAGCGGGTTTTTACGTTAAGAGTTAAAGAACAGGATTACGCCTGACCTTTGATCTCTTTACGACCGTTGTACGGTGCTTGTTCACCCAGAGCTTCTTCGATACGAATCAGCTGGTTGTACTTAGCAACGCGGTCAGAACGGCTCATAGAACCAGTTTTGATCTGGCCTGCAGCGGTACCAACAGCCAGGTCAGCGATGGTAGCGTCTTCAGTTTCGCCAGAGCGGTGAGAGATGACAGCGGTGTAGCCAGCGTCTTTCGCCATTTTGATCGCAGCCAGAGTTTCGGTCAGAGAACCGATCTGGTTGAATTTGATCAGGATGGAGTTAACGATGCCTTTTTCGATGCCTTCTTTCAGGATCTTGGTGTTAGTTACGAACAGATCGTCACCAACCAGCTGGATTTTGTCGCCCAGTACTTTAGTCTGGTATGCGAAACCGTCCCAGTCAGACTCGTCCAGACCATCTTCGATGGACACGATCGGGTACTGTTTGGTCAGTTCTTCCAGGAAGTGAGTGAATTCTTCGGAGGTGAATGCTTTGTTGCCTTCGCCAGCCAGAACGTATTTACCGTCTTTGTAGAATTCAGAAGCTGCACAGTCCATCGCCAGGGTGATGTCTTTGCCCAGCTCGTAGCCAGCTGCTTTAACCGCTTCAGCGATTACAGCCAGAGCTTCAGCGTTGGAACCCAGGTTCGGCGCGTAGCCACCTTCGTCACCAACTGCAGTGTTCATACCTTTAGCTTTCAGAACTTTAGCCAGGTTGTGGAACACTTCAGAACCCATACGAACGGCTTCTTTCAGAGTCTTAGCGCCAACCGGCTGAATCATGAATTCCTGGATGTCGACGTTGTTGTCAGCGTGCTCACCACCGTTGATGATGTTCATCATCGGAACCGGCATGGAGTATTTACCCGGAGTACCGTTCAGTTCAGCGATGTGTGCATACAGCGGCAGGCCTTTTGCAGCTGCTGCTGCTTTGGCGTTCGCCAGGGACACAGCCAGGATGGCGTTTGCACCGAAGTTGGATTTGTTTTCAGTACCGTCCAGATCGATCATGATCTTGTCGATGCCAGCCTGATCTTTAGCATCTTTACCCAGCAGAGCCTGAGCAATTGGGCCGTTAACAGCTGCAACAGCTTTCAGTACGCCTTTACCCATGAAACGGGATTTGTCGCCATCGCGCAGTTCCAGTGCTTCGCGGGAACCAGTAGAAGCACCTGACGGAGCTGCTGCCATACCAACGAAACCACCTTCCAGGTGTACTTCGGCTTCAACAGTCGGGTTACCACGGGAGTCGATGATTTCACGACCGATGATTTTAACGATTTTGGACATTAGATTTTCCTCAGTACAAGTTAAACTAAAACTCCAGACAAACAATGCACCCTAATGGGTGCATTGCCGTTCTAACTTATTTACTTCTTACTTCGCCTGACGCTTCTGATGTTCACTGGCGGCTTTCACAAAGCCGGCAAACAGCGGGTGCCCATCACGTGGCGTGGAAGTAAATTCCGGGTGGAACTGACAGGCCACGAACCACGGATGATTCGGTACCTCAATGATCTCGACCAACTGATCATCACCGGAACGGCCTGCAATACGCAGACCCGCAGCTTCAATCTGTTTCAACAGCATATTGTTGACTTCGTAACGGTGGCGATGGCGTTCAACAATTGTCGGCGCGCCGTACAGTTGACGAACCAGGCTATCGTCGCTCAACTGACACTGCTGCGCACCAAGGCGCATTGTGCCGCCCAGATCGCTCTTCTCGGTACGGACTTCGACGTTGCCGTCTTCATCGCGCCATTCGGTAATCAGGGCCACCACCGGGTACTTACAGTCTGGCACAAATTCCGTGGAGTTGGCGTTATCCATACCCACTACGTTACGTGCAAACTCAATCAACGCAACCTGCATACCCAGGCAAATGCCCAGATAAGGAATATTGTTCTCACGCGCAAAGCGCGCCGTCGCGATTTTACCTTCAACACCGCGGTAGCCGAAGCCGCCTGGGATCAGGATTGCATCAAGACCTTTCAGGATCTCAACGCCACGCGTTTCGACATCTTGCGAATCGATCAGCTTGATGTTGACGGTGACACGATTCTTCAGACCACCGTGCTTCAGCGCTTCGATAACTGACTTATAGGCATCCGGCAGTTCAATGTACTTGCCGACCATACCGATAGTCACTTCGCCTGCCGGATTCGCTTCTTCGTAGATAACCTGTTCCCATTCTGACAGATTAGCTTCCGGACAGTTCAAGCTGAATCGTTTACAAATATAATCGTCAAGGCCCTGAGATTTCAACAGGCCCGGGATTTTATAGATGGAATCGACATCTTTCAGAGAAATCACCGCTTTTTCCGGAACGTTACAGAACAATGCAATTTTTGCACGTTCATTAGCCGGAACTGCGCGATCGGAGCGGCAAATCAGGATATCTGGCTGAATACCGATAGAAAGCAGCTCTTTTACAGAGTGCTGAGTCGGTTTAGTTTTGACTTCACCAGCCGCCGCCATGTACGGAACCAGCGTCAGATGCATAAACAGCGTGTGCTCACGGCCAATTTCTACGGCCATCTGGCGAATCGCTTCAAGGAACGGCAGAGATTCGATATCCCCAACGGTTCCGCCGATTTCGACCAGAACAACATCATGACCTTCACCGCCTTCCAGAACGCGCTCTTTAATGGCATTCGTGATGTGCGGGATAACCTGAACTGTTGCGCCCAGGTAGTCGCCACGGCGCTCTTTACGCAGAACGTCGGAGTAGATACGACCCGTAGTGAAGTTGTTGCGGCGGCTCATTTTGGTACGAATGAAACGCTCATAGTGACCCAGGTCCAGGTCGGTTTCAGCGCCGTCTTCGGTAACGAACACTTCCCCGTGTTGGATTGGGCTCATAGTACCTGGATCGACGTTGATGTACGGATCCAGTTTCATCATGGTTACATTGAGGCCACGGGCTTCAAGAATGGCTGCCAGGGAGGCTGCGGCAATGCCTTTTCCCAGAGAGGATACGACCCCGCCGGTCACAAAAATATAGTTCGTTGTCATGCTGGACCTGAGAAGTTAGGGTGAAACGATGGAATTACCAAGACGGGAAAGTAGTATACCCGAACATGACGAGCGCCACAAACTTTCATTATCCCCTCTCCTTCGTTCTTCAAGCCGCACCGGTGTTGGCTTCCTTCACTCACCCCAGTCACATAGCATTTCTATGTTCCTGGGGATTCTTTCAGTCGCCGCCTTGTTGCGACTCGAATAACTCGAAGAGGCAGTATACAAGGTGTTTCATCAACATAACGGGAAGAGAAAATAGCCTCTTTTGGGTAAATGTTTTTGACGTAAATCAAGCGCTTGTTATTTAAAAAATCACACAAATCGCCCTTGACCGACGAAATCCCTTAGAGATCAATTTCCTGCCGTTTTACCTGTTGCCAGACTTCTTCCATAGTTTCCAGATCAACACCAGTCATTTCCAGACCGCGCGAAGCCACAATTCGCTCAACTTCACGAAAACGCCGCTCAAACTTCTCGTTCGCTTTCTGCAAAGCGGTCTCTGCTTTAGTGCATAAATGCCGGGCCATATTAACCGTAGCAAACAGCAGATCGCCCATTTCCTCCTCCAGTTTAGCCTGGTCGACAACAGCCTGCTTAGCCTCAAACATGACTTCGTCGATCTCTTCGTAAACCTTGTCGACAACCGGTCCTAATGTTTTCCAGTCGAAACCAACATTTGAGCAGCGTTTCTGGATTTTTTGGGCGCGCATTAATGCCGGTAAACTGCGGGGAATATCGTCGAGTGCGGAATGCTGTGCCTTCTGGGCACGTTCTTCACTTTTGATTTTTTCCCAACGGGTCAAAACCTCAGTACTGTTACTGGCAGAAACATCAGCAAAAACATGTGGATGACGGCGTTCAAGTTTATCGCTTATCGCAGCACAAATATCATCGAAGTTGAAGCGCCCTTCTTCCTGCGCCATCTGGGCGTAAAACACCACCTGGAACAGCAGGTCGCCCAGCTCTCCGCGCAGGTCGTCAAAATCTTCACGCGCAATCGCGTCCAGCACTTCATAGGTTTCTTCGAGGGTGTATGGGGCAATAGTGGAGAATGTCTGCTCTTTGTCCCACGGACAGCCGTTTTCCGGGTCGCGCAGGCGCTGCATAATACCGAGCAGTCGGTCGATTTGATTCATTGGGATATCCTGAGATTTCAATACAGTAGACCGGATAAGGCGATAGCCGACATCCGGCAACATAGCAATGCCTGATGGCAACGCTAACGCGTCTTATCAGGCCTACAAGGTTATCCGGCCTACAAAATCATTAATTACCGTGCAAGCGACGTGCGTCGATCACATCCGGTACCTGGTTCAGCTTGCCGAGCACGCGCCCGAGCACCTGCAGGTTATAAATTTCGATGGTCATATCGATGGTGGCCAGCTGTTGTTTGGTATCACTTCGGCTGGCAACTCCCAGCACGTTCACCTTCTCGTTGGCGAGAATCGTGGTGATATCACGTAACAAGCCGCTGCGATCGTTGGCCTGGACGCGAACCACCAGCGAATACCCTGCCGAGTAGCTTTCGCCCCAGACTGCATCAACAATACGTTCCGGTGCATGGGAGCGCAGCTCAGCCAGCTGTTCACAATCCGCCCGGTGCACGGAAATACCGCGTCCCTGGGTAATAAATCCGACAATCTCATCGCCCGGAATCGGCTGGCAGCAGCGGGCGATGTGGTGCATCAGGTTACCTACCCCTTCCACCACCACACGACCGTCGTCTTTACGACGACTCTGCGGTGCCTGCGTTTTCTGCTGAAGCTGTTTCAGCGCGGCGGCATCCTGTTCGGCAGCACTGGGCTTATTAAACTGTGCCTGCAGGAAGTTCACCATTTGGTTGAGGCGGATGTCTCCCCCACCAATCGCCGCCAGCAACTCGTCCAGCTCATTGAAGCTGTAGCGCGGCAGCAGGTGTTTTTCCGCCTCTTTCAGGCTGATACCTAAATGCGCCAGCTCATCGTCGAGGATCTGGCGACCAGCAAGGATGTTTTTGTCGCGGTCCTGTTTACGGAACCAGGCGTGGATCTTCGAACGCCCACGACTGGTGGTTACGTAGCCAAGGTTAGGATTCAGCCAGTCGCGGCTTGGGTTTGGCTGTTTCTGGGTGATAATTTCAATTTGATCGCCCATCTGCAGCTGGTAGGTAAACGGTACGATGCGCCCACCAATTTTCGCGCCAATGCATCGATGCCCCACATCGCTATGAATGTGGTAAGCAAAATCGAGCGGCGTGGAGCCCGCAGGTAAGTCTACAACGTCGCCTTTTGGCGTAAAGACGTACACGCGGTCATCAAAGACCTGGCTACGGACTTCATCCAGCATTTCACCGGAATCTGCCATCTCTTCCTGCCAGGCGATCAGCTTACGCAGCCACGCAATGCGATCTTCATGACCAGAACGCGCCGCGCCTGAAGCGGTGCCCTCTTTGTACTTCCAGTGCGCCGCGACGCCCAGTTCGGCATCTTCGTGCATCTGTTTGGTACGGATCTGAATTTCGATGGTTTTCCCGCCCGGCCCCAGTACAACCGTATGGATTGACTGGTAGCCATTGGGTTTCGGATTAGCAACGTAATCATCGAACTCATCCGGCAGATGGCGATAGTGAGTATGTACTATCCCGAGTGCGGCATAGCAGTCCTGTAAACGCTCTGCCACGATACGGACTGCGCGTACATCGAACAGTTCATCGAAGGCCAACTGCTTTTTCTGCATTTTGCGCCAGATGCTGTAGATATGCTTCGGACGTCCATACACTTCGGCTTTGACGCCTTCCGTTTTCATCTCTGAGCGCAAATGACCGACGAACTCATCAATGTAATGTTCCCTGTCGATACGACGTTCATGCAGCAGCTTGGCTATGCGTTTGTATTCAGCCGGGTGCAGATAACGGAAGCAATAATCTTCCAGCTCCCATTTTAATTGCCCGATTCCCAAACGGTTGGCCAGCGGTGCATAGATATTGGTGCACTCTTTTGCCGCCAGAACGCGTTCATCTTCCGGCGCATCTTTCACTTCACGCAGATGTGCAATCCGCTCTGCCAGCTTGATGACCACACAGCGGAAGTCATCCACCATTGCCAGCAGCATGCGACGGACGTTATCCACCTGCTCGGAAGAAACTGAATCGGTATGCGTGGCTTTAAGCTGGCGTATCGCCGCCATATCACGCACACCGTGGATAAGATGAACAATGGATTTGCCCACGCTCTCGCGCAGGATGTCTTCACTGACCACGTTGGCATCAGCCAGAGGGAACAGCATTGCTGCACGCAGCGTGTCGATATCCATGCTCAACATGGAGAGAATTTCTACCATCTCCACGCCACGCCACAGCAGCAGATCCGCATCCGGATGCCCCTGTGTCTGCTGGAGGCAGTACGCCCAGGTTTCGGCTAAGCGTTCACACGACTGCTGGCTGGAGATCCCCAGACTCGCGATCCATTTCTTTGGATCAAACTCACCAGCTTTATTTATATGTGCACTTCTTACCGCAACCATTGTCCTCTCCTTAAGGGGCCAGGCCTGTCGAAGTCGACAAGCCCTACCCATTGTCTTTCATGCTGCATTACAACCCGAAATCCAATGGGTACAAAATTCATTACAAACGCTCAAACAGGACCATTGATTCCAGGTGTCCAGTGTGCGGAAACATATCGAGCATCGCCAGTCGCCGTATGGCGTATCCAGCGTTGAGCAAAGCATCGCTGTCACGAGCCAGCGTTGCTGGGTTACAGGATACATAAACAACGCGTATAGGTTCTAATTTTATAATATGTTGCATCACACCTGCAGCCCCCGCACGCGCAGGATCAAGCAATACTTTGTCGAATCCGTTTTTCGCCCACGGCTGTCGGGTAACATCTTCCTCAAGGTTTTCATGAAAGAATGTCACATTGTGTAATCCGTTATTCAGCGCGTTTTCTCGGCCTTTTTCCACCAACGCAGGAACACCTTCCACGCCAACCACGCTTGCTGCCCGAGTTGCCAGCGGTAGGGTAAAATTTCCCATTCCACAGAACAGATCGAGTACACGATCTTCAGGTTGCACATCGAGCCATTCCAGCGCACGGGCGACCATTTGTTGGTTTACCCCTTCATTGACCTGAATAAAATCGCGCGGGCTGAAGGTTAACCGTAGTCCATTTGAATCATACCAGGGCGATTCTTCTGATATTGATTCCAGTATCTCGCTTTGCGGGGCCAGAAACAAAGACAGCCCCTGAGAATGCGAAAAGCATTCCAGTTTTTCTTTATCCGCAGCACTCAATGGCGCCGTGTGGCGCAAAATCATCAGGGTTCCGCTTCCCGCCTGCACCAGTTCGACATGGCCAAGATGGCGTAACCCTTGCAGACTTTCCAGACACGCTCTGAGATGGGGCAATAACGCCTCAAGCTGGGGCACCAAAATAGGGCATTGTTTGACATCGATAATGTCGCTGGAACCGGATTTGCGAAACCCCATCTGCAATTTTTGTTCTTTTGGCCGATAGTTCAGACTCAAACGTGCGCGACGACGATAGCCCCACGGGGCATCAGCTATAACATCCGACACCTCACATTTCATTAAACGCGACAACGCTGCGCTTTTGCTACGCTGCTGCAATGAGATGCTGGCATGCTGCTGCTGGCAACCGCCGCACACGCCAAAATGCGGGCAACGTGGCACTTCACGCTGTGGGCTGTCGTTTAAACGTCGTTTTACTTGCGCGCGGGCAAACTGTTTTTTATCTTCGGTAATCACCACCTCGGCGCTTTCCTGGGGTAGCAATTCCGGTATAAACAACGCCTTTCCGTTATGGCGAGCGACGCCCTGACCAAAAGGATCGAGGTCATTGACGGTAACGGTTATGATCTGACGCGTCGTCACGC
The DNA here is from genome assembly GCF_030332875.1 of Citrobacter sp. Cpo045. NCBI lineage: Bacteria > Pseudomonadati > Pseudomonadota > Gammaproteobacteria > Enterobacterales > Enterobacteriaceae > Citrobacter > Citrobacter sp. Cpo045. Next base: position 43,899 of record NZ_JAOWGZ010000104.1, read on the forward strand.
GTCGTTTTGCAGAGTAGAATTGCGCCATCGACGAGATATTTCTCTATTTAACAGTGTGACCCTAATTGTCCCATAACGGAACTCCATGACCAACTACAGCCTGCGCGCACGCATGATGATTCTGATCCTGGCCCCGACCGTCCTGATAGGTTTGTTGCTCAGTATCTTTTTTGTTGTGCATCGCTATAACGACTTGCAGCGTCAACTGGAAGATGCTGGTGCCAGCATCATTGAACCACTCGCGGTCTCCAGCGAATATGGCATGAACCTGCAAAACAGGGAATCCATCGGCCAACTTATCAGCGTACTGCATCGTCGCCATTCCGATATCGTGCGGGCAATTTCTGTTTATGACGAAAATAACCGACTATTCGTCACCTCTAATTTTCATCTCGATCCGTCTGAAATGCAGTTGGCGACAGGTTCACCGTTTCCCCGGAAGCTGAGCGTCACCCGGCACGGGGATATCATGATCCTACGAACCCCTATTATATCGGAAAGCTATTCACCGGATGAATCCGCCGTAAGCGACGCCAAAAACACCAAAAATATGCTGGGGTATGTGGCGCTTGAGCTGGACCTTAAGTCCGTACGATTGCAGCAGTACAAAGAGATCTTTATCTCCAGCGTAATGATGCTGTTTTGTATTGGTATTGCGTTAATTTTCGGCTGGCGTCTAATGCGCGACGTGACCGGCCCGATTCGCAATATGGTGAATACCGTTGACCGAATACGTAGAGGACAGCTCGACAGCCGCGTGGAAGGTTTCATGCTGGGCGAGCTGGATATGCTCAAAAATGGTATCAACTCGATGGCGATGTCTCTCGCGGCCTACCATGAAGAGATGCAGCACAACATCGATCAGGCCACCTCTGACCTGCGCGAAACGCTGGAGCAGATGGAAATCCAGAACGTCGAGCTGGATCTGGCGAAGAAACGCGCCCAGGAAGCGGCACGTATTAAGTCTGAGTTTCTGGCAAACATGTCCCACGAGCTGCGAACACCGCTGAATGGCGTGATTGGCTTCACCCGTCTGACGCTAAAAACCGAGCTCAACACCACACAGCGCGATCACCTGAATACCATTGAACGCTCGGCTAACAATCTGCTGGCCATCATCAATGATGTACTCGACTTCTCCAAACTTGAGGCGGGCAAGCTGATTCTGGAAAGCATTCCGTTCCCGCTGCGCAGCACGCTGGATGACGTCGTTACGCTGTTAGCGCATTCATCCCATGATAAAGGGCTTGAGCTGACGCTGAATATTAAGAATGACGTACCGGACAACGTCATCGGTGACCCGCTGCGTTTACAGCAGGTGATCACCAATCTGGTCGGCAATGCCATCAAATTTACCGAAGGCGGCAACATCGACATTCTGGTCGAGAAGCGAGCCCTTAGTAACACGAAAGTGCAAATTGAAGTACAAATCCGCGATACCGGGATCGGTATTCCTGAGCGCGATCAATCCCGTCTGTTCCAGGCTTTCCGTCAGGCGGATGCCAGTATTTCCCGGCGTCATGGCGGAACCGGGCTAGGTCTGGTCATTACGCAAAAACTGGTCAACGAAATGGGTGGAGATATCTCCTTCCACAGCCAACCTAATCGGGGTTCCACGTTCTGGTTCCATATCAGCCTCGATCTCAACCCTAACGTGCTTATTGATCGTTCGACAACCCGATGCCTTGCCGGTAAACGACTGGCCTACGTCGAACCTAACGCCACTGCCGCGCAATGCACGTTAGATATCTTGAGTGAAACACCGCTGGAGGTGATTTACAGCCCTTCGTTCTCCGGGTTGCCAGCGGAGCACTACGACATTCTGTTGCTGGGCATTCCGGTCACTTTGCGCGAACCACTCACCATGCAGCATGAGCGGCTGGCAAGCGCAGCAGCGATGACCGACTTCCTGTTGCTAGCCTTGCCTTGTCATGCACAAATTAATGCTGAGAAATTGAAACAGGGCGGCGCGGCGGCGTGTCTGTTGAAACCTCTCACCTCAACCCGCTTACTGCCTGCGCTGACAGAGTATTGTCAGCTGAACCACAGCGCGGATCCGCTGCTGTTAGATGAGAGCAAAATCGCGATGACCGTCATGGCGGTAGACGACAACCCGGCGAACCTCAAGCTGATTGGCGCATTGCTGGAAGATAAGGTCCAGCACGTCGTGCTTTGCGACAGCGGGCATCAGGCGGTGGATCGCGCCAGACAAATGCCGTTTGACCTGATCCTGATGGATATTCAGATGCCAGACATGGACGGCATTCGTGCCTGCGAACTGATCCACCAGCTTCCTCATCAACAGCAGACACCAGTCATTGCGGTCACCGCACACGCCATGGCCGGGCAGAAAGAGAAGCTGCTCAGCGCCGGGATGAACGATTACCTGGCGAAGCCTATCGAGGAAGATAAGCTGCATAATCTGCTGTTACGTTACAAACCGGGCGCAAGCACATCGCTGCGGGCACTCACCGCAGAACCTCTTGAGCCGGTCGTCAATCCGAACACGACGCTCGACTGGCAACTGGCATTAAGGCAAGCCGCGGGTAAGAACGATTTGGCGCGGGATATGCTGCAAATGCTGATCGATTTTCTGCCTGAGGTGCGTAACAAAATCGAAGAGCAACTGGTCGGAGAGAACCCCGAAGGGCTGGTGGATATGATTCACAAGCTGCACGGCAGTTGCGGTTATAGTGGTGTCCCCCGCATGAAAAACCTGTGTCAGCTCATTGAACAACAGCTACGCAGTGGAACCAAAGAAGAAGAGCTGGAACCTGAATTTTTAGAGCTTCTGGATGAAATGGACAACGTTGCGCGCGAAGCGAAACGGATATTGGGGTGATATTCGCCGGATGCGGCGTAAACGCCTTATCCGGCCTACAGGTTTCGCTGCTTACCGTAGAGCCGATAAGCGTCGTGCATCGGGCAGTAAACGCCTTATCCGGTCTACAGGTTTCGCTGTTTACCGTAGGCCCGATAAGCGTCGCGCATCGGGCACATCGCCGAATCCGGCGTGACCGCCTTATACGACCTACAACTCAGCGTAATTGCTGCCCTGCTTTAAGCGTTGCGGCTACGTTTCGCGCCGTCATTCGTACGTTGTCGCTCGCGTTCTTCAGCGCCTCATCCAGGGTACAAATGGAGTAGATGACGCTGAAAACCGCATCCAGCCCATGCTCATGGACCACACCGACATCCGCCGTCAGGCTACCTGCGATACCGATAACCGGCTTGTTGTAACGCTTTGCGACCTTCGCCACGCCAACCGGAACCTTACCGTGAATGGTCTGACTATCAATGCGCCCTTCACCTGTGACTACTAAATCCGCATCCGCAACGCAGGCATCAAGGTGTAACGCATCGGTCACTATCTCAATACCGCAGCGTAACTGTGCGCCGCAAAACGCATACAGCGCCGCCCCCATACCACCCGCCGCACCACCACCGGCCAGATCCAGCACGTTGACGTCCAGATCGCGGGCAATAAGTCGCGCATAGTGCGTGAGCGCCCGATCCAGGCGGGTAATCATCTCCGGCGTCGCCCCTTTTTGCGGACCAAAAACCGCAGATGCGCCCTCTTTTCCAGTCAACGGGTTGGTCACATCGCAAGCCACTTCTATAAGGCACCCGGCAAGACGGCTGTCTAACTGAGAAATATCAATCTGGGACAGAGATTCCAGACCGATTCCGCCTTGCGCAATTTCGTTATTTTGCGCATCCAGCAGTTTTGCTCCCAGCGCTTGCACCATCCCGGCACCGCCATCATTGGTGGCGCTACCGCCAATCCCAATAATGATATGCTCAACGCCAGCGTCTAGCGCATGACGGATTAACTCCCCGGTTCCCCAGGATGTCGTTTTCAGCGGATCGCGTAAACCCACAGGAACCTGTTCCAGTCCGCTGGCGGCCGCCATTTCGATAAACGCCGAGCGCTCATCACCAGATAAACCATAAAATGCCTGAATTGTGTTGCCCAAAGGGCCGGTAACATCAACATGCACAAGGTGACCTTGCGTTGCGGCAACCATCGCTTCGACCGTTCCTTCACCGCCATCTGCAACCGGAATCTTCACGTAATCCGCATCGGGCCAGATCTCACGAAACCCCAGCTCTATAGCCGTTGCCACCTCAAGCGCACTCAAACTTTCCTTATAGGAATCGGGTGCGATTACTATTTTCATAAAGCATCCTTACGCATGTTGATTATGTTAAGCATACACCAGGAGCAAAACCGCTCACTCTATAGGAGCGGTCCTGGATCACTTAGCGAACCATGCACGGACGCTTATTATCAAACGTCCAGTTCGGGATAAGATACTGCATACCCATCGCATCATCACGCGCACCCAGTCCATGTTGCTGGTACAGCTCATGCGCTTTCATGACCTGATCCATATCCAGCTCCACGCCCAGACCCGGTTTTGCCGGAACCTGCACCATGCCGCCTTTGATTTCAAACGGCTCTTTGGTCAAGCGCTGGTTGCCTTCCTGCCAGATCCAGTGGGTGTCGATAGCGGTAATTTTTCCTGGAGCCGCCGCCGCAACATGCGTAAACATCGCCAGCGAAATATCAAAGTGGTTGTTAGAGTGCGATCCCCAGGTCAGCCCGAACTCATGGCACATCTGCGCCACACGGACAGAACCCTGCATAGTCCAGAAGTGCGGGTCCGCCAGTGGGATATCCACAGACTGCAACGACAGTGTATGCCCCATCTGACGCCAGTCGGTGGCGATCATGTTGGTGGCGGTCGGCAGACCGGTGGCGCGGCGGAACTCCGCCATCACTTCACGACCAGAGAAGCCCTGCTCGGCACCGCACGGATCTTCCGCATAGGCCAGAGAACCCTTCAGATATTTGCCGATCTTAATCGCTTCATTTAGCGACCACGCGCCGTTCGGATCCAGCGTGACGCGGGCCTGCGGAAAGCGTTTCGCTAGCGCGACAATAGATTCCGCTTCTTCTTCCCCGGCCAGTACGCCGCCTTTCAGTTTAAAGTCGTTGAAACCATACTTCTCATACGCGGCTTCCGCCAGGCGCACTACCGCATCCGGGGTCATCGCTTCTTCATGACGCAGACGATACCAGTCGCATTTATCATCCGGCTGACTCTGGTACGGCAGCGGCGTTGCCTTACGGTTACCCACGAAGAACAGATAACCCAACATTTCAACTTCGCTACGCTGCTGGCCATCCCCCAGCAAAGAGGCGACGTTTACGCCCAGATGCTGACCTAACAGATCCAACATGGCCGCTTCGATCCCTGTAACCACATGAATAGTGGTACGTAAATCGAAGGTCTGCAAACCGCGACCGCCCGCATCACGATCGGCAAAAGTATTGCGTACTGCATTCAGCACATTTTTGTATTCACCTAACGTTTTGCCTACCACCAGTGGGATCGCATCTTCCAGCGTTTTGCGGATTTTTTCGCCGCCGGGAATTTCACCCACGCCGGTATGACCGGAGTTATCTTTAATAATCACAATATTGCGCGTGAAGAACGGAGCATGTGCGCCGCTCAGGTTCATCAACATGCTGTCATGACCCGCAACCGGAATAACCTGCATAGAGGTAACCAATGGGGTAGAAAATTGTGCGCTCATAATTAAGTCCTTATTCAAAATTAGTGGCGGCCGAAAACGGGACGTTTACGGTCAAAAGTCCATCCGGGGATCAGATACTGCATTGGGCCTGCGTCATTACGCGCGCCACCGGGCAGCGCCTTATAGGCTTCATGTGCTTTCTGTACCTGATCCCAGTCCAGTTCCACGCCCAGACCGGGCGCATCGGGTACCGCAATTTTTCCGTTTTTAATCTCCAGCGGATTTTTGGTCAGGCGGCAATCGCCCTCCTGCCAGATCCAGTGGGTATCAATAGCCGTTGGATTACCCGGTGCTGCCGCACCAACGTGGGTGAACATCGCCAGGGAAATATCAAAATGATTGTTAGAATGGCAGCCCCAGGTCAGGCCCCAGTCGTCGCATAACTGTGCCACGCGTACCGCGCCAGAAAGGGTCCAGAAGTGCGGATCGGCCAGCGGAATATCTACTGAATTCAGCATCACCGCATGGCCCATTTCACGCCAGTTGGTAGCTATCATGTTCGTTGCTACCGGCAGACCGGTTGCACGGCGGAACTCGGCCATCACTTCACGGCCAGAAAAACCCTGTTCAGCGCCGCATGGATCTTCGGCGTAGGTCAGAACATCGTTCAGCCCTTTACACAGGGAGATGGCTTCATCCAGCAGCCAGGCACCGTTGGGATCAACCGTAATACGCGCATCCGGGAAGCATTTTTTCAGCGCACGAGCGGTGTCGATTTCCTGCTCGCCAGGCAGTACACCGCCTTTGAGTTTGAAATCTTTAAAGCCGTAGCGATCCTGCGAAGCCTGAGCCAGACGTACCACTGCCTCACTGTTCATCGCTTGCTGATGACGCAGGTGATACCACTCATGGTTTCCCGACGTACTTTCCAGATACGGTAAATCGGTCTTTGTGCGATCGCCCACGTAGAACAGATAACCGAGTACGGTGACCGCATCGCGCTGCTTGCCCGGCCCTAACAGTTCACAAACCGGCACGTTCAGCGCCTTACCCAGCAGGTCGAGCAATGCGGCTTCCAGCGCCGCTACCGCATTGACCCGTAGTTCAAAGGTCCAGGCGCCTTTGCCAAAGGTGTCAAAATCAGCGGCCTGGTTGCCCTTATGCACCTGCTGCACCACCTTATTCAGGCGCGCCACTTCCTGGCCCAGCGCCTGCGGAATCGCATCCACCAGCGTCTGATAAATCACTTCGCCACCTGGCGCTTCACCGATACCGGTGTTTCCGGCATTATCGGTGAGCACCACGATATTACGAGTAAAGTATGCGTTATGCGCGCCGCCAATATTGAGCAGCATGCTGTCATGACCGGCCACCGGGATGACCTTCATATCGGTAATAACGGGACTCGATTGTGTTGTCATCATCATTGTCCTGCGACAGGTTTCAGTTCGATACGTTTAATATCGCCCACCAGCACCAGATAGCTCACCACCGCAATCAGCGCATGTACCCCGACGTAAATCAACGCGCCGTTAAACGAGCCGGTAGTCCCGACGATGTAGCCGATAGCAATTGGCGTGACAATGCCGGAGATGTTGCCAAACATGTTGAACAAACCGCCGCTCAGACCGCTGATCTCTTTAGGTGCGGTATCAGCCATCACCGCCCATCCCAGCGCACCGATACCTTTGCCGAAGAAGGCCAGCGCCATAAAGCCGATGATCATCCACTCCACATTGACGTAGTTACAGAACACCATCACCATCGACAGCAGCATACCGAGTACGATTGGCGTTTTACGGGCGATATTCAGCGAACCGGTACGGCGCATCAGCCAGTCGGAAATAATGCCGCCGAGCACGCCGCCGGCGAATCCGCAAATGGCCGGAACCGAAGCAACAAAACCGGCTTTCAAAATCGACATACCGCGAGCCTGCACCAGATAAACCGGGAACCAGGTGATAAAGAAGTAGGTCAGCGCGTTAATGCAGTACTGGCCGATGTAAATCCCGATCATCATCCGTGAACCCAGCAGCTGTTTGATTTGCCCCCACTTCACGCTAAACGGCACTTTTGTTTTGGCTGCCGCCTGATCCATGTTGATCAGCGCCCCACCTTCGGCAATGTACTCCAGCTCTTTTTGGTTTACGCCCGGGTGCTGGTTCGGTTCATGAATCACCTTCAGCCAGACGAAGCTGATAACAATCCCAAGACCGCCCATAAAGAAGAACACGTGCGACCAACCCACTTCGTGGGTCAGCCAACCCATGATTGGCGCGAAGATAACGGTGGCAAAGTATTGCGCAGAGTTAAAGATAGCGACCGCTGTGCCCCTTTCCTGTGCCGGGAACCACGCCGCCACAATACGACTGTTGCCGGGGAAGGAGGGCGCTTCAGCTAAACCAACGAGGAAGCGCAAAGTAAACAGCGCAACGATAATGCCGAAGCCACTGAAGATATCGACAAAACCCTGCAACAGGGTAAACATGGACCAAATAAAGATGGACCAGAAATAAACGCGTTTTGAACCAAAGCGGTCGAGCAACCAGCCGCCGGGGATCTGGCCGATAACATAGGCCCATGAGAAAGCGGAGAATACATACCCCATCCCTACCGCATCCAGACCAATGTCTTTGGCCATCTCCGAACCGGCAATGGATAAGGTGGCGCGATCGCCGTAGTTGAAGGATGTGACGATAAACAGCATCACCACTATCCAGTAGCGAGCGTTAGTGCGTTTTTCCGCGCTGCTCGCCGCCTGACTTAATGAACTCATTGTTGCACTCCTGAATCCTGGCTTTCGCCAGTTCATTCTGTACAGCACCTGTAGGGTGATCAGAATGAGAGGTTAGTGTGTGGCAGTGTTGGTACAGCTCAGGGCCGTTTTATTCTGACTCGCTGCCATTCCGGGAACTGACGGGAAAAGTATATGAAGGAGTGCCACTTGCCCTCACCGTGCATGAACACAACATTAGGGAGACAGTGAGAAGTTGTTTGGGGCATAAGCCCAAAGTAGTGGAAGTTAGTTCACGTAATTGGGGTTTTATTGCCGGGTGGTGGCTTCGCCTGGCCCGGCTTGCGGTTCAAATGGGGGTTGCATGCCCGTACGAGCGAGGGAGTTATTTAAGCAAGGTTCCCCAGTTTTCTACCCAGGGATTGGATTCGCTTTCCGGTTCAGGATGCTCGCTGGCATCAATCAGCAGCATTTCTCCTACACGGTGGGCGCTTTGTTCCTGCAACAAGGCATCGAACTGTTTGCCGCCATTGCAGAAATTAACGTAGCTACTGTCGCCCAGCCCAATTACCCCGTAATGCAGATTTGGCTGGAAACCGAGATTATCTTTGATCCCCTGAAACAGCGGCACGATGCTATCCGGCAGATCGCCCTGCCCGGTCGTGGAAGTCACCACCAGTACATATTTATCCTGATATGCCTGCCAGTCGCTAAGCTCCGGATCTTCGAACACCGTAGCTTTATGACCCTGCGCCGTCAAAATAGCTTCGGCCTCTTCGGCAACCAGCAGCGCGTTTCCGTACATCGTGCCGACAAAAATTCCAATTTCCGCCATAACCGTAATCTCCTGGGACTTAAGAATCTATCTGCTCATCCTGACCTGACAGCTCGCTGAACTCAACCCTTTCATTCTCAGGGAGAAGTCCACGCCAGCCAAATTGTGACAACGCCTGCATCCAGACGTCATCCAGTCCGGCGCGAATAACCAGCGGTTCGCCGGTGAAAGGATGGGTCAGCGCAAGCTGGCTGGCATGCAGCATCAATCGCTGGCAACCGAAATGCTCTGCGGCGCTGCGGTTTTGCCGCAAATCACCGTGCTTGCTGTCGCCGATAATCGGATGGCGCAAGTGCGCCAGATGGCGTCTGAGCTGGTGCTTGCGACCGGTTTTAGGATCCAGCTCCACCAGCCCGTAACGGGTAGTCGGATAACGCCCGGTCGCTACCGGCATTTCTACCGTTGCCAGGCCGCGATAATGGGTGACAGCAGGCTGCGGGCCTTTATCATCGCGGGCAAACTTATCGGCAATCTTATCCAGCTCTTCGACCAGCGGGTAATCCAGCACGGCATCATCCATCAGCCAGCCACGCACAATCGCATGATAGCGTTTCTGAATTTGATGATGTTCAAACTGCTGGGACAGCAAACGCCCGGCTTCGCTGGACAGTCCCATCAGCAGCACGCCGGAGGTTGGTCTGTCGAGACGATGGGCGGTAAATACGTGCTGACCAATTTGGTCGCGCACCGTTTGCATCACCACCACTTTCTCATCCCGGTCGAGCCAACTGCGGTGAACCAACCAGCCCGAAGGTTTATTGACGGCGACCAGCCATTCGTCCTGATAAAGAATTTCCAGCATCAGGCGTTATCACTTGTAAACAGCGCATCCAGCTCCTGCAATGCCGCCAGAAGAATGTCGCGTTGCGGGTGATCGGCTGCCAGCGCCATTTCGTAATACGGTGCGACGGCAAAAGCCTGCGGAAGCGGCTGCGCGTTATCAATCAACGTATGCATGCGGGGAATCAACACCCACTGCAGCCACTCGACCGGTTCCATGGTATCCATACAAAAAGGCTGTGTACTGGTAAACAGATGCTCTGCTGGCTCATCCATCCGCCAGTGATGATGTTCACGCAGTAGCGCTTCAAGTGCATGTAACTGCTGGCGCACACGGTCATGAGTCGTCATGAAATTAACCTCAATGATGAAAAAATCTGGCGCGAAGAATAGCACTAGTGAAGGGAAATAAAAAAAGGGAGCACTGTAAAAACAGTGCTCCCGGTTCGTTTCGCAGCATTCCAGCTACTTTTAGTGCTCCCTGCTCATCCTTGACAACTTTTCCTGTGGTCTTGCGACCGTGTTCATCCTGAACTTTTGCATCCTGCTCACATCACCCCGATGTGAAAACTTCATCCTGAAGTATCCTGGCCATCCAGACCCGCCGAACATCCTGACCGGCTCTCATTCTCCATCCTGGAGGTGTCCTTTAACGCATCCAGCGTCTTCCTCTTTGCTTCGTCCTGAAGCCTGTCCTTGCAACACCGTCCTGGTGTGTCCTGGCGAAGAGCCATCATCCTGATGTTCTCTTCGTTGTGCGACTCCTTGTCGACAGATATAGAATCGCCTGTTTCGCTTTGTCTTACAAGATGCTTACAGGCTTACCCTTATGATTATTTTCATATGAAAGTTGACAATAAAACACTAACCAATTGAATAATAATAAATTATTATTTTATCAATTCATTAAGTCTTTACTTATCACCTGGCAATGTCCTACAGGGTTTGTAAGAGATCTCTCACAAGATTCAGGGCAAACTGGATTACAGAACTGGCTTAAGTTGAGTGAGGAATTCCGCAAGTGAGGCCGCCAGCACCGTTCGTTTACGGGTTCCCAGCGTTTCTTTGCACACTTCACCGGACAGATTGCACACCGAAATGACGTCAAGCTCATTATCTTGTGTGGCAATAAAAAGCGTAGGTGATAGCTTGAGGCGCTTTTGCGTAACCAGATGACCAATCAGGTTTTCCTGAACGCGCCTGAAGTCATCTTCACTCCAGGTTTGCAGCAGCGTGAGCTTTTCATCCGCAAACTGCGCGTGCATATCACCAGCAAACTGGGTGGTGTAAAAAGCGTGAACGGCAGGTTGTACCACAATATCAAAGGCCCGTTCAACCGCATTGAGGTTATTTTCGCCGACAAAAGGTTGAGGCTGCCAAAATACCGCATCGTCTGTGGAAGAAATGATACACGGAGAAGGTACGCCATACAGCTCTTCGCTGAGCGGCCAACTGTTGTTTTTTTCATGCCATGCGTCGCAATAACGCGTCGTAAAGGCTATCAACGCCTGCGCTGTCAATTCGTCCACTGATTTCTCTCTTCACAAAAGCCAGGATACACTTGTCGCATAGTGTATCTGGTTTATGACGGTGAAACATGTCCTCTTATGAAAATCATCAGGCGCTTAACGGCCTGACACTCGGTAAATCAACGGATTACCGAGACAATTACGATGCAAGTCTGTTGCAGGGCGTTCCGCGCAGCCTGAATCGCGACCCGCTGGATTTAAAGGCCGATAACTTGCCTTTTCACGGTGCGGATATCTGGAGGCTATATGAACTGTCGTGGCTGAATGCCAACGGCTTACCGCAAGTCGCGGTCGGTCACGTAGAACTGGATTACACCAGCGTAAATCTGATTGAGTCGAAAAGCTTTAAGCTTTACCTGAACAGTTTTAACCAGACGCGTTTTGATTCCTGGGACGCGGTACGCCAGACACTGGAAAACGATCTTCGCGCCTGCGCTCAGGGCGATGTCAGCGTGGCGCTGTACCGCCTTGACGAACTGGAAGGGCAGCCGATAGCCCACTTTAATGGGACCTGTATCGACAATCAGGATATCGTCATCGACAACTATCAGTTCAGCACTGCGTATCTGGAAAATGCCGTGAGCGGTGAAAAGGCAGTCGAAGAGACGCTGGTCAGCCACCTGCTGAAATCCAACTGTCTGATCACCCACCAGCCAGACTGGGGCTCCATACAAATTCAGTATCGCGGACGCAAAATCGACAGAGAGAAGCTGCTGCGTTATCTGGTCTCCTTCCGCCACCATAATGAATTTCATGAGCAGTGCGTGGAACGTATTTTCAATGACATTCTGCGCTTCTGCCAGCCAGAGAAACTGAGCGTCTATGCACGCTACACGCGACGTGGCGGCCTGGACATTAACCCATGGCGCACCAACACCGATTTCACTCCGGCAACCGGTCGTCTGGTACGTCAGTAATCTTTTTTCTCAATTTTGCGTGCCGGATTCCGCGCGCAAGGTTGTGAAAGGTCATAAGCCAGGGCTATTGTAATCAATAGGGAATGACGTGTTGCGTCCCATAAGGAGTTTACTTGATTACACATATTAGCCCGCTTGGCTCAATGGACATGTTGTCGCAGCTGGAAGTCGATATGCTTAAACGCACGGCCAGCAGCGACCTGTATCAACTGTTTCGTAACTGTTCGCTTGCCGTTCTGAACTCCGGCAGTTTAACCGACAACAGTAAAGAACTGCTGTCACGCTTTGAAAGTTTCGATATTAACGTACTGCGCCGCGAACGGGGCGTGAAGCTGGAACTGATCAACCCACCTGAAGATGCGTTTGTTGACGGACGCATTATTCGTGCGCTACAGGCTAACCTGTTTGCCGTACTGCGCGACATTCTGTTCGTCAATGGCCAGATCCATAACGCCGGTCGTTTTCAGCATCTGGATCTCGAAAGCTCGGTGCATATCACCAACCTCGTATTCTCGATCCTGCGTAATGCGCGGGCGCTACACGTCGGTGAAGCGCCGAACATGGTCGTCTGCTGGGGCGGTCACTCAATCAACGAAAATGAGTACCTGTATGCCCGTCGCGTCGGCACCCAACTGGGCCTGCGCGAACTGAACATCTGTACCGGCTGCGGTCCGGGGGCGATGGAAGCGCCAATGAAAGGCGCCGCGGTCGGCCACGCCCAGCAGCGATACAAAGACAGCCGCTTTATTGGCATGACCGAACCGTCAATCATCGCCGCTGAACCGCCTAACCCGCTGGTAAACGAACTGATCATCATGCCGGACATTGAAAAACGTCTGGAAGCGTTCGTGCGTATCGCTCACGGTATTATCATCTTCCCGGGTGGCGTAGGGACAGCAGAAGAGCTGCTGTATCTGCTGGGGATCCTGATGAATCCGGCCAACAAAGATCAGGTTCTACCGCTGATCCTGACCGGACCAAAAGAGAGTGCGGATTACTTCCGCGTGCTGGACGAATTTATCGTGCACACGCTAGGGGAAGATGCACGTCGCCACTATCGCATTATCATTGACGATGCGGCAGAAGTGGCGCGTCTGATGAAAAAAGCGATGCCGCTGGTGAAAGAAAACCGTCGCGACACAGGAGATGCTTACAGCTTTAACTGGTCGATTCGTATCGCGCCCGATCTGCAGATGCCGTTCGAGCCGTCCCATGAAAACATGGCCAACCTGAAGCTGTACCCGGATCAACCCGTTGAAGTATTGGCCGCCGATTTACGTCGTGCATTCTCCGGTATTGTGGCAGGTAACGTGAAGGAAGTCGGGATCCGCGCTATTGAAGAGTTTGGCCCGTACAAAATCCACGGTGACCGCGAAATGATGCGCCGCATGGACGATCTCCTGCAGGGCTTTGTTGCACAACATCGTATGAAGTTACCGGGCACTGCGTATATCCCTTGCTACGAGATCTGCGCCTAACCTTCAACACCCGCTAGCAGCGCTATAGCGGTGACAGTTTTGTCCATATCAAAGCCGGGTTTGGCGCACTTGCCTCCCGGCTTTTTTTAGTGATACCAGTCACATAGCCCCGACAATCATATAAATACCAGTGATGATTCATTAAAAACAGCGCGTCACGCAAACGATTACCTTGAAAAACCAACCGTGATTTATCTTAGAAAATTATTATTAGTCGCCGAAATCATCTAAAAACAACAGTTTTTACAGCTGAACACGCCTATCTTCGCGCCTTCGCTTTCATGAGATATGTCGTTAATGTTAGCCTTCGCGCCCGTAAATTCGCTTTGACTATTTTTTAACAGATTAATGGCCCAAATTTATCCACATAAAAGGTGGATTATTGCATTTGGGATCCCGATCACTGATACATTCATTACTAAAATGTATCTTTCCGCCCGAAAATTATTACGGCGAAAAATTATATAAAAATCGCTCAACGAATTTCGATTTACAGTCGGGTACTTTCTCATTGGATTGACCCCAAACCCGACTTTTTAAGCTTCCTCCAGGAGAAATAGATGGAAAACACTCAAACCAGCACTATCGTTACGGGCCAGACCCGCAGCGCATGGCGCAAAACAGACACCATGTGGATGCTGGGCCTTTACGGCACGGCGATTGGGGCGGGTGTATTGTTCCTGCCGATTAACGCAGGCGTAGGCGGTATGATCCCGCTGATCATCATGGCGATCCTTGCCTTCCCAATGACCTTCTTTGCACACCGCGGCCTGACTCGCTTTGTGCTGTCCGGTAAAAATCCGGGTGAAGACATCACCGAAGTTGTAGAAGAACACTTTGGTGTTGGTGCAGGTAAACTGATTACCCTGCTCTACTTCTTCGCTATCTACCCGATTCTGTTGGTTTACAGCGTAGCAATCACCAACACGGTTGAAAGCTTCCTGACCCACCAGCTGGCGATTACGCCGCCGCCGCGCGCAATCCTGTCACTGATCCTGATTGTCGGCATGATGACCATCGTGCGCTTCGGTGAGCAGATGATCGTTAAGGCGATGAGCATCCTGGTATTCCCGTTCGTTGCGGCTCTGATGCTGCTGGCGCTGTACCTGATCCCTCAGTGGAGCGGTGCGATTCTGGAAACCATGTCTTTTGACTCTGCGGCAACCACCGGCAACGGCCTGCTGTTGACCCTGTGGCTGGCAATTCCGGTAATGGTGTTCTCCTTCAACCACTCCCCGATCATCTCCTCCTTCGCCGTGGCGAAGCGTGAAGAGTACGGTGATGAAGCAGAGAAAAAATGCTCCAAGATTCTGGCATTCGCTCACATCATGATGGTACTGACCGTTATGTTCTTCGTCTTCAGCTGCGTGTTCAGCCTGACTCCGGCAGACCTGGCAGCAGCGAAAGAGCAGAACATCTCGATTCTGTCTTACCTGGCGAACCACTTTAACGCGCCGATTATTGCCTGGATGGCACCGATCATCGCGATTATCGCTATCACCAAATCCTTCCTGGGCCACTACCTGGGCGCACGTGAAGGCTTCAATGGTATGGTGATTAAGTCTCTGCGTGGCAAAGGCAAATCCATCGAAATCAACAAACTGAACAAAATCACTGCGCTGTTCATGCTGGTAACCACCTGGATTGTGGCGACGCTGAACCCAAGCATCCTCGGCATGATTGAGACCCTGGGTGGCCCAATCATCGCGATGATTCTGTTCCTGATGCCGATGTATGCCATTCAGAAAGTACCGGCAATGCGTAAGTACAGCGGCCATATCAGCAACGTCTTCGTTGTGATTATGGGCCTGATCGCTATCTCCGCTATTTTCTACTCTCTGTTCAGTTAATTCCCCTGCGCCGCTCCTCGGGGCGGCGCACCTCGATACACAATGGACGCCTCATGATTAGCGTATTCGATATTTTCAAAATCGGCATTGGCCCTTCCAGCTCCCACACTGTTGGCCCGATGAAAGCAGGCAAACAATTCACGGATGACCTGATTGCACGCGGAATTCTCACTGACGTAACCCGCGTAGTGGTTGATGTCTATGGCTCTTTATCTCTGACGGGGAAAGGTCACCATACCGACATCGCGATTATTATGGGCCTGGCGGGTAATCTGCCGGATACCGTAGACATTGATGCCATTCCGTCCTTTATCCAGGATGTGAATACTCATGGGCGTTTGCTGCTGGCAGACGGTCAACATGAGGTCGAGTTCCCGGTCGACAAGTGCATGAATTTCCATGCGGACAATCTGTCCCTGCACGAAAACGGGATGCGCATTACCGCACTGGCGGGCGAAAAGGCTATTTACAGCCAGACTTACTATTCCATTGGCGGTGGGTTCATCGTTGATGAAGAACATTTTGGTTTACCGAACAACTCTCCGGTAAACGTGCCATATCCGTATAAATCCGCAGCTGATTTGCAACGTCATTGCCAGGAAACCGGCCTGTCGCTTTCCGGTCTGATGATGCAAAACGAACTGGCGCTGCACAGCAAAGAAGAGCTGGAACAGCACTTTGCTAACGTCTGGGAAGTGATGCGTAGCGGGATTGAACGCGGCATCACCACCGAAGGTGTATTGCCGGGCAAACTGCGCGTTCCGCGTCGTGCTGCTGCGCTGCGTCGCATGCTGGTCAGCAGCGACAAAACCACCACCGACCCGATGGCGGTTGTTGACTGGATCAACATGTTCGCGCTGGCCGTGAACGAAGAAAACGCAGCCGGTGGACGCGTGGTGACTGCACCAACCAACGGTGCATGCGGGATTGTTCCTGCCGTACTGGCGTATTACGACAAGTTTATCCGTGAAGTGAACGCTAACTCGCTGGCACGCTACATGCTGGTCGCGAGCGCCATTGGTTCACTGTACAAGATGAACGCCTCTATCTCTGGTGCCGAAGTCGGCTGTCAGGGTGAAGTTGGCGTCGCCTGCTCCATGGCAGCGGCTGGTCTGGCTGAACTGCTGGGTGGTAGCCCAATGCAGGTATGCATCGCGGCAGAAATCGGTATGGAACACAACCTGGGTCTGACCTGCGACCCGGTTGCCGGCCAGGTTCAGGTACCGTGCATTGAGCGTAATGCCATTGCTTCGGTTAAAGCGGTGAACGCTGCACGTATGGCGCTGCGCCGTACCAGTGAACCACGCGTGTGCCTCGATAAAGTTATCGAGACCATGTACGAAACCGGTAAAGACATGAACGCCAAATACCGCGAAACCTCTCGTGGTGGTCTGGCGATGAAGATTGTCACCTGCGATTAATTCTCAGCACATTTTTGTATCTGTAGGCCGGATAAGGCGCTCGCCGCATCCGGCTTTTATTGCCTGATGGCGCTTCGCTTATCAGGCTTACGGATAGCGCTCTTTCGCAATGCTCGTCTCCACTCGTCGTGAATGTTACCCTACAGACTAATTTGTTAGGGAGAACACCGTGGCCGTCCACCTGCTCATTGTTGATGCACTGAATCTCATCCGCCGTATTCACGCCGTACAGGGCTCCCCCTGCGTGGAGACATGCCAACACGCGCTCGATCAGCTGATTGTGCACAGTCAGCCCACGCACGCCGTGGCGGTATTTGATGACGAAGCGCGTAACAGCGGCTGGCGTCACCAACGGTTACCTGACTACAAAGCCGGTCGCCCGCCGATGCCTGACGATTTACACCAGGAAATGCCCGCCTTACGCGCCGCTTTTGAACAGCGCGGCGTCTGCTGCTGGGTATCCAGCGGGAATGAAGCCGATGATTTAGCCGCCACTCTGGCGGTGAAAGTTAGCCAGGCGGGACACCAGGCGACTATCGTCTCAACCGATAAAGGCTACTGTCAGCTACTCTCCCCAACGCTGCGGATTCGCGATTATTTCCAGAAACGCTGGCTGGATGCGCCGTTTATCGAGAAAGAGTTCGGCGTACTGCCGCAACAGCTGCCAGATTACTGGGGACTGGCCGGGATCAGCAGTTCTAAAATACCGGGGGTTGCCGGTATTGGTCCTAAAAGCGCCACACAACTGCTGGCACAGTTTCCAACGCTGGAAGCGCTGTATGAACATCTGGATGACGTACCGGAGAAATGGCGTAAGAAACTCGAAGAACATCGGGAGATGGCGTTTTTGTGCCGCGATATCGCGCGGCTGCAAACAGACTTACATATCGACGGAAACCTACGGCAACTACGGCTGGCGCGGTAGCCTTATTTCCGGATGGCGCTGCGCTTATCCGGCCTACTTATTGTACAACCCTGTAGGCCAGATAAACGCCAGGTGATTACCAGGCGGTATGGTACAGCTCAACGATATCCCCAAGGCTCGCTTCACGCGGATTTCCCCCGGTACAAACATCGTCAAATGCGGCTTGCGCCAGCGCAGGAATATCCTCTTTACGGACGCCAACATCGCGTAGATGCAGTGGGATACCTACATCGCGATTAAGGGCGAAGACGGCATCCACCGCCGCTTTGCGTGCCTCTGCCAGCGTCAGTCCTTCAACCTTAACCCCCATTACCCGGGCGATATCGCGGAATTTTTCCCCGGTGAATTCGGCGTTATAGTGCATCACGTGCGGCAGCAAAATGGCATTCGCGACGCCGTGCGGCGTGTTGTAGAACGCGCCTAACGGGTGTGCCATGCCATGCACTAATCCCAGACCTACGTTGGAGAAACCCATCCCGGCAACGTACTGGCCCAGAGCCATCGCTTCCCCCGCCTGGCTGTCGCCCACAACGGAACCGCGTAATGACCCGGCAATAATTTCGATGGCTTTAATGTGCAGCGCATCGGTAAGCGCCCACGCAGCCCGCGTGATGTAGCCTTCAATGGCATGAGTCAGTGCATCTACGCCAGTAGCCGCTTTTAATGCAGTAGGCATGCCGTCCATCATGTCAGCATCAATGAACGCCACCTGCGGGATGTCATGTGGATCGACACAAACAAACTTACGCCGATTCTCTTCGTCAGTGATCACGTAGTTAATGGTCACTTCCGCCGCCGTTCCCGCAGTGGTTGGGATAGCCATAACTGGCACGCTCGGGAAGCGTGTCGGCGATAACCCTTCAAGGCTGCGTACATCCGCAAACTCCGGGTTATTGTTAATAATGCCAATCGCTTTACAGGTATCCTGCGGGGAGCCACCGCCAATGGCGACCAGATAGTCTGCGCCGCTTTGCTGAAAGACACTCAATCCTTCCTGCACTACCGCAATGGTTGGATTAGGAATAACGCCTGAATAGATTTCCCATGCCAGACCTTCAGCATCCATTCGGGAAGTCACCTTCTCAACAACGCCGCACTGCACCAGATTTTTATCAGTCACAATCAATGCTTTGCGATAACCACGACGAATAACTTCATCGGTTAATGCGCCAACAGCTCCCCGGCCAAACCATGCCGTTTCGTTCAGAATCATTCTGTTCGCCATCGTTTTATCTCCTATTCCTCAATACGCAATCCATATGTTTTGAATTTTTCCAGCACAATAGCGATAGCCTCATCGTCCAGTACCGGAACCGGATCGGTAATCGCCAGCGTGCTGAGATAAAGCTGCGCCAGCACTTCCACTTCATGCGCTAACCACAGGGCTTTTTCCAGATTTTCCTCGCAGGCGATCAGCCCATGATGCTGCAACAGCGTTGCTTTTCGGTTTTTCAGCGCTACCGCAACGTGCTCGGAAAGCTCACGCGTACCAAACGTCGCATATGGCGCACAGGGAATTGAGTTACCGCCAGCCGCCGCAATCATGTAATGGATTGCCGGGATTGGCCGATTGAGAATAGAAACAGCAGTACAATGCACGGCATGATTATGGACCACCGCCTGAGCATCGGGACGCGTCTGATAAGCGGCCATATGGAACCGCCACTCGCTGGAAGGTAATTTCCCTTCTTCGTGCTGCCCCTCAGCGTTGATGTACACTATGTGGGATTCGGTGAGTTTGTCATACGGAATACCCGTCGGGGTAATTAACATCCCGTCCTGGTAACGCACACTTACATTACCCGCAGTCCCCTGATTCAACCCCAGACGGGTCATTTCCAGGCAGGTATTGATAATCTGCCGTGCCAGCGTATTTCGTTCCATTACTTACCTCTCTCAGTGAGTCAAAATGCGACAACAGAACATTGCTAATACCTCGACGCTCTGTTGATTTAAGCGGGTATTTGCTAACTATCATCATGCTGAATAAAGAGAAGGGAATTTTTAGCACTGGATTTTGTGATGTTCATCAACTAATAACGCTGAATAAAAACATGCAGGCATAATATTACAATTGCAAAATGTCCGTTCTTAATAAAACCATTGTAAAACGGTCATTTGCGAATAAATTGTTACCATTGCCCGTTTTCCACTTAACTAATTAATTCGGGCATTATCCCTGTGGCTTTTTAATTTATTTTTCTCAAACGGTCATTGTTTTAAAGAAATTAAAGTGATGATAATCACATAAACCCACACCCTGAGCATAAATGTGACCACCATCATATTAATGGCCGGTTTTTATTTGAAAATGAATTCATGAGTTCATTCATGAAGGCCAATTTTATCTGGCAGGTTACCGGAACTCACCTGGATTAGCAGGTTGGTGAAAATCACCAATCGTACTCTTAAGCTGTTGAACATGCTTATGAACTGATGAGGATGCTATGGGAAACACATCAATACAAACACAAAGTTTTCATGCGGTAGAGCGGGGGCAGACAAAAAATTATGTCATTCCCTTCGCGTTACTCTGTTCACTGTTTTTTCTTTGGGCGGTTGCCAATAATCTTAATGACATTTTATTACCACAATTTCAGCAAGCTTTTACATTAACAAACTTTCAGGCTGGTCTGATTCAATCTGCTTTTTATTTTGGTTATTTCGTCATTCCAATCCCAGCCGGGATCCTGATGAAAAAACTAAGTTATAAAGCAGGAATTATTACCGGATTATTCTTATATGCCATCGGTGCAGCATTATTCTGGCCAGCGGCTGAGGTAATGAATTACACCTTATTCCTGATTGGACTATTTATTATTGCGGCGGGCTTAGGTTGTCTGGAAACGGCTGCCAACCCCTTTGTAACCGTACTGGGCCCGGAAAGCGGCGGTCACTTCCGATTAAATCTCGCGCAAACTTTTAACTCATTTGGTGCCATTATTGCGGTTGTTTTTGGGCAAAGTCTTATTTTGTCTAATGTGCCACATCAATCTCAAGACGTACTCGATAAGATGGCGCCAGAACAGCTAAGCGCCTACAAGCACAGCCTGGTGTTATCGGTTCAAACCCCTTATATGATCATCGTCGCGGTCGTTTTGCTGGTCGCCCTGCTGATCATGTTTACCAAGTTTCCGACCCTGCAAAGTGACGATCACAGTGACAACGCTCAGAGTTCATTCTCCGCGTCCCTTTCCCGCCTGGTGCGCATTCGCCACTGGCGTTGGGCGGTACTGGCGCAGTTCTGCTACGTCGGTGCACAAACTGCCTGCTGGAGCTACCTGATTCGCTACGCAATCGAAGAGATCCCAGGCATGACGCCAGGTTTCGCCGCCAACTACCTGACCGGCACCATGGTGTGCTTCTTTATCGGTCGTTTCTCCGGCACTTGGCTTATCAGTCGCTTTGCGCCGCATAAAGTGCTGGCCGCATATGCCCTGCTTGCCATGATTCTGTGCCTGATTTCCGCCTTCACCGGTGGCCAGATCGGCCTGCTGGCCCTGACGTTGTGCAGCGCATTTATGTCGATTCAGTACCCAACCATTTTTTCTCTGGGGATCAAAAATCTGGGACAAGACACCAAATACGGCTCGTCTTTTATCGTCATGACCATCATTGGCGGCGGCATTGTGACCCCGGTGATGGGCTTTGTCAGCGATGCCGCTGGCAATATCCCGACCGCTGAACTGGTCCCGGCGCTTTGCTTCGCCATCATCTTTATTTTTGCCCGCTTCCGTTCACAAACGGCAGCCAACTGAATATTTATCCGAATAACGTGAGGAATCTGTGATGAAAAAAATCAGCTTACCAAAAATTGGTATTCGCCCGGTTATTGACGGACGT
This sequence comes from Citrobacter sp. Cpo045, assembly GCF_030332875.1. Taxonomy (NCBI): domain Bacteria; kingdom Pseudomonadati; phylum Pseudomonadota; class Gammaproteobacteria; order Enterobacterales; family Enterobacteriaceae; genus Citrobacter; species Citrobacter sp. Cpo045. The sequence continues at coordinate 65,755 of NZ_JAOWGZ010000104.1, forward strand.
CGTATGGGTGTACGTGAGTCGCTCGAAGAGCAAACCATGAATATGGCTAAAGCTACCGCAGCGCTTATCACTGAAAAACTTCGTCATGCCTGCGGCGCACAAATTGAATGTGTGATTGCCGATACCTGTATCGCCGGCATGGCGGAATCCGCAGCCTGTGAAGAAAAATTCAGCAGCCAGAATGTTGGCGTGACGATTACCGTTACCCCATGTTGGTGCTACGGCAGTGAAACCATCGACATGGATCCGATGCGCCCGAAAGCGATCTGGGGCTTCAACGGCACGGAACGTCCGGGGGCGGTTTACCTGGCCGCCGCACTGGCAGCTCACAGCCAAAAAGGCCTTCCTGCCTTCTCCATCTATGGTCATGACGTACAGGATGCAGACGACACATCTATCCCTGCCGATGTTGAAGAAAAACTGCTGCGCTTTGCCCGTGCCGGCTTAGCGGTCGCCAGTATGAAAGGGAAAAGCTACCTGTCTGTCGGTGGTGTATCAATGGGCATCGCCGGTTCTATCGTCGACCATAACTTCTTTGAATCCTGGCTGGGTATGAAGGTGCAGGCGGTTGATATGACCGAGCTGCGTCGTCGCATTGACCAGAAAATCTATGATGAAACCGAGCTGGAAATGGCGCTGGCGTGGGCGGACAAAAACTTCCGCTACGGCGAAGATCAGAACGCACAACAATATAAACGTAACGCAGAACAAAGCCGCGCAGTGCTGAAAGAAAGCCTGCTGATGGCCATGTGCATTCGCGACATGATGCAGGGTAACAAAAAGCTGGCAGACAAAGGTCTGGTCGAAGAATCCCTGGGCTATAACGCGATCGCCGCAGGCTTCCAGGGCCAGCGTCACTGGACCGATCAATACCCAAATGGCGATACCGCCGAAGCGTTGCTCAACAGCTCCTTTGACTGGAATGGCGTTCGTGAACCGTTCGTTGTCGCAACCGAAAACGACAGCCTGAACGGCGTGGCGATGCTGTTCGGCCATCAACTCACCGGCACGGCCCAGGTCTTTGCCGATGTGCGTACCTACTGGTCGCCAGAGGCGGTTGAACGCGTCACGGGTAAACCGCTGACCGGTCTTGCTGAGCACGGCATTATTCACTTGATTAACTCCGGTTCTGCGGCACTGGACGGTTCCTGCAAACAGCGCGACAGCGAAGGTAAACCGACCATGAAACCACACTGGGAAATCTCGCAGAAAGAGGCGGATGAATGCCTTGCGGCAACCGAATGGTGCCCGGCTATTCACGAATACTTCCGCGGGGGCGGTTACTCATCTCGCTTCCTGACTGAAGGCGGTGTGCCGTTCACCATGAGCCGTATCAACATCATCAAAGGGTTGGGGCCGGTGCTACAAATCGCGGAAGGCTGGAGCGTGGAGTTGCCGAAAGATATGCACGACCAGCTTGATGCGCGTACCAACTCCACATGGCCAACCACCTGGTTTGCTCCGCGCTTAACCGGCAAGGGCCCGTTCAGCGACGTCTATTCCGTCATGGCTAACTGGGGCGCTAACCACGGGGTGCTGACGATCGGTCACGTAGGTGCGGACTTTATCACTCTGGCTGCCATGCTGCGTATCCCGGTGTGCATGCACAACGTGGAAGACGAGAAAATTTATCGTCCTTCCTCCTGGGCCGCCCACGGTATGGATACGGAAGGTCAGGATTACCGCGCTTGTCAGAACTACGGTCCGCTGTATAAGCGTTAAACATCGAGCGATTGCCTGATGGCGGTGCGGCCTACGAAGCACACGGTTTTGTAGGCCGGATAAGGCGAAGCCGCCATCCGGCAATAGGTAATCTCCCAGGAGCAATTATGAAACAAGAGGTTATTCTGGTTCTCGACTGTGGCGCGACCAACGTACGGGCCATTGCCGTTGACCGACAGGGAAAGATTGTCGCCCGCGCAGCGACCCCGAACGCCAGTGACATCGCCGCAGAAAACAGTGCCTGGCACCAATGGTCGCTGGAGGCCATTCTGCAGCGCTTTGCCGACTGCTGTCAGCGGCTTTCCTCGCAATTGGCCGCCTGCCAAATTAGCGGGATCGCCGTCACCACCTTCGGCGTGGATGGTGCGCTGGTGGATAAGAACGGCAAACAACTGTACCCGGTGATCAGCTGGAAATGCCCACGTACCGCAGCGGTAATGGAGAATATCCATCGCTACATGTCACCGCAGCAACTGCAGGAAATCTCCGGCGTTGGGGCGTTTAGCTTCAATACGCTGTACAAACTGGTGTGGCTGAAAGAGAACCACCCGCAATTACTGGAACAGGCGCACGCCTGGCTGTTTATCTCGTCGCTTATCAACCAACGTTTAACCGGCGAGTTCACAACTGACATCACCATGGCGGGAACCAGCCAGATGCTGGATATCCAGCAACGTGATTTCAGCCAGGACATTTTGCAGGCAACTGGCATACCGCGTCGCCTGTTTCCGCGCCTGGTTGAAGCAGGCGAACAAATTGGGGTACTGCAACGCGAGGCCGCCAGCCAGCTCGGACTTCCAGAGGGTATTCCAGTCATCTCTGCCGGACACGACACACAGTTTGCGCTATTTGGCGCAGGAGCCCAACAGGATGAACCGGTACTCTCTTCCGGCACATGGGAAATTCTGATGGTGCGCAGTGCGCAGGTAAATACCTCCCTGCTCAGCCATTATGCGGGCTCCACCTGTGAGCTGGATAGTCAGGCTGGGCTTAACAATCCCGGAATGCAGTGGCTGGCCTCCGGCGTGCTTGAATGGGTTCGAAAGCTGTTATGGACCGCGGACACGCCCTGGCAAACGTTGATTGATGAAGCTCGGGATATTCCCGCTGGTGCCGAAGGGGTGAAGATGCAATGCGACCTGCTGGCCTGTCAGAATGCGGGCTGGCAAGGGGTTACCCTCAATACTACCCGTGGGCACTTTTATCGCGCCGCGCTGGAAGGACTGACAGAACAGCTGCAGCGGAATCTGCAAACGCTGGAAAAAATCGGCCATTTCCAGGCCTCTGAACTGCTATTAGTTGGCGGGGGCAGCCGCAACATCTTGTGGAACCAAATCAAAGCGAACGTTCTCGGGATCCCTGTCAAAGTGCTGGATGATGCCGAAACCACCGTGGCAGGCGCCGCAATGTTTGCCTGGTCAGGCATCGGGGAATTTACCTCCCCGGAGCAGGCGCGCGAACAGGTGCGCTATCAGTACCGTTACTTCTATCCGCAAACCGAATCCGAACTCACAGGAGTCGAGTAACATGCTTAAAACGATATCTCCCTTAATTTCCCCCGACTTACTGAAAGTGCTGGCCGAAATGGGACACGGCGATGAGATTATCTTTTCCGATGCCCACTTCCCGGCCAACAGCATGGGGCCACAGGTCATCCGCGCTGACGGTCTGCTGGTCAGCGATCTGCTGCAGGCGCTTATTCCGCTATTTGAACTGGACAGCTACGCCCCACCGCTGGTGATGATGGCTGCGGTTGAAGGCGACACTCTCGATCCTGACGTTGAGACTCGCTATCGTCAGGCGCTTTCATTACAGACCCCCTGCCCGAACATCACGCGTATTGACCGCTATGCCTTTTACGAACGAGCACAAAAGGCCTTTGCGATCGTTATCACAGGAGAGCGGGCAAAGTACGGGAATATTCTTTTAAAAAAAGGGGTAACGCCGTAATCTCTGGTCAGAATGCCCGTCAGGTACGGGCATTCATCATAAGATGAGGATCAGAACATGAAAGCGGCGCGCCAGCAGGCAATCGTAGATCTGCTTACTAACCACAAAAGCCTGACAACCGAAGCCCTGGCTTTGCAGCTTAACGTCAGCAAAGAGACCATCCGCCGCGATCTCAGCGAGTTACAGACCCAGGGAAAAGTGTTACGCAACCACGGTCGGGCCAAAGTTATTCACCGGGAAAATCAGGACAGCGGTGACCCATTTCATATTCGACTCAAAAGCCACTATGCACACAAAGCGGATATTGCCCGTGAAGCGTTGGCATGGATCGAAGAAGGTATGGTGATTGCCTTAGACGCCAGCTCTACCTGCTGGTATCTTGCGCGACAGTTACCGGACATCAACATTCACGTTTTTACCAACAGCCAGCCCATCTGCCAGGAATTGGCTAAACGTGAACATATTCAGCTTATCAGCTCCGGCGGTCGCCTTGAGCGCAAATACGGTTGCTACGTTAATCCCTCGCTTATCTCGCAGCTAAAACCACTCGAGATTGACCTGTTTATTTTTTCCTGCGAAGGGATCGACAGCGACGGTGCGCTCTGGGACTCAAATGCAACCAACGCAGACTTCAAATCCATTCTGCTTAAGCGTGCATCGCAGTCTTTATTACTGATCGATAAAAGTAAATTTAATCGTTCGGGAGAGGCCAGAATTGGGCATCTGGATGATGTGACGCATATTGTTTCAGATACACAGCTGATTGAAGCAATCCAGGCCGAATAGGGCAATTATGCCGCCATCCGGCCTGGGTTGTAGCCTTATCGCTCGTCGCGACGACCGCCGACGGCAGCCCACAGACGACGTACGTGAACGGTTACTTCTTCACGGTCATGATACAGCTGACGCGCCTGAATCTGGGCATTTACACCATGTTCATCAAGCTGGGCCTGAATGTAAGCCAGGTTCTGTGATACCTCTTCGTAGCGTTTTTTCATCGGCAGCTTGAGGTTGAAGATCGTCTCACGACACCAGCCGTTGACCAGCCATTGTGCCATCAGCGCGGCAACCTTCGCCGGCTTCTCCACCATGTCACAGACCATCCACGAAATGTTATTGCGATTCGGACGGTACTTAAATCCGTCTTCACGTAGCCAGGTGACCTGCCCGGTATCCATCAGGCTTTGCGCCATCGGGCCGTTATCCACGGAATAAACCCACATGTTGCGTTTAACCAGCTGATAGGTCCATCCGCCCGGGCAGGCGCCTAAATCCACCGCATACATTCCGTTCGCCAGACGCTCATCCCATTCATCGGCAGGGATAAACACGTGCAGCGCTTCTTCCAGCTTGAGCGTTGAACGGCTCGGCGCATCGGCTGGAAACTTCAGACGCGGAATCCCCATGTAAAACGGTGAGTTATTGTCAGGCCAGGAATAGCCGGTATAACAACAACCAGGGGCGATAAAGAAGACGTGAACCACCGGACGTTTTGGCGTTTCATACTTTGCCAGTACGCCTGCTTCGCGCAGCGCTGCACGCAACGGTACGGTAAATTTACGGCAAAATTTAACCAGCTCTTTGCTTTCATTGGTGTCGGCGACTTCTACTCGCAGATCGCCACCCTTTTCCACCACACCCTGCAACATGCCAACGATCGGTGTAATACGATCTTCCGGCGGTAAGTATTGCAGCAGCTCGCCCACCACAAACATTTGACGCGCAAAAATCAGCGAACTAAACGGCAGCTCTTTCACTAACTTTTCAGCATCGTCCTGCTGATAGCATTCGAAGATGACGTAACCCGCATTGTCTTTCACGCGGGCAAAACCGAAGATTTCCCGGCGTCCTGCTTTATCCGTAATTTCTGCGGCGCACTCTTTTTCAAAACCTGGGCGACACAACAATACAACCTTATTCATGGCTAACGCCCTTACGTTTCAATCGAATAGCGCCCACTAACATCAGCGCCCAGCCTACGAGGAAGCTGAAGCCGCCGACAGGGGTAACAAACGCCCACAGGCGTAAATGAGAGAGCGCGAGACAATACAGGCTGCCGCTAAACAGCACTGTACCTAATGCCAGAAACACGCTACTCCAGTAAAACCAAATACTAATGCGCCGTTGCATGGCGACGGCCAGGCCAAAGATAGCCAGCGTATGAAACGCCTGATACTCAAGGCCGGTCTGAATCCACCCCATTTCAACAACACCGAGGGTTTTGCTCAGAACATGTGCCCCAAAGGCGCCCAACGCCACAAAGATAAAGCCACTTACGGCGGCAAAAATCAGCATAAAACGGCTGGTCATTTGAATACCCTACGTAAATTATTGTTCATAACGAAAGCGGAATTTTTCTTGTTCCGTGGCCGCTTTCGCCAGAATCCACTGACGGAAGGCGGCTATTTTACCCAGTTCTGCCTGACTGTCATGACAAACCAGATAAAATGCGTTTTTGCTGACCAGAACATCGTTAAACGGACAGACCAGACGTCCGGCTTCAATTTCGGACTGCGCCATGACGTTGTTAGCCAGCGCGATCCCCTGTCCATGGATTGCAGCCTGTAGCACCATGGCGCTATGGCTGAAGATAGGTCCCTGCTGCACGTTGATATGATTCAGGCCAAGCTGGCGCGTATAGGCTTGCCAGTCTCGCCGCGACGCATCATGCAATAAAGTGTGTTTTGCCAGGTCGTCCGGTGTCTTTAGCGGTTTATCACCGGTAAGCAACAGCGGAGAGCAGACCGGCAATAAATATTCTGCGTACAATTTTTCAACGCGCAGACCCGGCCAGTTGCCGCGTCCGTAGAAAATCGCCACATCAACATCATCAGCCAGTTTGTCTTCCTGACGGTCTACCGCCTGGATCCTGACATCGATTCCCGGATAAGCTGAGTTAAAGCTAGAGAGTCTGGGCACCAGCCATTGGATCGCAAAACTGGGCAATAAACTAACGGTAAGCGCACCTTTTGCACTGCGTGCCTGAAGTTTACGCGTCGCGTCGGTTAATTGCGAAAAAATCTCTTTAATGTCGAGAAAGTAGCTTTGACCTTCTTCCGTTAACAGCAAAGATCGATTGCGTCGACGAAACAGTTTTAGCCCCAAAAAATCCTCAAGTGACTTGATTTGGTGACTTACTGCGGCCTGCGTCACAAAAAGCTCTTCTGCTGCGCGAGTAAAGCTTAAATGACGCGCTGCAGCATCAAAAACACGTAACGCATTTAAGGGTGGTAATCGTTTTGACATGACTTTTAGGCTTTGATGTTAAATGAATTTAACAATTAGCTAACAGGCTGTAACCTATTAGTTTTTTTTATCTGAGCCATTATAAATTGTCCGTTGAGGTTCTACCAGCAAATACCTATAGTGGCGGCACTTCCTGAAGCCGGAACGAAAAGTTTTATCGGAATGCGTGTTCTGGTGGGCTTTTGGCTTACGGTTGTGATGTTGTGTTGTTGTGTTTGCAATTGGTCTGCGATTCAGACCATGGTAGCAAAGCTACCCTTTTTCACTTCCTGTACATTTACCCTGTCTGTCCATAGTGATTAATGTAGCACCGCCAAATTGCGGTGCTTTTTTTTGTCCACGTTTCGTCGATGGCCAACCGGCTATTATTGCTCCAGTTCTACCATCTCTTTCACGTCAGTGCGGTTAATCTGCTGTTTGTTGCCGTTAGCGTCTTTATACGAAATCATCCCCGTCTCATTATCGGTCTGTGGTTTACCATCAGCTACGATTGATCGACCATCATTGGTGTGCATCACGTAATTCGAACCAGAACAGGCGCTCAGGGCAAAAGTCAGCATACAGGCAGAAATAATGGCGGCAGTCTTTTTCATCTTCTTCTCCTTAAAGCGATTTATGCTATTAAAAACATACTCCGTAACAGGCAAAATTGTTCGCCTAACGCTATTTAGCATAAGACACTGAACGGGCTTTGCCAGGATATCCAGAGTATTCCGATGGTTAGCACAACCCTTGTATCAATGCCCTTTTTGCGCCACGATCGGTTTACTGAACTGAGGAATACCATGAACGCTTTTAACCCCGCGCAGTTTCGCGCACAATTTCCCGCACTCAACGATGCTGGCGTCTATCTCGACAGTGCTGCTACGGCGCTGAAGCCACAGGCGGTCATTGAAGCTACCCATCAGTTTTATAGCCTGAGTGCCGGGAACGTCCATCGCAGCCAGTTTGCTGAAGCCCAGCGTCTGACCGCACGCTATGAAGCCGCGCGGGAAAAAGTCGCACACCTGATTAATGCGTCGGATGACAAAACCATCGTCTGGACCCGCGGCACAACGGAAGCGATCAACATGGTTGCCCAAAGCTATGCGCGTCCACGCCTTCAACCGGGTGATGAGATTATCGTTAGCGCAGCGGAACATCACGCCAACCTCGTTCCCTGGCTGATGGTCGCGGAGCAAACGGGGGCTAAGGTTGTCAAACTCCCACTCACCCCCCATTTATTGCCAGACGTTGAGCGCCTCACGCAGCTCATTACCCCGCGCAGCCGCATTCTGGCGCTCGGGCAAATGTCGAACGTCACCGGTGGCTGCCCGGATCTGACCCGCGCAATTACGCTCGCCCATGCGGCTGGCATGGTGGTGATGGTTGATGGTGCCCAAGGGATTGTGCATTACCCTGCCGATGTACAGCAGTTGGATATTGATTTCTATGCGTTTTCAGGCCACAAGCTATATGGCCCCACCGGTATTGGCGTGCTGTACGGTAAGCCGGAACTGCTGGAAGCCATGTCTCCCTGGCTTGGGGGCGGTAAGATGATTAGCGAAGTCAGTTTTGACGGTTTCACCACTCAGCCCGCACCATGGAAGCTGGAAGCCGGTACGCCTAACGTTGCAGGCGTTATCGGGCTAAGCGCGGCGCTCGAATGGCTGGCGGACGTCGACGTTGCGCAGGCCGAAAACTGGAGCCGGGGTCTGGCGACGCTGGCAGAAGATGCCCTGGCGAAACGCCCTGGCTTTCGTTCCTTCCGCTGCCAGGACTCCAGTCTGTTAGCCTTTGATTTCGCGGGTGTTCATCACAGCGATATGGTCACTCTATTGGCCGAATATGGCATTGCGCTGCGCGCGGGGCAACACTGCGCACAACCGCTGCTGGCGGAACTTGGCGTATCCGGAACACTACGCGCCTCATTTGCCCCTTATAATACCCAAAGCGATGTGGATGCGTTGGTCGCAGCCGTCGACCGCGCGCTGGAAATATTGGTGGATTAATGACAAGCCCTCAGTTCGCCGGACACCCGTTTGGCACAACCGTAACCGAAGAGACGTTACGCAATACCTTTATCCCGCTTACTCAGTGGGAAGATAAATATCGCCAGCTGATTCTGCTGGGTAAGCAGTTGCCGGCGCTCCCGGATGCGCTAAAGGCGCAGGCCAAAGAAATTGCGGGCTGCGAAAACCGCGTCTGGCTGGGGCATACTCTTCATGAGAATGGCACTCTGCATTTCTTCGGCGACAGCGAAGGTCGAATAGTACGCGGGCTGTTGGCGGTATTACTCACCGCGGTCGAAGGTAAAACGGCAGCCGAATTACTGGCGCGTGCGCCGATGGCGTTATTTGACGAACTGGGTTTACGCGCTCAGCTCAGCGCCTCGCGTAGCCAGGGACTACATGCTCTGAACGAGGCGATTCTCGAGGCGGCCCAGAAAGCCGGATGACGACGCTGATACGTCTTATCCGGCCTACAACACTGCACGAACCGTAGGTCGGATAAGCGTAGCGACATCTGACACAATCAGGCCTGACGCGCGGCCTTCGCCATCATCTTCTTCAGCGCATGGGAGACAGCAACAAAGCCAAATGTGGCTGTCACCATGGTGGCCGCGCCAAACCCGGACGCGCAATCCATACGCTTCGGCCCTTCCGCCGTCGCTTTCATCGCACATACCGAGCCATCCGCCTGCGGGTAAACCAGCGCTTCGGTCGAGAACACGCAGTCCACGCCCAGCTTGCCTTTGCTGTTTTTCACCACGCCAAAATCGCTTTTCAGCCGCTCACGTAGCTTGGCCGCCAGCGGATCCTGGATGGTTTTTGCCAAATCAACGACCTGAATCTGCGTAGGATCGATCTGTCCGCCCGCACCACCGGTGGTCACCAGCGGAATTTTGTTACGCCGACAGTACGCGATCAGTGCCGCTTTTGGGCGCACGCTATCAATCGCATCGATGACGTACGAAAATCCCGCATTCATATATTCAGCAACGTTATCTGGCGTAACAAAATCATCGACCACGTTCACCCGGCACTCCGGGTTAATCTGTCGGATACGCTCCGCCATCACTTCAGCTTTTGCCAGACCGACGTTATCACGCAGCGCATGGATCTGGCGGTTTGTATTGGTGACGCACACATCATCCATATCGATGAGTGTGATAGCGCCAATACCGGTTCGCGCCAGCGCTTCCGCCGCCCATGACCCTACTCCACCAATCCCAACAACGCAAACGTGTGATTGGGCAAACAGCTGCAACGCATTTTCGCCATACAGACGTGCCGTACCGCCAAAACGTTGGCGCCAGGCATCGCTAATAACCACAGACATAGAACCTCAAATTCATTAATACCGAGCAGTCTGACTGCCTGATGTCGGCTACGCCTTATCAGGCCTACTCAATAATGTAGGCTTGATAAGCGAAGTGCCATCCCGCCATTAACCGCTGAACACATTACCCGTACCCGGCGCTGTTTTTAGTACCCATACGCGACCGTAGTGATTATACCACCCGGCACGGTGTCCGGCGTCAGCGCCAATACCCTGATAGATGTCGAAGTGTTGCCCTTTAATAGCCCCACCCACATCTAACGCCACCATCAGGCGCAGTTCGTACTGGCCGGTAAACTTGCCGTTATTGTCCAGTAACGGGACTTCCGCCAGTAACGTTGTGCCCGCAGGAATGATACTACGGTCAGAAGCTACGGACGCGCGGCCAATCAGCGGCACCGCGCTGGCCCCTTTCACCGGAGCAAAAGATTGCGGTTTAAAGAAGACAAACGATGGGTTCTGCTCCAGCAGCTCACGCACTTCGGCTTCGCTGTGCGTTTCACCCCAGTGGCGAATAGCCTGCATCGACATATCTTCTTTTTTCACTTCGCCACGGTCGATAAGCACTTTACCGATACTGCGATAGGCGTGGCCGTTTTTCCCGGCATAGCTAAAGAAGTTGAGCGGGCTGCCATCGCCAAAATCGATGTAACCACTGCCCTGAACATCCATAATGAAGTTATCCATCAGGGAGTTGCTGTATGCCAGAATATAATTGTCGCTTAGCGCGCCCGCGTAGATCTCGGCACGAGAGGGTAAGCGCCCACGTTTTGGCGGCATGCGATAGATAGGATACTGAAACTCGCCCTGGCGCGTATGGCGCGCCTGGATAACCGGTGTGTAGTAACCGGTAAACTGGACGTTACCGTAGTTGTCCGCCCCTTCCATTTGCCAGGCATCAATACCAAACTGGCGCATACTGCGCGTATCACCGCCCGCACGTAACCATTGCTGGATAGCGTTGTAGACGTCGCTCTGGTTGCCGTACAAACGTGGCGAAGCGCTGCGAATTTGATTAACCTGCTCGGCGAAATCACCGGCATTGATTGGCGCGCCAACCGCATCAGGCTGGTTCACCAGTGAGAAAGGCTGGGTAAATTTCCCGTCTTTATACTGCTGCCCACGATCGGTGGGTTTTGAGGAACACGCGGCGAGCATCGCGACTACAGCTCCCGCCAGAAGATATTTTGCCCAACGTCCTTTCATTGTTCTCGTCTTATGTTGCCTGAATGCGAGACGAAGATAACAAACCCCCGAACCTAATGAAATGCGTATACATACCCGAACGCAAATTTTGAGCAAAAAATAATCCAGAATGCGTTGTTTTTGTTCATTTTCACCCTAAAAACGTGATCAAGGTGAAAAAAGGGTTGCATGAAAATGCGAGCAGAGTATAGTGCGCATCCACGGACGCGGGGTGGAGCAGCCTGGTAGCTCGTCGGGCTCATAACCCGAAGGTCGTCAGTTCAAATCTGGCCCCCGCAACCAATTAAAATTTGATGTAAGATTTTTGCAAAGTAGTTCGAATCACAGCAAGGCGGCGACGCAGTGAATCCTTAGGAGCTTACTCCAGTAAGTGACTGAGGTGAACGAGGAAAGCCAACGCTGATGTAGTTTGAAATACGAAGCAAAAAGACGGACGCGGGGTGGAGCAGCCTGGTAGCTCGTCGGGCTCATAACCCGAAGGTCGTCAGTTCAAATCTGGCCCCCGCAACCAATCAAATTTGATAAAATATAAGCAGTACGGTGACGCGGGGTGGAGCAGCCTGGTAGCTCGTCGGGCTCATAACCCGAAGGTCGTCGGTTCAAATCCGGCCCCCGCAACCAACACATTAAACACCTTAACGGGTGTTTTTTTGTTTCTGCCGCCCATAAAAAAAGCGCTTTTCAGCGCTTTTTTGTTATCCCCTTCTCGCCAGCGTCGCCCCATCGGCGAAGTAGGCTTTAATCCCTGCCAGAATAGACTCTGCAACTTCCTGCTGGAAGGTCGCCGTTTTGAGTTTGCGCTCTTCCTCAACGTTACTGATAAATGCCGTTTCGACCAGAATAGACGGGATATCCGGCGCTTTTAGTACCGCAAACCCGGCCTGTTCAACCTGGTTCTTGTGCAGATTGTTGATTTTGCCAAGCTTACTCAATACCGCTTTACCAAACTTCAGACTGTCGGCGATGGTCAGCGACTGCACCATGTCGAACATGGTGTGGTCGACATAGCGGTCACCGCTCTTACTGACGCCACCAATGAGATCCGAGGCGTTCTGGGTCTGCGCCAGATATTTCGCGGCGGTACTTGTCGCACCTTTGGTCGAGAGCGCAAACACCGACGAACCGCTGGGTTGTCGACTGGTAAAGGCATCGGCGTGAATAGAGACAAACAGGTCAGCACGCTGCTTCTGCGCTTTCGCCACGCGGACTTTAAGCGGAATGAAGATATCTTCATTTCGTGTCATAAAGACCTTCATGTTGCCCTCTTTCTCTATGAGGGCTCGCAGGCGGCGGGCAATCTGCAGCACCACATCCTTTTCACGCGTCTTGTATTTCCCCACCGCACCGGAGTCTTCTCCGCCGTGGCCTGGATCCAGCATAATGACAATGGGACGATCGCGCCCCGCTTTACCCGGCTGCGGGCCACTTTGTGCAGGTGGCACCTGTTTATCCAGATCGCCCTTGTTGTAATCTTCCAGCAATGCCAGCAGCGGATCCTGAACGTCCTGGGCATTCGCGGGATAGAGATCCATCACCAGACGTTCTTTAAAGCCTGCCACCGGAGCCAGCGCAAAAAGTTGCGGCTTCACATTCTGTTTCAGCTCGAACACCATCCGCACGGTCTTTGGATCAAACTGGCCAACGCGCGCCGACTTAATATACGGATCGTCAGGACGAATCTGCGTACCAATACCCTTGAGCACCGAGTTCAAATTAACGTCTTCAATATCCACAACCACACGCTCAGGATTACTCAGGGCAAACTGTTTGTATTTCAGCAGACGGTTAGATTCTACCGTGACGCGAGTGTAGCTGGACGCAGGCCAGATACGTACGGCAACGACCTGACTCACGGCCGCCAGACCCACCTGGCTGACGCTCAAAAGCCACATAGCACCCGCACCTTTCAATAAACGGCGGCGACTGATTGCTGAATTGGATCCCGACATGCTTCTCCCGAGCAAAAGAAATCTTTTTTAGAGGTAATACGTAAAACGTCCGAATTGACCGGAAACTTTAGCGAATGACGCATAATCTGTCATCTATAAAAGGGTAAACATTCTTTTTATATTCACGGCATTACTGAGAAAAATCTTCGGCATGGGTAAAAATTACGCTTGCGCACAGCGCAAAAACAGAATAAAAATACACAAATTACGAATAATCATGCAATGAGGGTGTGCCGTGGTGAAGGAGCGTAGAACCGAACTGGTACAGGGATTCCGCCATTCTGTTCCCTATATCAATACCCATCGGGGAAAAACGTTTGTCATTATGCTGGGCGGCGAAGCCATCGAGCATGAAAACTTTTCCAGTATCGTCAATGACATTGGTCTTCTTCATAGCCTCGGCATCCGCCTGGTCGTGGTCTATGGCGCACGACCGCAGATTGATGCCAATCTTGCGGCGCATCATCATGAGCCGGTGTACCACAAAAATACGCGCGTTACCGACGCTAAAACGCTGGAGCTGGTCAAGCAGGCTGCGGGATTACTTCAGCTTGATATTACCGCCCGCCTGTCGATGAGCCTGAATAATACGCCATTGCAGGGTGCTCACATCAATGTGGTTAGCGGTAATTTTATTATCTCTCAGCCGCTGGGCGTTGATGACGGCGTAGATTACTGCCATAGCGGGCGTATTCGTCGTATTGATGAAGATGCCATTCACCGCCAGTTAGACAGCGGCGCAATTGTGCTGATGGGCCCGGTTGCCGTTTCTGTCACCGGTGAGAGCTTTAACCTGACGTCAGAGGAGGTCGCCACGCAGTTGGCTATCAAACTGAAGGCCGAGAAAATGATCGGCTTTTGCTCCTCTCAGGGTGTCACCAACGATGACGGCGATATTATTTCCGAGCTGTTTCCTAACGAAGCTCAGGCTCGTGTTGAGTTGCAGGAAGAGAAAGGCGATTACAGCTCCGGCACGGTGCGCTTCCTGCGTGGGGCAGTGAAGGCCTGTCGCAGTGGCGTACGCCGTTGCCATCTGATCAGTTATCAGGAAGATGGTGCATTGCTGCAGGAACTGTTCTCCCGCGACGGGATCGGTACGCAGATCGTAATGGAAAGTGCCGAGCAGATCCGTCGCGCTACCATTAACGATATCGGCGGGATTCTGGAGCTTATCCGCCCGCTGGAGCAGCAAGGTATTCTGGTGCGCCGCTCGCGCGAGCAGTTGGAAATGGAGATCGACAAATTCACCATTATTCAGCGTGATAACCTGACCATCGCCTGTGCCGCTCTGTACCCTTTCCCGGAAGAGAGAATTGGCGAAATGGCGTGTGTAGCAGTGCATCCGGACTACCGTAGCTCGTCACGCGGGGAAGTGTTGCTGGAACGAATCGCCGCGCAGGCCCGGCAAATGGGGTTGAGCAAGCTGTTTGTGTTAACCACACGCAGCATCCACTGGTTCCAGGAACGCGGCTTCACGCCGGTGGATATCGACCTGCTGCCGGAAAGCAAGAAAGAGATGTACAACTATCAGCGGCGGTCAAAAGTGCTGATGGCGGATTTGGCATAGGAGTGGTTGCCGGATGCGGCATAACTGCCTTATTCGGCCTACATCGCTGGCACATCTTTTTTAGGCCGGATGTCGCTGACGCTTATCCGGCCTACATCTACATCATGCCGTCATTAAATAATGCTGACAGTCCGCTGCGGCGTTCAGTGCGGGTAGCAATGGCGCGGCTCAATATCCGCTCATCGGCATACAGCGACAGGCGGCGGCGCGCGCGGGTAACGGCGGTATAGACCAGCTCGCGGGTAACCACGGGTGAATGCTGGCTGGGTAAAATCAACGCCGCGTGGTCAAACTCAGATCCCTGCGATTTGTGCACCGTCATCGCCCAGGTGGTTTCATGTTCAGGCAAGCGGCTGGGCTGCACCGATTTGATAGAACCATCCGGCAACGCAAACCACACCCTCAGGCCCTGTCCACGGTCAAGGGCAATGCCGATATCACCGTTAAATAATCCCAGCGAACTGTCATTGCGCGCGATCATCACCGGCCTTCCCTCATACCAGCGGCTATGCGTCGAACGATGAATTTTACGTTTTTGCGCCATCACCTGCTCAATGCGTTCATTCAAACCACTAACGCCAAACGGACCTTCCCGCAGGGCGCATAGCAGTTGATACTCATTGAAGGCCTGAATGACAGCCCCCGGCTCCGCACCCTCGTGCAACAAATCCAGGTAGTGCCCATATCCCGCCAGCGCCTCATCCAGCATCGCGGCATAATCCTCGCTGCTGTGTAGCGTGCGTTTTTCGATGTCGCTAAATCCCTGCTGGAACACCGTTTTTATCGCAGTTTTGTCGCCGCGATTAATCGCCGCGGCCAACTGACCGATTCCGGAATCGCTGCCGAAACGGTAGCTCTTTTGCAGCAGGCACAGACTGTCGCGCAACGCTGCTGCCTGAATTCCCGAACCGGCAGGAATAGCGCTCCCGGTCAGGCGACTGAGCTGGCGGGCGCGTTCCGGGGTAAACCCGTCACCGACGAAAGCACAGATATCCCCCAGCACGGCCCCCGCTTCGACGGAAGCGAGCTGGTCGCGATCGCCCAGAAAAATCACCCGTCCGTGCGGCGGCAGCGCATCGATAAGGCGCGACATCATCGGTAAATCAATCATCGAGGCTTCATCCACCACCAGCACATCCAAATGCAGCGGGTTTCCCGCATGATGACGCAGGCGCTGACTGCCAGGCTGAGCGCCTAATAATCGATGCAGCGTACTGGCGTCATCGGGGATGCGTTTCTTTTGCTCATCGGTTAGCGGTAGTTCTCGTAACGCCGCGCCTAGTGAGGCGGTCAGGCGCGCAGCCGCTTTTCCCGTTGGCGCCGCCAGTCGAATACGACAGCGCTCACCGTCGGCCATTTGAATCAACGCCGCCAGCAGCCTTGCGACCGTTGTCGTTTTTCCCGTCCCCGGTCCGCCTGAGATCACCGATATCCGGCGGGTGAGCGCAACAGCAGCGGCTACTTTTTGCCAGTTAACCCCCTCCGATGGCGGAAACAGCGCCGCCAGCGTGTGGGTCAGCCGTTGTTCATCCACTTCAATAGCGTGGTTCACTTCACTGAAAAAGCGAGCTACCGTACGTTCGTTGTGCCACATCCGGTTCAGATACAAGCGATCGCCGTACAGCACCAGCGGCGTGGGTTGCTCGCCACGGCTTACCGCACTGGAAGCCAGCAGACATTCCGCCCAGTCTTCTGGTTCGCCCGTTTCAGCGAGCCAGGCGCTTAACAGAGGATGCGCGTCCTCGCTCAGAGATAACCGTGAAAGCGGTAAGCAGACGTGCCCTTCTCCCGCTTCACGACTGAGCAACGCCGCAGCCAGCGCAACGGCAGGGTTGTCACTTCCGGCAACCGCCAGCGCGAACTGAGCATCCAGAGGCCGGAGCTGTTTTTGCTCAACAGCCTCCAGAAATCGTTTCTGGATTGTCATAACATCGTCTCCTGCACCGCACCGGCAAACATCTCGTCCATCAATGCAATCAACTCTCCGTCAGGTCGGGTCGCGTAAATTCCCTGCTGCGGATTTTCACTGTCAACGCCGCGCAGGAAGAGATAGATAACGCCGCCAAAATGGCGTTCATAATCGTAATCAGCAATGCGATGGCGTAAGTAGCGATGCAGCGCGAGGGTATAAAGTTGGTATTGAAGGTCGTAGCGATGCGCCTGCATGGCAGAGGCCATTGCCTGCTGCGTATAGGCGGAGCTGTCTTCACCCAGCCAGTTCGATTTGTAATCGAGCAGGTAATAACGCCCCTGGTGGCGAAATACCAGGTCAATAAAACCTTTCAGCATGCCGCGAACCTGCATAAAGTCCAACGCAGGGCACCCCGCCGAGAGCGGATCGTATTGGCGAATTAACGCATCAAGCTGGTTGGCCATCAATGGCTGCGAAATCGGCAGATAAAACTCCATCTCCACCTGTTTTTCACGCGCGGATAGCTGGCTCAAACTCACGCCCGTCTCGTTGAGAGGCGCCTGCAAAATGGCGTCCAGCCATTCGGTCAAAACCGGCGTCCAGTGCGCGTCATAACCGCCCAACGCCAGTTGCTCCTCGACCCAATGCGGATCCACCGGTTGCGTAAAATCGAGATTTTCAAACAGGCTATGCAAGAACGTACCCGGCGAAGCGCCACGCGGGAACTGGTGCGGTGTGAGTCCTAGTTCTTCAATAACCTCACCGACGCCTGCGGCATCGATATCCAGTCTTGGGATCAGATCCTGCGCGATACCCTGTCCACGCTGTTGCAAACCGGAATAACTGGTCACGCGCCAGCTATCACCGGGCTTACGCTGCAGTATTTTCGCACTCAGTTCGCTGCTAACAGCCTGCGCAACCTGCCAGGGTTCACCGTCAGGCTGCGCGGGAGTCTGGCAAGCAATATCGTTGCTACAAAGCGCTTCAATCGCGCTACGCAGACCCACGGCATCCATCGGCTCACCTTTTTGCAACAGGCGACCAAGGGCGCTCTGATGCACATCGGTATCCCCTTTTTTATCGCTCCGACGTCGTACCAACGGCGCAACGCCAAGGCTGCAATGCCATACCGAACGGGTTAGCGCGACATACAGCAAACGCAGATCTTCCGCCAGACGCTCTGCTTCGGCTAGCTCAACGCTCTCCTCAGCATCGCTGAGATCCAGCACGGCTTCAAAAGAGCTACGATCGTGGTAGAAAGCCTGATCCTGAACGCGGAAATTGGTGATAAACGGCAGCCAGACCAGCGGATACTCCAGCCCTTTCGATTTATGGATGGTGACGATTTTGACCAGATGCTTGTCGCTTTCCAGCCTGAGCTGCTGGCTGGACGCGTTGCTGTCGGGTTCAAGAATATGCTGGGACAACCAGCGCACCAGCGCATGCTCGCTTTCCAGCTGCGAGCCCGCTTCCTGCAACAGTTCGCTGATATGTAAAATGTCGGTCAGTCGACGTTCGCCTCCCGCCGTCGCCAGCAGGTTCTCTGCAATCTGTCGAGCCGTCATCAGCGCACGTAGCATCGGCATCACGCCGCGTTTATGCCAGATCTGACGATAGCCGTCGAATTCTTCGACCACCGCATCCCAGGCATTCTCGTCGGTATTTAACGCTTCAATATCCTGCGCATTCAGCCCCATCATTGAGGTCGCCAGCGCGCTACGCAACGTGTTCTCACGTTCCGGCGTCATCACCGCCTGCAGCACCCATAGCAACTCCTGCGCTTCCAGTGTTTCAAATACGCTGTCACGGTTGGAGAGGTAGACAGAGGGAATGGCCAGTTGCGTCAGCGCATCACGGACCAGCGCCGCTTCCTGGCGGCTACGCACCAGTACGCTGATATCTGACGCGCGTACCGGGCTGGATGCTTTGCCACTGACCAGTTGCGCTGCGCCAGAATGCCCGGCTTTAAGCCAGTCGCGAATTTGTGTGGCGCACACCTGGGCCATGTAGCTCTGATAATCGCCTACGCCGCAACTTTCTCCTTCCATCAGCCACATACTCATAGCTGGCTGCGTTTCGCCGTGCAAAACAAACCGTAACGCCTGGTTTTTTTCTGCGGATTTTACCGGGCTGAAAGGGATTTCGCGGAACATAAAGGCGTCGTCCATCTGGCTGAAAAGCGTATTCACGCTATTGACCATGCCGGGGGCCGAACGCCAGTTGGTATCAAGCGTATAGTGTGCGCTGACTTCGCTGCGCGCCTTCATATAGGTGAAGATATCCGCGCCGCGAAACGCGTAAATTGCCTGTTTCGGATCACCAATTAGCAGCAGTGCGGTATCCGGCTGATGCTGCCAGATCCGACGAAAAATACGGTACTGCTGCGGATCGGTATCCTGGAATTCATCGATCATGGCGACCGGGAAACGAGTACGAATAGCCGTCGCCAGCGCATCGCCGCTTTCACTGCGCAACGCCGCATCCAGACGGCTGAGCATATCGTCAAAACCCAGCTCGCCGCGGCGACGTTTTTCCTCGGCAACTGCCGAGCGGATCTCCGCCAGCGCCCGGGTGATCACCAGATCGCGGAGAGTTAACGGTTCGCTAAGCAGTTCATCAATAGCGACAAACAGCGGATGCTGAGGGGTTATCCCGCCCGCTTTGGTTCGCTCTTCCAGAAAACGCTGTGAGAATTTCTCCAGCGCGTCAGGAAGCTGGTAACTTTGTGTTTCTTCCTGCGCCCACGCGCTGATCTTTTCGATCCACTTGCCCTGATTACCGCGATTAAATTTACGCCGGTCAATTCCGGAGGCTTCCATCAGGCCATCCAGCTCATCAACAGAATCACGCCATTGCTGCTTGATCTGGTTAATGCGCGCGAGAATTTGTTCATGCCGGGAGGCCAGCGTTTCGTCATCAGACGGTGGCGCCTTGATAACCGGCGCTTCCCCCTGCAGATAGCGATCGATATCTCTCAGCAGCGCTTGCGGTCCTTTCCACGTTTCAAAAACCACCTGCGCAATGTCGCGGGGCAGCGGGTAGCAGTGCCGACGCCAGAAGTCCGCGCAGGCCTGATAGCGCAGCAGCGATTCATCTTCTATCAGTTGCTGTTCGAACAGCATGCCTGACTCAAAGGCATTGAGACTGAGCATACGCTGACAAAAGCCGTGGATGGTAAACACCGCCGCTTCATCCATCTGTCTTTCAGCCAATAGCAGCCACTGCGCGGCCTGTTTTTTATCGGCAATTTCATCTAACAAACGGGCATATAGCGGGTTGTCGGTGGTTTCACGCAGGCAGGCAATTCGCAGTTCATGAATATTGCTACGAATTCGACCGCGCAACTCTTCGGTAGCCGCCTCGGTGAAGGTGACCACCAGCAGTTCTTCGACGGTCAGAGGACGAGGAAAGGCGGCAGAGCCGCCCAGTCCAAGCAGTAAACGTAAATAGAGGGCGGCGATGGTAAAGGTTTTACCGGTGCCCGCAGAGGCTTCAATCAGGCGCTCGCCCGTCAGGGGCAAGCGCAGTGGATCAAGGGACTCAGCGGCATCATTCATTCTTATCACTCATCAGGGGTAAGGTTTGCTGCAACGCGCTGACGGTCTGCCACACTTTCCAGCCTTCCGGGTGCACATATTCTGCTTTCCCATTCTGACTGCCGGAAACCTGTGACAATATCGCCATGCCTTGCGGCTCAACCACCGCCTGATGGAAGAAGTCGGCAAGTTTTTGCGGCGTCAGCAGTTTAATCTGAGCCACTATTTTATCACGTGAATCGAAGCGCATATTGCCGCGATCAAAATCTTTGCTTAACTGTGAGGCTTCTGCCCCCAGCGTTTGCGGCGCCTGCAGCATTTGCGCAATAATCGCCTGCTGAATTTGCGCGAACTCTTCAGGTTTCATCGCCCGCAGCTTCGCTTCCGCCGTCGGGAAGAACGCTTTATAACGCTCCCAGAGGTAAGACGGCTGCTTATCACTGCTTTGCAGCAGGAACCCCATTCCCCACTGACGGCCAACACTCATCGGGAAAGCAAATACGGCGTAGCCTAACTGTTCTTCAGTACGCAGCTGATTGTAGAACCACGGCTGAACAATCTGACCTAACATAGCGCTGTAGGCTGAACTGGCGTATTCATCGTATCCGGTTGGCACAAATACCGCCGCCAGCGCTGAATCCGTGCTGCTGCCTGCTTTTTCAAAGATGACGGACTGCTTCTTGTCCACAACCACATCTTTGTTGCGACACCACTGTGACCCGTTCGCACCAAGCTGTTTTTGGATATCCCGCGCCATGCTCGTTGTCTGAGCTTCGCTCATATTGCCAATGACCAGGAATTCAGGTCGCGCACCGGTTTTTAAAGCGTCGCGGTAGGTCATCACCTCTTTCAGGGTGATGGAAGGCAGCAGCTTACGGCGCTCGTCGCGGGAGAAGTACGGCACCTGAGAAAGCATCTGCACCGGCATAATAGCCTGATCGTAAGCTTTACCCTTTTCTGCGGAATCCATCATCTGGGCATACCAGGATTTCGCCTGTTCCAGCTGTTCGTCCGTTGAGGTATAGCTGAAATAGCCGCTCAGCAGCGCCTGAAAAAGCTGCGGCAAACGTTGGGTGTAGCCGTTGGCGTTAAGCATCAACCCATTGTTAGCGTTGGTAGAGAAACCAATTCCACCTACCGATGCCTGGTTACTTAACTGATCGAGCGCAATCCCTGCCAGGTAATCGTTCAGGGCGAATAAGACCTGGTTGCGGGCGCTGTCCATGGCTTTCGGGTTACGCAGGATCACGCTGACGTCAGCCTTCGGCTCGCTGGCAAAATACTGGCTCGGGGCATACACCACGCGTAAATCCGGCTCATCAACAATCAGCTCTGGGTGAGCATATTTTTTATCCGTCTTAATCAGCGTGAAATCATCCGGAATGTAGGGGTTCAACTCCGGTAACGACAGCGCAATGCCCTGCGCTTTTTGCTGCCAGTCGGCAAAGGTTTTGTCGCTGATTTTATCCACCTGGTAAGGCGCATCGACAAAATAAGCGGTTTTATTATGTGGCTCTTTCGCGCTGATATACCAGATACGCGCATTCTGCGGCGTCATCATTGCCAGACGTTGCTCAACGGCTTTCGCATCGTACTGATCAGCAATATTCACCGCATCCAGCGTATGCTCGACAGGAACGCGGATCATGGTATCAGCCAGCCATTCCACATAGTCCATATCACGGGTGATGGAGGGATAACGGAAATCGAGATCCAGCACGTGCGCCAGCTCGTCAAAATAGCGTTTATCGACACCTTTCTCGCGTAACAAATTGAGGTAGCTAAAGATTGCTGCGACAACTTCATCGCGGTTCGCCAGCCCCTTGTCGGTTAACGTCGCGGAAATGGCTAATACGCCGCTGTTCCCGTTGACTACCGGATCGGAGTCTGCGCGAATACCTTCAACCAGGCCCTGCTTTTGCAGCCAGTCAGACAACGTGCCCGGGCTACGATTGCCAATCAGGTAGGTCACCAGTTCATCGGTTTTACTGCGGAACTGCGCGCTGTTGTTATCGATACGAAACTCGACGCGCAGCACTTTACGCGGCATTGCCGGAACATAGTGGATGATGATGCCCTTTTGCGCATCAGTGACGACCGGGACGCTAATCTCAGGCTTTGCGATATTCCTGTTCGGTACGCGCCCAAAGGTGTCAGCCGCTATCCGCGCCAGCTCTGGCAGCGGTTTATTGCTATAAATCACCGCCTTCATCAGGTTCGCAGAGTAGTACTTTTCATGAAATTTTTGTAATGCTTGCAGCACCGGGTTGCCCGGTTTATCGCTTAATGTCTCAAGATTCCCGCCAGAGAAACGCGAACCTGGGTGCGCCGGGTTGATCGTCTCAGCGCTCACCTGCGCCATACGCATCCCGTCTCGGGTACGCGCCAGTGTCAGCTCGGAGTTAACCGCGTTACGCTCGCGGTCGGCATATTTTTTATCCAGCAATGGATCGGCAATAGCATCCGCCAGGCGATCCACCGCCCCCACCAGCGCGTCGTTTTCGACTTCAAGATAGAAGGCCGTACGATAAGGCGCAGTGCTGGCATTGTGGCTACCGCCGTGCATTTTCAGGAATTCAGCCAGGCTGTCCGGCTGTGGGTATTTTTTCGAGCCCATCAGACACATGTGTTCGAGATAGTGCGCCAGCCCCTGATGATCGTCCGGATCTTCCAGCGAGCCCACGGGGACTACCAGTGCAGAAAGGGATTTCACGGCCTGAGGATCGGATACCAGCAGCACAACCATGCCGTTATCAAGGCGCACAGCCTGATACTGACGGGTGTCTTTATCGCTTTTACGGATGGTTTCAGCTAAAGGCTGCCAACCGGTATCTGCCTGACTTACGGGAACCCAAAGGGCGACGAACAACAGTAATGCGCTGAACCAGGTGCTGCGGGGCATTCACAAACCTCATCATTAACGAATTCACCTGTTCACTACAAACCACGCATAAATACATGATCTGAACAGGGCAAGACTATGTGCTGAACGAGCCAGCATCTTCTCTTTGTAAGAATCAGTCCGTGACAGAATGCGCATCATAGTGGAAGCCATCGAATTGCGCAATTTTTATACAATCATCATGACTGATTAAAGCGAAAAATCGGTAACAGGTAGCGCTGAGACTGTAAAACAATAGCCTCCAGCGTATCAGCATCCAGTTGACGCCAAAGACGCTGATACCAGATATCATCACCTTCGCCACGTACCATCATGTTGCCTTCATAGGCTTGCAGAAACTTACTACGCGCTTTTTGCAACGTTGCATCGTCATCTAACATGGCATCATTTGCGGCGTCATAACAGGTTTTTATCCATGCACCACCGCTTTCGGGTAATACCAGCAATGGTGACGACATGCCTTCCCGATACCCCTCAATGAGTTGCGACAGGTACAGCAACGCCTGTTCTGCATCCAGCGGCGGAAAACGCCATTCTCCGTCTTTACGCAGGAACAATCGGCTCTCTCCCCTACCGCCACTGGCACAATAGACAAGATGTTCCAGCCAAAGTTGCACACCCTGCGCAATGCTTATCAAAGATGGGCGCCAGCGCAACAAACCGTCTTCTTGCACCTGCGGCAGCCAGCCGGTGATTTGCACGCCGTGACAGTTAAGATCGATTTCCATGCTCTGACAGGGCTGACGACAGGCGATAATGCGTTCAGCCAGCGACTGCATTTCCTGACGCTGCGTATCCCACAGAATTTCGCCAAACGGCCCATAGGGTAGCGCGCCCGCCGCACGAAAACGGCGGAACAGTCGTTCAGCATCGTTCTCTTCAACCAGCGTATTAAGCAATTGCTGATTAAGCTGGTAGCGGGTCAACCCTTCAAGAGTGAAAGGTTCCGTATCCGGGATCTCACTCTCTTCAGAGCGGAAGTTGACCCTTAAACGCATCTGGAAAAAGGCGCGTACCGGATGTGCCCAAAATCGCTGCAGCGTTTCCAGCGTTAGCGTTTCTGGCATTTCAAAGGGCAGAGGCTGCACAAAATCCGTGTGCGCTTTTCCTGACAGACTCGCCGCAGGCAGCCATTCCCGGGCATAGCTTTGCTGTTCGCCCGGCAAATAGTTTTGTGCATCAAAGGGCATACGGGTATGCAAACGGGTTATATGCGCTTTTACCCTTGCCTCGCTTTGATCGCAGGTCAACGATTCATCGCCCGGCAGATAGTGGCTTTGCCCGATGTAGTCCATCAGTTCTTGTACCAGCACCGACGGGAAGCGCTCGCTGTTATCCTGAATAGAGCGGCCAATGTAGCTGATGTAGAGCGTCTGCTGTGCCGAAATTAATGCTTCGAGGAACAGATAGCGGTCATCATCGCGACGACTGCGATCGCCCCGCATCGGTTTTTGGCTCATTAAATCAAAGCCCAGCGGCGCAAGTTGACGCGGATAAACCCCATCGTTCATACCCAGCAGGCACACCACTTTGAACGGAATGGAGCGCATCGGCATCAGCGTACAAATGTTAACGGGCCCCGCCAGGAAGCGTTGGCTGATGCGTTCCTGGTCAAGGCGCAGGGCTAGCTCATCACGCAACAGAGAGAGCGGTATAGCATCGCCGTACTCGGCCCCTAAACCTTCGGTAATAATGGCCTGCCACTGCTGTTCAATCAGCGTCATTGCCGCTTCGGTGTCCGCGTCCGGTAGGAAGAAATCATTAAGCATTTCCCGACAAACGGGTAGCCACTCTTCCAGCGGACGTTCCTGCGCTAACCCTCTACGCCAGAGATTAAGCTGCATCAGCAACGAGGCCAGATGCCCTACCAGCTCGGCAATCAGGCCGCTGGACTCATCGTAAGGCAATACCGATTGCCACTCGCCCTGCGAGCTTTCCATCGCGTAGCCGAGCAGCATACGCGTTAAACCAAATTGCCATGTATGCTGACCTGTCGGCGGAAGTTCCAGTTCACGCACGTTATCGTCGTCAATTCCCCAACGAATCCCGGATTCATTGACCCATAAGCGAAGATAGCGCAACCCTTCTTCATCAATGTTGAAACGCGCCGCCAGCACGGGAACATCCAGTAACGCCAGGACATCCTCTGAGACAAAACGGCTATCCGGCAGCGACAGCAGGCTGATAAAGGCCTGTAAGACGGGATGAGACTGGCGTGCCCGACGGTCAGATATTGCATAAGGTAAGTAACGCTCGGCTGGCGCGCTACCAAAGACCGACTGAATGAATGGGCTGTAGCTGTCGATGTCCGCCACCATCACAATAATATCGCGCGGCGTCAGCGTTGGGTCCGCTTCCAGCATGGCCAACAGCCGGTCATGAAGAATTTCCACCTCGCGCTGTGGGCTATGGCAGACATGAAAAGTCACGCTGGTGTCGTTCAGCTCAAGCCGGCGTTTATTGTCGCTACGGGAATATTCTTCCAGCGTAACGCCCGCCACGGCATGACTTTCAAGTTCCAGAATATCCGATTGAATATTATGCAAAAGGTTGTCAGGCGTAATATCGACAAACGCATCCAGTTCCTGACTGTTTTCCAGCTCCGAAAGCAAATAAATGTAATCACGCCCCAGCTTGCCCCACGAGGCCAGCATCGGGTTGCCCACATCCTGTTCGCCATCGCTGTTAAATAATCCTTCGGCTTTCTGGTTATCACGAAACAGCGGCAGATGCCGTTCTTCAAAGCTGTGCCGACGCTGACGAGCCATCAGCTTCGCCAGCCAGGCAGGATCTTTAATGTCGCCCCAATAGTAGCGACAAGGGTTGGTAAATAGCAGATGAATATCAATGTGCTTACCCAACGCCTGCAAGGCCTGCAGGTAAACCGGCGGTAGCGCCGAAATTCCGCAAATAAAGACGCGAGAAGGCAGCCCCTGCGGACATTCAGACGCATTTTCCAGGGTCTGAATAAATCGTTGGTATAAATTGGCACGATGCCAGCGCGGCTGGCCCAATTCCGCGGTGTATTCCACCAGCGCTTTCCACAACGGCGCCTGCCAGGCCTGAGACTCGCCGAGCCCCTCAACCAGTCGCCCCGATTCCCACTGGGTCAACCAATCAGGGCGGTAGACCAAATACTGGTCGAAAAGGTCAGCCGCGCGCGAGGAAAGCTGAAAAAGCTTACGTTTATCAGTATCGTCCGTCAGATAGTGGCGTAGCAATGCGAAGTCATCGCTATCCAGCAATTGTGGCAACAGCGTCATCAACTTCCAGCTCATACTCTGTTTGCTGAACGCACTCTCTTTCGGGATATCCGGCAGCACGCGCACAAACATATCCCAGATAAAACTCGCGGGCAGCGGAAAATCGATATTGGCGGCAATACTAAACTTCTGTGCAAGAGTCATTTGTAGCCACTGCGCCATACCGGTACTTTGAACCAGGATCATCTCAGGTTCAAAGGGATCGTCCAGCCGCTCGCGCTCAACGATAAATTCCATTAACGCTTCCAGCACATCCAGACGGTTGGAGTGGTAGACCCTTAACATAGCGACTCCTGACTACTGACGATTCGGGCAATGCAGACGCGTCATCTGACCCTGCCTGCCGAGGGGTGAAGAAATTATAACGTTGATGCTGACACATCCCGCTCTCGTTGTCTGCATTCGGTTAACCTGCCAGTTCACAGGCGATGAAAACGGGTACAGCTGGGTTTGCTGCCAGGCGTGGCGCCAGAGTTGCTGATATTGGTTTCTGATGATAAAGCTGTTCATTAGTACCCGCTGGTATCCTGACAACGCGGTCACAATCATGATCATCAGTACCATTGCCAGCATCACTTCCGGCAGACTAAAGCCACGC
Source organism: Citrobacter sp. Cpo045 (assembly GCF_030332875.1). NCBI lineage: Bacteria > Pseudomonadati > Pseudomonadota > Gammaproteobacteria > Enterobacterales > Enterobacteriaceae > Citrobacter > Citrobacter sp. Cpo045. The sequence goes on from NZ_JAOWGZ010000104.1 coordinate 92,927, forward strand.
TGTCTGTTCAGGGGATCTGGCATAACGTCTGCTCCTTTAGCGGACAAAAATCGCTCCAGCCACGCGCCGAAAATTCTATGTTGCCATCAATAACCGCCCCCTGACGCCATAACGATATCCCTTCATAGTGGGCAATAAGCAGAACAAAATTATTGGTAAGCAGGCGCAGGCAAACCGCGGCATCCTGCGTGGGAACGCGCCGACACTGTACAGGGGGTTGTAAGCGCCAGGGCTGCATACGCCCCCATTCCATCGCGGATTGCACTACCGCCTGACGCTGCAGCGCCTGACTTTGTGTGACCACACGCGCAGCAAAACTGGCCTCCTGTCTGCTAACGCCTTGCAGCAGCAGACTACCGAGCACCAGCAGCAACAGGACCATTGCCAGAGAAGATACGCCTCGCTCACGGTTCACAGGTTGAATCCCGTAACGCTGTAGACCGCTTCAACAACTTTTTGTGGTTGGTCATTGCTCACTCCACGCAAACGCAGCGTAAGAAGCGGGGAATATCCGCTGAAATTCAGCCTTTCAACCTGGAATGCCTCAATCTGCATCGTGGCCGGATCGGTCATTTTCTCCCATCCTTTGCCAGTGCAGCCGGTGGCTCCACGCACGGTTTCCAACACCTTGTCCTGTAAACGAAACCCAATAGAATCAGCCTCTTTCACGGGACTGTTTTCCCAAACGCCATTGCTGTTGGCATCCCAGCGGGCAATAACACAGTCTCCCTTAGCCGATATCACCAGTCCCTCTCCGACACAGTTTCCCCGGCAATACCCCGCCCGCTGAAGATGCTTCGCCACGGTGTAGACCCGCTGCCATATTTCATCTTCCAGTACTAACTGGCGTGTGTTACGCAGAATCTCTCGCTGTAGCGCCGGTAAAAATCGTGCTGAGCTAAGCAATAAAATACTGCTAATCGCCATGGCAATGAGCATCTCCAGCAGTGAAAATCCCCGTTCATTTACTGAAATAATCTGGCCTCATCGCGCTCGCAAAGCCTGATTCGCCCCCAGCCAGACACCACCACGCGCCATTCCCCACTCGCATTTTTCAGGCGTATATGTCCGGCCCATGCCGTATTGCGCAGTCCAAAAAAGGCCAGTGAAGGTGTTATCTCTGCCATTTCGACGTCGTCCCAGAGCGGTGTAAAAACCAAAGACGAAGCGGGTCGACACGTGGTTTGCGAAGCCGCAGAGCTGACAAAACACCATGATGTGCCATCCCGAATCACGCTTATCACGTGATCGCGGTTACGCCAGTTAGCATCTTCACGCAGTTGCAGCAGGTAGTCCCGCACCTGGCAGGCGGTCTGCCACAGCCGCTGTTGCTGCTGCCAGCGCTGCCAACCATACAGCCCAGATGCACCAAGCGCCGCGACAATCAGCATCGCAATCAGGGTTTCGAGAAGCGTGTAACCTTGTTGTTTTTTCATGTCGCCAGTATGGCGTGAGGAAAATGAATAACGAGCGGGAAATTCGGTTTCTACGGCGAGCTATGGGGAATATTTAGCGCGTTACAGGCCGTTGCAATATTTCAGGAATCCTCGCCGAAGAACGCGATTTGAGACAAAAAAAACCGACGCACATGGGCGTCGGTTGTGACAGCATGAAACAGGTTAGATAGCTACCGGTGCTTTAATACCCGGGTGCGGATCGTAGCCTTCAATTTCGAAGTCTTCGAAGCGATAGTCAAAGATTGATTCAGGCTTACGTTTGATAACCAGTTTCGGCAGCGCGCGCGGTTCACGGCTAAGCTGCAGATGCGTTTGATCCATATGGTTGCTGTACAGGTGCGTGTCGCCGCCGGTCCAGACAAAATCACCCACTTCCAGATCGCACTGCTGCGCCATCATGTGTACCAGCAAAGCGTAGCTGGCAATGTTAAACGGCAGGCCGAGGAACACATCGCACGAACGCTGATACAGCTGGCAGGAGAGCTTGCCATCCGCCACGTAGAACTGGAAGAACGCATGGCACGGTGCCAGCGCCATTTTATCCAGCTCACCGACGTTCCATGCTGAAACGATGATGCGGCGAGAGTCCGGATCATTTTTCAGCTGGTTTAGCACGGTGGTGATCTGGTCGATATGGCGACCATCTGGCGTAGGCCACGCGCGCCATTGTTTGCCATAAACCGGGCCTAAATTACCGTTTTCATCCGCCCATTCGTCCCAGATTGAGACGTTGTTTTCATGCAGGTAGGCAACGTTAGTATCGCCCTGCAAGAACCACAGCAGCTCATGAATGATCGAGCGTAAATGGCAGCGTTTAGTCGTAACCAGCGGGAACCCTTCCTGCAGATTAAAACGCATCTGATGACCAAAAATGGAAAGCGTTCCGGTTCCGGTACGGTCGTTTTTCTGTGTGCCTTCATCCAGCACTTTTTGCATCAGTTCTAAATACTGTTTCATGGTTCCTCAGGAAACGTGTTGCTGTGGGCTGCGGCGGTACGCCCAAACCATCATAATAATGCCTGCGACAATCATCGGGATAGAGAGGATCTGCCCCATGCTGATGTACTGTACCCAGGTGCCGGTAAACTGCGCATCCGGCTGGCGGAAGAATTCAACAATAATACGAAACGCGCCATAACCAATCAGGAACAGACCGGATACCGAGCCCATCGGGCGCGGTTTGCGAATGTACAAGTTCAGAATGATAAACAGCACAACGCCTTCCAACGCCATCTCATAAAGCTGTGAGGCGTGGCGTGGCAGCGAGCCGTAGGTATCAAAAATAGACTGCCATTGCGGGTTAGTTTGCAGCAGTAAAATATCTTCGGTACGGGAGCCCGGGAACAGCATGGCGTACTTGAAGTTCGGGTCAACGCGTCCCCACAGCTCACCGTTGATAAAGTTGCCCAGACGCCCTGCACCAAGGCCAAAGGGAATCAGCGGGGCAATGAAATCAGAAACCTGGAAGAACGAACGCTTAGTGCGTTTGGCGAAGATAATCATCACCAGGATCACACCGATAAGTCCACCGTGGAAGGACATACCGCCGTCCCAGACGCGGAACAGATACAGGGGATTATCGAGGAATAACGGGAAGTTATAGAACAGCACGTAACCAATACGCCCACCGAGGAAAACCCCGAGGAAGCCCGCATACAGTAAGTTTTCTACTTCATTTTTGGTCCAGCCACTGCCCGGACGATTCGCGCGGCGCGTCGCCAGCCACATCGCGAAAATAAACCCCACCAAATACATTAAGCCGTACCAGTGAAGCGCGACGGGTCCGATTGAGAAAATGACCGGATCGAAATCCGGAAAATGCAGATAGCTACTGGTCATCTGTCACCACAAGTTCTTGTTATTTCGCTGAAGTCAGACAGCAATTGATAAGCGCGCCTGCATAATGCAGGCGCTCCAAAGGTGCGAATGATAGCACAAGGGGTTAGAAGCGGATGCCGGGAAGATGTAAAAGATCTGTATAGGTAATCTCTATCCCCCGTAATACCTGATAGCGCTACGCTTGTCAGACCTACAATCCCCCGCGAATCAAGCCCCCCATGCCACGACGCTCCATGAAGGCCGCTACCTGATGGCGTACTTCTGTTGCCATCTGTGCCTCCAGGCTGCGCTGCGCCAGCGTTTGCGCCTCATCAAAATCGATATGACGCAGCAGATATTTTACGCGAGCGACAGAACGACCGTTCATCGACAAATGACGGAAACCGAGACCGATCAGAATAGCCACGCACATCGGGTCGCCCGCCATTTCACCACACAGGCGCAAATCGATACCGCTTCTTTCGGCTTCCTGCGCAATCATCGCCAGCGCACGCAACATCCCCGGATGCAGGCTGTCATAAATGCTGGCTACCCGTGTGTTGTTACGATCGACGGCCAGTATGTACTGGGTAAGGTCGTTGGTTCCGACCGAGATAAAGTCTATCCGGTTTGTCAGATGCGGCAGCATGAACACCATCGACGGAACTTCCAGCATGATGCCAATGCGCGGTTTCGGGATCTCGTAACCGATCATCTCCTCCACTTCGCGTCCGGCGCGTTCAATCAAACGTCGCGCTTCGTCCACTTCATCGATGCTGGTTACCATCGGCAGCAAAATGCTCAGGTTTCCGGTTGCCGCATTCGCACGCAGCATAGCGCGAACCTGGATCAAAAAGATCTCCGGCTGATCGAGCGTTATGCGGATCCCTCGCCAGCCAAGGCACGGGTTCTCTTCACTGATCGGCATGTAGGGCAGCTGTTTATCGGCGCCGACATCCAGCGTACGCAGGGTCACCGGCTTGTCGTTAAACATTTGCAGCATACCCTGATACTGCGCAACCTGTTCTTCTTCCGAAGGAAATCCGCTTTGCAGCATGAACGGGATTTCGGTGCGATAGAGGCCAATGCCGTCGATTCGGCTACCCAGCTTTTCTTCATGTTCCGGGCTGAGGCCCGCATTGAGCATCACCTTCACGCGCTCGCCGCTTTTCAGCTGTGCTGGCTGGTTGACGTCGTCTTCTGCCAGGCGGCTCAGCTCAATTTCTTCACTGATAAGACGCTGGTATTCCTGGATCAATACCGGTTCCGGATCGACCAGCAGTTCACCGCGATAACCGTCCACCACCAGCGTACGGCGATGCAGCACCGACGGCTGGATATCGGCCCCCATGACGGTAGGGATACCCAGCGCACGCACCATAATTGCCGCATGAGAGTTGGCTGCGCCGTCCCGGACAACCACGCCAACTAACCGGTCCTGAGGAAGCTCCGCCAGCGTGGTTGCTGAAAGTTCATCCGCCACCAGCACAAAGCGTTCCGGCCAGGCATTCGGCCCCTGGATAGAGTCATCAAGGTGGAACAGCAGGCGCTGGCCCAGCGCGCGTAAATCTCCGGCCCGCTCTTTGAGGTAGTTATCGCTCAGCGCGGCGAACTGTTCGGCAAACTTTTCAATGATCGTTTTAACCGCCCACTCGGCCACCGAACCGTTATCCACTTCCGCAAACAGCTCGCGGCGCAGACGGGTATCGGAAAGCAAGTGCGAGTAAAGATCAAAGATCGCCGCCGTTTCTTTCTGCGCCCCAGCGGTAAAACGCTTGCTGTAGCGGCGGAATTCGTTCGCCGCCTCTTCCAGCGCACCGGTCAGTCGCTCGCGTTCAAGCACAGGATCCAGCGTTGAAGCCTGGTAGACCTGTTCCATCAACGGCAGCGTCGCATCCTGCCAACCTTCGGCTATTGCCACACCGGGAGCGGCAGGCAGCGCACGGATGCGCGTTTGACGGTACTGGCCGAACAGCGCGTTTAGCTGCGACTGCGAAAGTATGGCCGCCATTTGCGTGGCGAGCGTGACGAGGAAAGACTCTTCACTTTCATCGTACTGACGCAGTTCACGCTGCTGCACCACCAGCACACCTAAAAGCTGGCGACGCTGAATGATCGGTACGCCTAAGAATGCACGAAAACGCTCTTCTTTTACCGAAGGAATGTATTTAAAGCTGGGATGTTTTTGCGCATCGGCGAGGTTGATAGGTTCCGCCAGCCTGCCAACCAGGCCAACGATACCTTCATCAAACGCGAGTGCGACAGTGCGACCACGTGGTTTTTTTAGTCCCCGGGTCGCCATGAGGTAATAACAACGTCGATCGTGATCGGCCAGATAGACCGAGCAGACCTCTGTATCCATCGCAAGACAGATGTCGGTAACCAGTATATTCAGCGCTTCGTTCAGACGCGGAGCACTGGCCACCTTTTCGACTATTTCGCGCAGGCGGGTGAGCATAATTTGCGTAGCTTAACCTCTTTTACGTCTGTACGCAGGTGCGCTTTGCGGTTTAGGAGTGCTCTCCTGAAGCGCCATGACAACACTTGCGAATTCTTTCATCACCCTGCGATAGACATCGCGTTTAAATGACACCACCTGTCGAACCGGATACCAGTAACTCACCCAGCGCCAGCCGTCGAACTCAGGTGTACTGCTGGTTTGCATATTGATTTCAGCATCGCTGCTGACCAATTGCAGAAGAAACCATTTTTGTTTCTGGCCGATACAAACCGGCTTCGTGTCCCAACGCACCAAACGTTTCGGTAACTTGTAACGCAACCAGTTACGAGTAGAAGCAAGGATCCGTACATCTTTACGACTGAGACCCACTTCTTCAAAGAGTTCCCGGTACATCGCCTGCTCTGCTGTCTCTCCTGCGTTGATCCCACCTTGTGGGAATTGCCAGGAGTGCTGACCAAATCGCCGGGCCCACATGACCTGCCCCTGGCGGTTACAAATTACTATCCCTACATTCGGGCGGTAGCCATCGTCATCAATCACCGGACTACCTCAACATAAACCTTATATACAAACGATTGTTTCACACTCCTGAGGGGCGGTAAACCACTCTGTTAAGGGTGCGATATTCTAATAACAATTGAATAACTCACAGTTAAAGGCCGAGTTATAAACAGAAGAAGGGCAAGCAAGGCGATTTTATTCACCTTTTCTGTGGATATAGTTGTGAAGAAGTACGGAATTACTATGGGAAAACCCAGAACAGTCCGAATAAGACATTCGTCACATATCAAAAATACTCTTATACATTCATAAAGTTAAAACCGATCCACGCAGATAAACACACAGAAATGTGATGTGCATCACGCATACGATCTTCACGCTGATGAAAGATCGACCAGCGTTGGTTTTATCCACAGATTATGCCAATAAGTTAGGCACAATTTGTGTGAAAATTCGATTTTCGTCGCACGTCAAGGCTGTAAATTGAAACAGTAGTGGGGGTTTTTCACAGTTATCCCATCTTTCTGTGGATAACATGGTGTAAGATCCTGTTCATTGTCAGTGACCAGAATTGGAAAACCCGCTTCGCTGTTGCGCAACTCTGCGAACGTAAATCTAAAAACCAATATAAATCATAGAATTGAATAAAGCATGTGGAAAAAGATAAACTCTGTCCACACGGTATAAAATCATTGCTCATTTTTTCACCTAAGGGTTAACCCGATGCCAGAACTCCGTCCGTTACTTTCTCCCCCTGAATCTGAAGCCCAGTTGCTGAGCCAGGCACGGCAACTTTCGGGCTACGCGTTAGGAGAATTAGCGGCAATGGCGGGAATCGTTACGCCGAAGGATCTTAAGCGCGATAAAGGCTGGATTGGCGTCCTGCTGGAAATCTGGCTCGGTGCCAGCGCGGGCAGTAAACCAGAGCAGGATTTTGCGGCGCTGGGCGTGGAGCTGAAAACGATCCCTGTGGACAGTCTTGGCAGACCGCTGGAAACCACCTTTGTGTGTGTGGCGCCGTTAACCGGCAATACCGGCGTCACCTGGGAAACCAGCCATGTACGGCACAAACTCAAACGTGTTCTGTGGATCCCGGTAGAAGGCGAACGCAGCATCCCTCTGGCTGAGCGCCGCGTCGGCTCTCCCCTGCTGTGGAGCCCGAATGAAGAAGAAGACCGGCAATTGCGTCTGGACTGGGAAGAGTTAATGGACATGATTGTGTTAGGACATGTCGAACGCATCACCGCTCGCCATGGGGAAGTACTGCAACTGCGTCCTAAAGCCGCCAACGCCCGCGCGCTTACCGAGGCCATTGGCGCCAACGGCGAACCCATCCTGACCCTGCCACGCGGCTTTTACCTGAAAAAGAACTTCACCCGCGCATTGCTTGAGCGACATTTCTTGTTCCAGGCGCAATAGGCACCGTCCGGCCTTTCACCCGCCGCGTTACGGGCCTATAATTACCGCTTCTTTTTTTTGGCAGGACTTTGTTCGATGTTATTTGCATGGATAACCGATCCTAACGCCTGGCTTGCGCTCGGTACGCTGACGCTGCTGGAGATCGTTCTTGGGATCGACAATATTATTTTCCTTTCTCTGGTTGTAGCCAAACTCCCGACAGCGCAACGCAATCATGCCCGACGTATTGGGCTGGCGGCGGCGATGATCATGCGTCTGGCACTGCTGGCTTCTATCGCCTGGGTAACGCGGCTGACAAACCCGTTATTCGAGCTGTTTGGCGAGGCGATATCAGCACGCGACCTGATCCTTCTGCTGGGGGGATTGTTCCTGATCTGGAAAGCCAGTAAAGAGATCCACGAATCCATTGAAGGTGAGGAAGAGGGGTTAAAAACCCGCGTATCTTCTTTCCTGGGCGCGATTGTACAGATCATGTTGTTAGACATTATCTTCAGTCTGGATTCCGTGATTACTGCGGTTGGTTTGTCCGATCATCTGTTTATCATGATGGCGGCGGTGGTGATTGCCGTAGGCGTGATGATGTTTGCTGCTCGCCCGATTGGTGAGTTTGTCGATCGCCACCCTTCGGTAAAAATGCTGGCGCTCTCGTTTCTGATTCTGGTCGGTTTTACGCTGATTCTGGAAAGTTTCGACGTCCACGTTCCAAAAGGATATATCTATTTCGCCATGTTCTTCTCTATCGCGGTAGAGACCCTGAACCTGTGGCGTAATAAAAAAAATCCGCTCTGATGAAACCCATCGCTCCCCGCAAGGGGAGCGAATGCCAGCCACACCTACCCCTTCTCACAGTTTAAGATTTTACTGCTTTCACCCTGCACAACTTCGCGTTATTACTAAACTATTGTCAGACGCAGACCATGTGAGGATAAGCAGATGAAAAAATGGGCAGTTTTGATTTCCGCCGTAGGACTGGCTTTTGCCGTTTCCGGATGCAGCAGCGATTATGTTATGGCGACAAAAGATGGTCGAATGATCCTGACCGATGGAAAACCAGAAATTGACGATGATACTGGTCTGGTGAGCTATCACGACCAGCAGGGCAATGCGATGCAGATTAACCGCGATGATGTGTCTCAAATCATTGAACGCTGATGGTTGAGGTCAGCAGCGCGCTGGCCTTAACAATTTTACTTCCCTTTTTCTCTTCCCTCAGCCATTTTTATAATCCTTATGTCGTGATTATAAAAAGGAAACGGCTATGCAATATCACCGTATACCCCACAGCTCGCTGGAAGTCAGTACACTGGGGCTGGGCACAATGACGTTTGGTGAACAAAACAGCGAAGCCGACGCACATGCACAGCTCGATTATGCCGTAGCACAGGGCATTAATTTGATCGACGTTGCCGAGATGTATCCGGTACCGCCGCGTCCTGAAACCCAGGGTCTCACCGAAACCTACGTAGGTAACTGGCTCGCCAAACACGGTAGCCGCGAAAAGCTGATCGTTGCGTCTAAGGTCAGCGGACCATCACGTAACAACGACAGCGGCATTCGACCGAATCAGGCGCTGGACCGTAAAAATATCCGTGAAGCGCTGCACGACAGCCTGAAAAGACTGAAAACTGATTATCTGGATCTGTATCAGGTTCACTGGCCGCAGCGCCCGACCAACTGTTTTGGTAAGTTAGGCTACAGCTGGACAGACTCCGCGCCGGTCATTTCCCTTCTCGATACGCTGGACGCACTGGCCGAGTTTCAGCGCGCCGGGAAAATTCGCTACATCGGCGTTTCTAATGAAACCGCGTTTGGCGTGATGCGCTATCTACACCTGGCGGACAAACACGATCTGCCACGCATCGCCACCATCCAGAACCCCTACAGCCTGCTGAACCGCAGCTTTGAGGTTGGACTGGCTGAAGTGAGCCAGTATGAAGGCGTTGAGCTGCTGGCTTACTCTTGCCTGGGCTTCGGTACGTTAACCGGGAAATACCTGAACGGCGCGAAACCTGCCGGTGCACGCAATACGTTGTTTAGTCGTTTCACGCGCTACAGCGGCGAGCAGACGCAGAAAGCCGTTGCGGCCTATGTGGATATCGCGAAACGCCATAATCTGGATCCTGCGCAAATGGCGCTGGCATTCGTGCGTCGTCAGCCGTTTGTCGCCAGCACTTTGCTGGGCGCCACGACGATGGAGCAGCTAAAAACCAACGTTGAAAGCCTGCATCTGGAGTTGAGCGAAGAAGTACTGGCAGAGATTGAAGCGGTGCATCAGGTGTATACCTATCCTGCACCGTGACGATTAGCGCCTGATGGCGCTACGCTTATCAGGCCTACAAAGTGAGCATCCTGTAGGCCGGATAAGGCAACGCCGCCATCCGGCAACAGCATACAACAGACTATTGGCGGCGCTGCCAAATCCACAGCGCCGCAATCGCCAGCGCAAACAGCGCACCAAATCCAATACCAATCGCAACTGCCGGGATCCCCACCAGCACCGCCAGTGAGTAAATCCCCAGCATCAACAGCATCGCGCTGTTTTCACCCAGGTTTTGCACCGCTATCGCATTACCCGCGCCGACGCTTTTCTTACCCCGTTCCTGCAGCAACGCATTCAACGGCACCACAAAGAAGCCACCCGACACGCCGATAAGCATCAGCAATGCGTAGGCCGGAAGCAGCGAATGTTGAAGAGAGAAAATCAGCACCACGACGCCAATCAGGATCCCCGCAGGCATACAGCGCGACACGGTTTCCAGCGTTACCAGCTTCGCTGCCGCACCCGCACCGACCACAATCCCGATTGCTACCATGGCATTGAGGTAGGTCGGTGTGGCGTTATCGGTGATGCCGAGCGCCACCGGGACCCACAGCACCAGCAGAAAACGCAGCGTAACGCCCGCGCCCCAAAAAAGGCTGGTTCCCACCAGCGAGAAACGCGTCTCGCCATTACGCCACAACGATGAAGCAGCACAGAAGAAACTGCGCGTCATTTTCCCCAGATGCCAGGACTGGCCAGGACGAGCCGCGGCCAGTTTCGGGATATACAGGTTAGCCACCACCGCGCCAGCATAGGCCAGGGCACAGGCAGAAAGCGCGGCAATCACGTGCCAGTCGGCCAGAACGCCGCCGGCGACAGAACCGAGCAAAATCGCGGCAATGGTGGAGGCTTCCATCAGGCCGTTAGCCTTCACCAGTTTGTCGCCGGTAGTCAGTTCACCGAGAATGCCGTACTTGGCCGGTGAATATGCCGCCGCGCCGATCCCCACCAGCGTATACCCAAGAAACGGATTAATACCGAAGCAAATACTCGCCGCGCCCAGCAGTTTCAGAGCGTTCGCGAACATCATCACTCTGCCTTTGGCAAAGCTATCCGCCACCTGTCCCACAAAGGGAGCAAACAGAATGTAAGCGCCCACAAACACCATTTGCAGAATTGGCTGACTCCAGTCCGGATAGAATTGTTCTTTCAGCAACGCCAGCGTAGCAAACAGCAACGCATTATCGCCAAACGCCGACAGAAACTGCGCGGCGATAACGGACATCATCCCTTTGGACCAGATTGAAGTGTTAGTGTGCACTGACTCACTCATGTTGTTTTTCCGGCTCATCGACCCAGCTTTTCAGCGTAACAAAATCCGGCTTACCGCTGCCGAGTAAGGGGAGTTGCTTCAGATGGCGAATATCACGCGGTACGGCGAGTTCAGGTACACCGTGCGCCCGCGCATACTGCTGTAGTTTTTCACGTGTCAGTTCGCTGTCGGTAGTGAACAGCACCAGCGCCTCACCTTTGCTGGCATCACTCTTGATCGCCGTGGCGTGCATTTTGTCTGCAGATACCGCCAACGCAAGTTGCTCAACCATTTCCAGCGAAACCATCTCTCCGGCAATTTTAGCGAAACGCTTAGCGCGCCCCTGAATCTGTACAAAGCCGTTTTCATCAAAGCGCACGATGTCTCCGGTGTCATACCAGCCGCGCTCAATCTCACCTTGCGCATTCTCTGCTGTCGGCACTTCCAGCACGCCAGGTTTTTCGACGCGCAAATAGCCGCTCATAATATTAGGACCTTTCAGTTGTAAACGCCCACCGTCCTCAATTCCCGGAACGGCCAACAGTCGAGCATCCATACCAGGCAAGATGCGCCCTACCGTTCCCGATTTTGCCGCCATTGGTACGTTAATCGACACAACCGGCGCACATTCCGTCACGCCATAGCCTTCAAGAACGCGCAGGCCAAATTTCTCCTGCCACAGCTGCTTTGTGCTGTCCTGAAGTTTTTCCGCTCCCGCCACCACATAGCGCAGGCGGTGGAAATCGTACGGATGCGCAAAACGCGCGTAGTTGCCGAGGAACGTTGAAGTACCAAACAACACGGTGCAGTTCCGGTCGTATACCAGCTCTGGCACAATGCGGTAATGCAGCGGGCTGGGATAAAGAAACACTTCTGCGCCAGTCAGTAGCGGCGTGAATAATCCCACCGTCAGGCCAAAGGAGTGGAACAGCGGCAGCGCCGACATAAAACGGTCATCGGCGGTGAAATCGGCAATCGTTTTGATCTGCTCAACGTTCGCCAGAATGCTTTTATGACTGTGAACCACACCTTTCGGATGGCCTTCTGAGCCAGAAGTAAAGAGGATCACCGCAGCGTCTTCCGGCTGCTGCTTCACCTGCGCCAGATGAGGTGCCAGCAGATGTGAGAAAATCCACAGCTTATCGCTGAAGGTCACATCAGCTTTTAAGTCTTCCAGATAAACCCAACGCACCTGGGTGAGCTGTTCCGGTAAATGCCAGAGTTTGCCTTTATCGAGAAACTGTCGGGATGTGAAGATCGTTTTAATTTCAGACGCAGTAATGGCGCTGGTTAATCCTTTCACGCCCGCGGTGTAATTCATCATGGCCGGAATGCGTTGACGCGCAATGGCGCCAAAAATAACCGCCGCGCTGATCCCCGCGTTTGGCAGCATCAGGCCGATTTTTTCACCTTCGACGCTGTATTTTTCCAGAATACGGGCCACAAAGAGCGTCTTTGTCAGCAGTTTGCGGTAGCTGTCCGGGGTAAAGTTAACATCTTCAATGCAGTTTTTGCCTGCGCCAAAACGGTATTTCGCCGCCAGCAGCGACTCATATAGCGTTTCACGCGGACGAACCGCCATGCGTGCTTCCATCATAATTTGATGCAGCATCTCTCCGGCAATTTTGCGGCGATCGCGAGCACGCGGTGCTTCCGGCATCGGCAGTTGTGTCGGCGGTAGGATATGTAAGCGGATGCGCGGGAAGAATCGCTGTTTAACCAAACCTTTCAGGCGGCTAAAGCGGGAAAGCTCCGCGCCTTCAATGCGCACAGGAACCACCGTCGCCCCCGACTTTGCGGCGACAAACCCCGCGCCGTCATAAATTTTCATTAACGAACCGGACGTCGAAATACGTCCTTCCGGGAAAATAACCACCGGACGGCCCTGTTCGACCAGACGAACCAGATGTTTAATCGACATCGGTTTGGTTGGATCTAACGGTACGAAATCAATCAACGGGGTTAGCCAGCGCATATACCATTGCTGGCTGATCGAGGTGTAAACAGCGAAGACGGGACGAATCGGTAAAAAGAGCGCCAACAGGATGCCGTCTATAAATGAGACATGGTTGGGAGTGATTAGAACGCGTTCTCCCTGTAGCGCGCTGACATCGCCCGTGACGCGAACGCGGAAAAGCACGCGAAACAGATTACGAAAAAAGCCAAATAGCATCTCAACTCCCTGTGCCATTAATTATATAAACATCAATGGTGGGAGAGTATACGAGTTGGGGAATGGGCGCGACAGGTAACTGGTAAATACAATCCGAAAAAAAACCTGCGCATCCGCGCAGGTTGGTGCAAGAGACAGGTACGAAGTGCGTACCGAATAATCTCACCAATCAATACCTCTGGGATCTTGATTGTGGTCGTCAGCAGCCAGATACGCCAGTGCGAAAACGCAAAGGAATGAACCCAAATGCAACGAGTTGTGTAAATTATCGGTTACTGTTACAGATAGGCTGAAGGTAAAAAAAAACCTGCGCATCTGCGCAGGCTGGTGTAATTCTAGTGATCAACCCGAAAGTTGATTTCACCTATCAATACCTCTGGGATCTCAACTCTAGCAATCTGCTCAGTTCCCTCACCAGCGAACAATCGCAACAGCACATCGCAAAGTGTAAGCAAAAATTAGCATTTTCTATTTTCTGTCTTACTTCGCTCGTGTGCGCTCACATTTGCGACGTTCTGACGGGCAATCTGCTTGAACAGCCAGCCATTTTCCGTAACACTGACGGAATGTAAGCGTTTACCCACAACAGGTACTATCATGGCGACCATAAAGGATGTAGCCCGACTAGCTGGTGTATCAGTCGCCACCGTTTCTCGAGTGATTAATGATTCCCCTAAAGCCAGCGAAGCATCGCGCCTGGCCGTAACGAGTGCAATGGAATCACTCAGCTACCACCCCAACGCCAATGCGCGTGCGCTGGCACAACAATCCACTGAAACCATCGGTCTGGTGGTAGGTGATGTGTCCGATCCATTTTTTGGGGCAATGGTTAAAGCTGTCGAGCAGGTGGCGTATAACACCGGTAATTTTTTACTGATTGGTAACGGCTACCATAACGAACAGAAGGAACGACTGGCGATTGAACAGCTCATTCGCCACCGCTGCGCAGCCCTTGTTGTCCACGCGAAAATTATCCCGGATGCTGAGCTGGCATCACTCATGAAGCAAATCCCCGGCATGGTATTGATTAACCGAATTCTGCCGGGATTCGAACAACGCTGCGTTGCCCTTGATGACCGTTTCGGCGCCTGGCTCGCGACCCGACACCTCATTCAGCAGGGCCATACGCGCATTGGTTATCTGTGCTCCAATCACACGATTTCAGATGCGGAAGATCGTCTGCAAGGCTATTACGACGCGCTGGCAGAGAGCAATATTCCTGTCAGCGATCGACTGGTAACGTTTGGTGAACCGGATGAAAGCGGCGGTGAACAGGCTATGACCGAGTTACTTGGCCGTGGCAAAAACTTCACTGCGGTAGCCTGCTACAACGACTCAATGGCGGCTGGTGCCATGGGCGTATTGAATGATAACGGCATTGATGTGCCGGGAGAAATCTCGCTGATTGGTTTTGATGATGTGCTGGTTTCCCGCTACGTGCGCCCGCGTCTGACCACGGTGCGCTACCCGATCGTGACGATGGCAACCCAGGCTGCCGAACTGGCGCTCGCGCTGGCGGAGAAGCGTCCCGTGCCTGAAATTACCCACGTTTTTAACCCAACTCTGGTGCGTCGCCATTCCGTTTCGACGCTGACAGAGCCGGGGAATTCATCGTCAAACGAATTACCAGGATAGCGTTATGACTACGATGTTGGACGTTTCACGACACGCAGGCGTCTCAAAAGCGACCGTTTCGCGCGTACTGAATGGCACGGGTCAGGTAAAAGAGAGCACGCGCCAGAAAGTGTTTAAGGCCATGCAGGCACTTGATTATCGGCCTAATTTTTTAGCGCGCTCTTTGGCAAACCGCACCAGCAACAGCATTGGTCTGGTAGTTTCCACATTTGATGGATTCTACTTTGGCCGCCTGCTGCAACAGGCTTCACGCCAGACGGAATCTCACGGCAAGCAGTTGATCGTCACCGACGGCCACGACACACCAGAGCGTGAGCAGGAAGCCGTGCAAATGCTGGCGGACAGGCAGTGCGACGCCATTATTCTCTATACACGCTATATGAGTGAAAAGGCGATTATGTCGTTGATGAACAGCATTGCTATGCCCTTGCTGGTCATCAACCGTGATGTCAGCCAGGCCCGCGATCGCGCAATTTTCTTTGAACAGGAAGACGCGGCCTATCAGGCGGTCAATTACCTGATCTCCCAGGGCCATAGCGATATTGCTTGTATCACTGTGCCAGGTCATACGCCTACCGGTAAATCCCGCCTGATGGGGTATCGTAAGGCGCTGGAAAAAAACGGTATTCCCTGGGATCCCGATAAGGTCAAATACGGCGACTCCACGATGACGCGAGGCTATGAGGCCTGCCGTGAACTGCTGGAGGAAGGGGTGAGATTCAGCGCCCTGTTCGCCTGTAACGATGACATGGCATTAGGCGCATCAAAAGCGTTACATCAGGCCGGGCTGAGGATCCCAACGGACGTCTCACTGTTTGGTTTTGATGATGCGCCCAGCGCCAAATGGCTGGAGCCGGGGCTGTCTACCGTTTATCTGCCGATTGATACCATGATAACCACGGCAATCGACCAGGCTATCCGGCTGGCCAACGGCGAGAGCGTCGAGCCAATCCCACCGTTCACCGGCAAACTTGTACTACGTGACTCAGTAACGCTCGGGCCATACTTTAAGTAATCAAATGCCGGATGGCGGCGCAGTTAATCTTGTAGGCCGGATAAGCGTAGCGCCATCCGGCATTTCACAACGCTGTAATCAGATTAATTCCAGCGCTAACAGCTCATTAATGGTCTGGCGACGGCGAATCAGCCGCGCCACGCCGTTATCGAACAAAACTTCCGGCAGCAGCGGACGGCTATTGTAGTTTGACGACATTGACGCGCCGTACGCCCCGGTATCATGCAGCACCAGATAATCGCCCGGCACCACCGCAGGCAACAGACGGGTTTCCACATTTCCGCCTTCCTGCTGGGTAAACACGTCGCCAGATTCGCACAGCGGCCCGGCTACCACGGTTTCCCGTTGCGGTGTGTGCTCCAGAGAGCGACCATCTCCTGCCAGCGCGGAGATATGGTGATAACTACCGTACATGGCCGGGCGCATTAGATCGTTGAAGCCCGCATCGATCAGCACAAAGTGGCGGCTACCCATCTCTTTAACGCTACGCACCTGCGCCACTAACACGCCGGCTTCCGCGACCAGAAAACGACCAGGCTCGATCTCAAGCGCGATCGGATGACCCAGGTGTTTAGCAATCTGTTCACGCGCAGCGTTCCACAATCCAAAGTAGTGATCGGTATCGATTGCCTCTTCGCCTTCGCGATACGGGATTGATAAACCACCACCTGCGGAGATCGCCTCCAGATCCTGGTCAAATTCAACCACCTGGCGCACCATCGCACCGCACACCTGCTCCAGATGCGCATAGTCCACGCCGGAGCCGATATGCATATGAATCCCCACCAGCTTCAGCTTATAGCGCTGAATCACCTCCAGCGCCGCGGGAAGATCGCTATACCAGATCCCGTGCTTGCTGTTTTCGCCGCCGGTATTGGTTTTCTGACTGTGCCCATGCCCAAAGCCAGGGTTTACGCGTAGCCACACGCGATGGCCCGGCGAGACCTGGCCCAGTTGTTCAAGCATATCCACCGACCCGGCATTTACCGGAATGCGCAATTCATGCACCCGCGCGAGCGTCGCTTCATCAATCATATCGGCGGTAAAGACGATTTCATCTTTCCCCGGTACGAAGCCTGCCGCCAACGCACGTTCAATTTCGCCAAGCGAGACGGAATCAACCTTCACGCCCTGCTCGCGCATCAGGCGCAAAATATGAATATTCGAACATGCCTTTTGGGCGAAACGCACCACGTCAAACTGACTCAATTTGGCAATCTGCCCGCGGATAATCTGCGCATCATAGACCCACACCGGGCAGCCGAATTCGGCAGGCAGGCGTAGCAGGTTGTCGGCGGTCAGGTCAGTGTCAGTACTATTGAGTGGGCGTGGCATGGTGTGCTCCGGTATTGGCTTTTTTATGATTACGCCACAGCCCGAAAAGAATAAAAAATATCGTTTTATCGTGAGTCTATGCAAAAATGATATGGATTGATTCATTCGAGGATTGCCCATGCCCGCCGTTAACCTGCGACACATCGAAATTTTTCACGCCATCATGACGGCAGGCAATCTGACAGAAGCCGCGCGCATGCTACATACCTCGCAGCCCACCGTCAGCCGGGAACTGGCCCGATTCGAGAAAGTGCTGGGGTTAACGCTGTTTGAACGTACGCGTGGCCGACTGCACCCAACCGTGCAAGGGTTACGTCTGTTTGAAGAGGTGCAACGTTCGTGGTATGGCCTGGACAGAATTGTGAGCGCCGCCGAAAGCCTGCGCGAGTTTCGCCAGGGCGAATTGTCGATTGTTTGCCTGCCGGTATTCTCACAGTCTTTTTTACCGCCGCTGCTGCAGCCATTCCTCGCTCGCTATCCACAGGTCAATATTCAGATAGTGCCGCAGGAGTCACCGCTGCTGGAAGAGTGGCTGTCGGCGCAGCGCCACGATCTGGGGTTAACGGAAACGCTGCATACGCCTGCCGGAACGAAACGCACCGAATTGCTGGCGCTGGATGAAGTGTGCGTGCTGCCGCAGGGCCATCCGCTGACTAAGAAAGCGGTGTTAACGCCGCAGGATTTTCAGGGAGAAAACTACATCAGCCTGTCGCGCACCGACAGCTACCGTCAGCTACTGGATACCCTGTTTAATGAGCACCAGGTGAAGCGCCGCATGGTGATTGAAACCCATAGCGCCGCTTCAATTTGTGCAATGGTACGGGCAGGCGTGGGGATCTCGGTGGTGAACCCACTTACCGCGCTGGATTACGCCAGCAGCGGAGTCGTTATCCGCCGCTTCAGTATTTCGGTACCCTTTACAGTCAGCCTGATTCACCCGCTTCATCGCCCCGCCTCGGCGCTGGTTGATGCTTTTACGGCGCATCTGCAGGCCCATCTACCGAGGCTTATTGACCTGCTGGAGGCTATTTTGCATCCACAGCCGAAAGCATAAACGCCACCGCATCTTGCGCATGGATTGCCGCGGTGTCGAAAACCGGTAGTGGGCTTAGCTCGGTGGGAACCAGCAGACCAATCTCGGTACAGCCAAAGATCACCCCTTGCGCCCCCTGTTTCGCCAGTTGGTCGATGACGCCCAGGTAATAATCGCGGGAAGCCTCGCTGAATTCACCGAGACACAGCTCATCGAAAATAATCTGGTTTATTTTCTGACGATCATCAGCTTCAGGGATCAACGTGCTAATGCCGAATTCAGTCTGTAAACGCCCGCGGTAAAAATCCTGCTCCATGGTGTAACGCGTACCCAGTAGCGCCACGTTGTTCATCTGCTGCTTTTGTATCGCCCGACCCGTCGCGTCAGCAATATGCAGAAACGGCACGTCACAGGCGCTTTCAATCGCCTCAGCAACTTTGTGCATGGTGTTGGTACACAGCACAATTCCTTGCGCCCCGGCTTGCTGTAGCCCTGTGGCGGCCTGCGCGAGGATCTCACCGGCTCGCTGCCAGTCACCGCTTGACTGGCAGACTTCAATCTCGTGAAAATCCACGCTGTGCAACAGAATCTGCGCAGAATGCAGACCGCCCAGACGCTGTTTTATGCCTTCATTAATGAGTCGATAATAAGGAATGGTAGATTCCCAGCTCATACCGCCTAACAGACCGATCGTTTTCATCATTTCCCCTGACTCGTTGTTGTCTCTCCAGTGAACCAAAGATGTGATCAACTTTCCACATCTGTTGGCGTGCATTTCTTTTTTTAATTTTCTGATATAGCTTTAATGAAACATTGTTTTAATTAATTACAGGAAGGCCGGATGTTTATTTTTCATAAAGAGACCACGCTTGACGATCTGGGCAATGGCGTTACCCGGCGCATTCTTGCTCACGGCGGTAACATGATGGCGGTTGAGGTGAACTTCGAGCAAGGCGCAATCGGCCCGATGCACAATCATCCGCACGAGCAGCTGACTTACGTGTTGTCCGGTGAGTTTGAATTTACCATCGGCGAAGAGAAACATATCGTTAGGGCGGGCGATACTCTGTATAAACAGCCCAACATTATGCATGGCTGCGTCTGTTTAAAACCGGGAACGCTGCTGGATACCTTTACCCCTATTCGCGAAGATTTTCTGCACGGGTAAGGCGCTAAATAAAAAAACCGGGTCGCGTTGACGCTTTCCCGGCCTATAAGAGATTCCACTCGCAGGCCGGATAAGGCTGAACCACTATCCGGCATGCTTGTCTGACTTACACCCCAATATCTCTTAACTTCTCGCCTGCCATCAGCTTACGTTCGATATGCTCCAGCGTGACGTTTTTGGTTTCTGGAATCAGCCAGAACGTGATGCCAATAAATACGACGTTCAGCGCAGTATAGAGCCAGAACGTACCGGCGGCGCCAATGCTGTCGAGCAGCGTCAGGAACGTTGCGCCAATGATCATGTTCGACACCCAGTTGGTGGTGGTGGAGCAGGTAATACCAAAATCTCGGCATTTCAGTGGCTGAATTTCCGAACACAGGATCCACACCACCGGCGCGGCGCTCATTGCATAGCCTGCAATACACATCATCGTCATACCAACTGACAGCCAGGATAGCCCACTGGAAGCCGTGCCGTTATCAAACTGCATCAGACAATAACCAAGCACCAGCGTCCCGATGGCCATTACGCTGAAACCAATTTTCAGCGCCGGTTTACGTCCTGCTTTGTCGACCGTGAAGACGGCAATAAAGGTGGCGAACATAAACGTTAAGCCAACTACCAGCGTGGCAATCATCTGCTGCTCTGTGGTGGTAAAACCCGCCATTTTAAAAATACGCGGCGCGTAGTACATGATGATGTTCATCCCGGTGAACTGCTGCATCGCCTGCAGTAACATTCCGAGGAAAACCGCACGACGCACGTTACGGTTAATTTTAAACAGCGCCCAACCACCCTGCTTCAGCTTCAGGCTTTCACGGATTTCGTTCAGCTCATCGCGGGCTTTTTCTGACGTATCGCGCAACATGCGCAGTACTTCTTCAGCTTCGATGTGGCGACCTTTCTCCGCCAGCCAGCGCGGGCTGTTGGGCAAGAAAACAACCAGAATAATCAGCAATACAGCCGGAAGCGCCAGCACGCCAAGCATAGCGCGCCAGTTACCGCTGTAGCTGAACGCGGTATCGGACAAAAAGGCCAGAACGATGCCCAGCGTCACCATCAGCTGATACATACTGATCATCTTGCCACGCACATTTTCGCTGGCCATTTCAGAGAGATAGAGCGGTGCGGTGTAAGACGCGATCCCCACCGCTACGCCCAGCACCACGCGGGCAAAAATGAGCATTTCTACGCTGGAGGCAAACGCCGAGCCCAGAGATCCGACGACGAAAAGGATCGCGCCCGCCATCAGGCTGTATTTGCGCCCCAGGCGGAATGACAACCAACCGTTAAACAGCGCACCAATTGCCGCACCCAGCATCATGCTGCTTACCACCCACTCCTGCAGGCGGCTGGTCAACACAAAGTGATCGGTGATAAAAGGCAACGCGCCAGCAATCACGCCAATATCCAGGCCGAATAACAACCCTGCGACAGCCGCAGAGATAGAAACAAACATATTCATACGTCGCGTATCGCGCACTGGGCGCGGCGCTAAAGCAGCATCATTATTTATTGAGACCATTTTTTCCTGCCAGATACAGAGTAACCATGCCATTGAAAGTAAGGGATCCCTTGCAGGAAGCGTCAGGCGGGAAACGGCAAAAACATGGATTAAATAGCTACACCACATGGTTATGTGATGGATATTCCAATTTTAAAATTTACCGACAATCACTCAATTAAATTTAATTTGTTGATATTAAAGGATATTAAAAACAATAAATTTATACGTATGAAATTTAATATGGAATAATTTATAACCACAATATGGATTTTATTAATCCGAATATAAAAAACCCTGCCAGAGGGCAGGGTTTAACGGTTCTGGAAAGTGAATTAACGTGCCAGCCAGCCGCCATCTACTGCAACGGTATAGCCGTTGATATAGTCAGATGCGCTGGACGCCAGGAACACGACAGGCCCCATCAGGTCGCTCGGTAAACCCCAACGACCCGCCGGGATACGATCGAGGATCTCTGCGCTACGCTGCTCATCAGCACGCAGCTGTTGGGTGTTATTCGTCGCCATGTAACCTGGTGCAATCGCGTTGACGTTGATGTTATGTTTTGCCCACTCGTTCGCCATCAGACGGGTAACACCCATTACGCCGCTTTTAGATGCGGTGTAAGACGGCACGCGGATCCCGCCCTGGAAGGAAAGCATAGAGGCGATATTGATAATTTTGCCGCCGTTACCCTGAGCGATAAAATGCTTCGCCGCAGCCTGAGACATAAAGAACACGCTCTTAATGTTCAGGTTCATCACGTCATCCCAGTCTTTTTCGCTGAAGTCGATCGCATCGTCACGACGGATAAGACCCGCGTTGTTGACCAGAATATCAATATGGCCGAATTCTGCCACTGCGCGCTCCAGCAGCGCCGGAATACCATCGATTTGACGCAGATCGGCGGTCAGGCTTAAAAAACGGCGGCCCAGTGCGGTCACGCGTTCGATGGTTTCTGTCGGTTCAACAATATTGATACCGACGATATCGCAGCCCGCTTCAGCCAGGCCCAGCGCCATACCCTGACCCAAACCTGTGTCACAACCGGTCACAACGGCGACTTTACCTTCAAGAGAGAATGCATTCAAAATCATTGTAAATCCTTAATTTTTTATAATGCCCGCCGCAGCAGGCACGGCTGTCGCCCGCAACTAGCGCAGATCTTTTACTGCAACATGGTCCATATCATCAAAGACCTGGTTTTCGCCGACCATGCCCCAAATGAACGTATAAGCTTTTGTGCCGACACCGGAGTGAATAGACCAGCTTGGAGAAATCACCGCCTGCTCGTTGTGCATCACAATATGACGCGTTTCCTGAGGCTGACCCATCATGTGGAAGACGCAGGTGTCTTCTTCCATATTGAAATAGAAATAGACTTCCATACGACGTTCATGGGTATGACACGGCATGGTGTTCCACAGGTTACCCGGAGCCAGCTCAGTCAGACCCATGCTCAACTGGCAGGTTTCCAGAACATCCGGCACAAAGTATTTGTTGATGGTACGACGGTTACTGGTGAGGTCATCACCCAGCGTCACTGGCGCAACGTCTGCAGGCGTGACTTTCTTAGTTGGGTAAGTCGTGTGTGCCGGCGCGCAGTTGTAGTAAAACTTCGCCGGTTTCGCCGTATCAATACTGGCGAATACCACTTCTTTTGCCCCTTTTCCGACGTACAGCGCGTCGCGATGACCAATTTCATAGCACTGGCCGTCAACGGTAATCGTGCCCGGGCCGCCGATATTGATCACACCCAGCTCACGACGTTCGAGGAAATAGGTTACGCCCAGCTGTTTGCCGACTTCGCCACCCACAGAGACGGTTTTGGCCACTGGCATAATGCCGCCAACAATGATGCGGTCGATGTGGCTGTAGACCATGGTGTATTCATCTGCGACAAACACTTCTTCGACCAAAAACTCATTACGCAGCCCCTGAGTGTCCAGGGTTTTCGCATGCGCACTATGGATGCTTTGTCTTACGTCCACATTTACCTCCAGTGATAAATTGACCGTGAATGCTTAAACGAATAGCAAAACGCTGTTCCGTTTTATCTTATGCGCTCATGATATCCCTCCCTGAATGTGTTTTCAATTATAACTAAAACGATGTTTCACTTTTTCCGCATCTTATTATCAAAAGTGTAAGTGCGATCACGCTAGCGCATATAAATCGCAAAATTTGTTTAAATAAAATCATTTAAAACAATTAGATAGATAAAAACACAAAAAAGTAGATCATTAGTGGCAGGGATAAGATATTGAAAATACAGCCAGGCTCATACGTCATTCACACACCTTTTCTAACAAAGTGCGCTATCAATCACATGAAATGAAACAACGTTTTGATATGTTGGCAGGGTTTAGAGTGTATGTTTCTGTAACTGGCCTTGCCCTCCTGCTGGAGGGCTTTTTTATAGAGGAAGAGATAACACGGCAGAAAACTGTTCGAGAAGAAAAATATATACCCTAAATAATTCGAGTTGCAGGACAAAACTTCCCGGCCGTTTTGAACAGCGCTTGCGCTGGCCCCGAAGGGGTGAGGCCGTAAGGCCGAATCACGCGGCGACGCAGCGAATTCCCCGGAGCGTACATAAGTACGTGACTGGGGTGAGCGAGTAAAGCCAACGCACATGCAGCTTGAAGTATGACGGGGATTAGTCTCGTTCGATAGCGAGCGCCACCCCCTGACCACCACCAATACACAGTGTTGCCAGGCCCTTGTGCGCCCGACGTTTCACCATTTCATGTACCAGCGAAACCAGAATACGACAGCCAGAAGCGCCAATCGGATGGCCGAGCGCAATGGCCCCGCCGTTCACATTCACCCGCCGTTCATCCCACTCCAGCATTTTCCCAACGGATAATGCCTGCGCGGCGAAGGCTTCATTAGCTTCGATAAGATCAACATCAGCCAGTTGCCAGCCCACGCGCTCAAGGCAGCGGCGTGTTGCATACACTGGCGCAATCCCCATGAGCGCAGGGTCGACTCCGACGCTGGCAAAGGCGCGAATACGGGCCAACACAGGTAAGTAAAGTTCCTGCGCCTTGGCCTCGCTCATCATCATCACCGCAGCGGCACCGTCGTTGATGGATGACGCGTTACCCGCCGTTACCGAACCGAGTCTGTCAAAGGTAGGATCCAGACGCGCCAGCCCTTCGGCGCTGGCATCGGTACGCGGTTGTTCGTCGGTGTCCACCACGAACGATTGCCCATTACGCTGTGTTACCACCGGCACGATTTCATCTTTAAAGCGTCCGGCATCAATTGCCATCCGCGCTTTGTGCTGCGAGTGCAGCGCGTAGGCATCCTGCAATTCGCGGCTGATTCCGTATTCTCGCGCCAGGTTTTCCGCGGTAACGCCCATGTGATAATCGTTGAAGGCATCCCACAGACCGTCATGTACCAGGCTGTCGACCAGTTGGCTGTTCCCCAGCTGTGCGCCAGTGCGGCTATCGGTAAGGACATGCGGTGCACGGCTCATATTCTCTTGCCCGCCCGCAATCACAATGTCGGCTTCGCCACACTGGATAGCCTGGGTCGCCAGATGCAGCGCTTTCAGACCCGAGCCACAGACATCGTTAATGGTGATGGCGGAAACGGTATTGGGTAGTCCACCATTGATGGCAGACTGACGCGCAGGGTTCTGCCCGGCACCTGCGGTAAGCACCTGTCCGAGGATCACTTCATCCACAGCGTGAACGTCCACGCCCGTGCGTTCCAGTAACGCCTTGACCACCATGCTGCCTAACTCAACGGCAGAGTGGCGCGCCAGCGTCCCCTGGAAGCAGCCAATCGGTGTCCTTAATGCCCCGACGATCACAACCTCTTTCATCACTACCTCAGCGCAAAATAACACCGCAATAGTAGATGATTGTTAAAAATAGTTATCAAGGTTGTTTAAAAACGGTGATTTTTATCACAAAGGAAATTCGTATCACTTATTGGTCATCTGAACGCCACTCTGCTGTAAATGGTCACGCAGCCAACTTCCTGCCACACCAGGCGGTGATTTCTTATTCCACAACAGATCGATAGAGATAGCCTTTGGCCAGCCAGGCATCTTTAATTGCACCAGTGGTTTTTCTGCCGCAAACTCCTCCACCAGCGCACAAGGGAGCGCGCACCAGCCGAATCCCTGAACAGCCATACTTAGCAATAACAGATAGTTAGGAGCAGACCAGACGGGGCCGCGCGCCACGTTGGTGCCGCTTTCCAGATAGGTATTCAAACGCAGCTCACGCCAGGTGTGTAGCTGCTCCCACTGCAGTTTTTCTTGAGCCGCGAGCGGATGCGACGCTGCAACGTATAATCCCATCCAGGTTTGCATCGGCAGACGCGTAACGCCCATGTCGGTCGGGTAATCTTCCCGCGCCTCGATCAACCCCACCTGAGCACGTCCTTTTTGCAGCAGATCGATCACGTCTTCATCTTCACCAATCAGGCATTCAAACTCGGTATGGGGAAACTTGCGATCAAACTGCACCATCAACTCTTCCAGCACATCCGGATGCAGCGTGTCAGACAGCACAAAGGTCAGACGCGCCTCAGTTTCACCCGACAGCGAGATCGCCGCCTCATCGAGACGTTCGCTGGCCGTCAGAATAGCCTGCACATAGCCCAACACCCGCTTACCTTCCTCGGTCAGCGTTGGCTGGCGGGATGAGCGGTCAAACAGCGCAAAACCAAGATCGGCTTCCAGATGCGCAATGGCCGTACTGATAGTGGATTGGCTTTTACGTAGCCGCCGGGCCGCCGCAGAAAATGAACCGCAGGAAACGGTCTCCACAAATGCCGTTAATGCTTCAGGAGAATAACGCATGAGCTATCTACTTTATCGATGGATACTATCTTTTAGATATCACATAAAACGATAAAATTGCCACCATTCCGTTATCCGGGCATTAAAGAAGGTTTTAGGTTATGCAACACGATACTGTCCAACGCCGCTCGTTAGTGGAGCGTATTTTTCATGCCGTCTGCTTTGAAGGCATTGCCACCGCGATCCTCGCACCGACCACCGCATGGTTGATGCAGCGCTCGGTGCTGGAAATGGGCGGACTGACCATTCTTCTCGCCACCACAGCGATGATCTGGAATATCATTTATAACGCCCTGTTTGACCGTTTGTGGCCGTCACACCTGGTAAAACGTACGGCGAAAGTGCGAGCATTTCACGCCTTAGGCTTCGAGAGCGGTTTTATTGTGATCGGGGTGAGCATCGTGGCGTATGTGCTGAACGTCAGCCTGGTTCAGGCATTCACGCTGGAAATAGGTTTCTTCCTGTTCTTCCTGCCGTACACCATGTTCTATAACTGGGCTTATGACACGTTACGCGAGCGCGTTATGAAGCGCCGCCAGCAGCGCGTTACTGCCTGATAATTAAAATAATAGTCGGAATCTTCTCGGTTCCGGCTATTGTCCCATTCACTCGCCCGCTTGTTCACACCTCCCCCAGCCCCTGCCATTTGTGGTAAATTGCGCTTCTTTTTGTTTATTTTATAGTTGATACGTTCAAATAATGTCGAAATTTTGGTCAAAAGAAGAGACTCTCTGGAGCTTCGCACTATATGGGACTGCCGTCGGCGCAGGAACCCTATTCCTACCCATACAGCTGGGTTCTGCAGGCGCGGTGGTATTGTTTATCACCGCACTCGTCGCCTGGCCTTTAACCTACTGGCCGCACAAGGCGCTGTGTCAGTTTATCCTGTCCTCAAAAACGTCGGCTGGTGAAGGGATCACTGGCGCGGTTACCCACTACTACGGCAAGAAGATTGGCAGCCTGATCACCACCCTCTATTTTATTGCCTTCTTTGTGGTGGTGCTGATCTACGCCGTAGCGATAACCAATTCACTCACTGAACAGCTGGCAAAACATATCACTATCGATCTGCGGATCCGCATGTTGGTCAGCCTTGGCGTGGTGCTGGTGCTGAACCTGATTTTTCTGATGGGCCGACAAGCCACTATTCGGGTCATGGGCTTTTTGGTGTTCCCGCTCATCGCGTACTTTTTGTTCCTTTCGCTCTACCTGACCGGAAGCTGGCAGCCAACGCTACTCACCGGCCAGATGTCTTTCGATCAGCACACGCTTCATCAGGTTTGGATATCTATTCCCGTGATGGTTTTCGCTTTTAGCCATACGCCAATTATCTCTACGTTCGCCATCGACAGACGAGAGAAATACGGCGAGCAGGCCATGGGTAAATGCAAAAAAATCATGAAGGTAGCCTACGTCATCATCTGCCTGAGCGTACTGTTTTTCGTCTTCAGCTGCTTGCTTTCGATTCCGACAAACTATATCGAAGACGCGAAAAATGAAGGCGTGACGATTCTTTCCGCGCTGTCGATGATGCCAAACGCACCGGCATGGCTGTCGATTTCCGGGATCATCGTTGCTGTTGTCGCGATGTCAAAATCATTCCTCGGCACCTACTTTGGCGTGATTGAAGGGGCAACGGAGGTAGTAAAAACGTCGTTGCATCAGGTGGGTGTGAAGAAAAGCCGGGCCTTTAACCGCGCTCTGTCCATCATGCTGGTCTCGGCTATCACGTTTATCATCTGCTGCATTAATCCTAATGCCATTTCAATGATTTACGCGATAAGCGGCCCGCTGATTGCCATGATTCTGTTTATCATGCCGACATTGTCTACCTATCTGATCCCGGCGCTGAAGCCGTACCGTTCAGTGGGTAACCTGATCACCCTGATTGTCGGTCTGCTGTGCGTATCTGTGATGTTTTTTGGCTAGAACGTGTTGTTTAGCGGCTCATTCTCCTGGAAGTGGGTGCGATGTCGTTCAGTTAACGACTCAATTTCAGAAAGTATCAACCTGTGTTGGCGGAAGTAATGAACATGCTATCTCAGAGAAGGGTTCCGTTCACCTCATGTTCATCGTTTCTCTGAAGCACCGATTCCTGTGAACGTGCAAGGGAGGCTCACCGCCGCCTCCCTTGCAACCCAGGCTCCCGGCGGGAAAATCGTCGCTACGCGATTCATTCGTCTTATGCCGTCTGCCTGTCGGGTCGGGGCCGAGCCTGCGTCCATGCAGCCCGTCCCCTCTGTCCGCATCCCTGCGGACAGCCCCGGTCAGACGTCAACTCCTCATCGATTTTCAGCCGGACCCGAGTCATCGCTTCAACGCTCTGATTTCCAGTTAAATCTGTTTTGCTGTTCAGACCAAAAACGCAGATGGTGAGGTGTGGGCTGGTCCGGCTGAAAATTGCCGACGTGTTTCCGTAAGCCCGGGAGAGCCAGCATGGATGCTGGCTCAGGGCGCGCTTTGCAGGGATGCTTCCTCGCGCCCGACCCGGTAGCCTGGAGGAATAAGCGGAGGGGACCGCGGAGCGGCAATTTTCCCGCCGGGAGCCGGGATTGTAAAGGGCGTGGCGAAGAACGCCCTTTACACGTTCACGGGTATCTGTGCTTCAGATAAATGACACTGCTGAGGTGAACGGAACCCTGAGCAAGAAGAACATGTTCACCCTGCATGCTTAACTGGACAGTATTGAACGTGGATGAGCCGTTAAACTGACTTATTTGATGTACGAATCCAGCACTTTCAGGACCACATCCAAATCCTCTTCGCGCTTAATTTCATCGCCCTGATGCACAATGTGCTCGGTCAGATGACCTTTAATCACTTCACGCATTAATCCGTTTACTGCCCCGCGGATCGCCGCTATTTGCTGCAATACTGCCGCGCATTCATGCGGTTCATCCAGCATGGTTTTCAACGCCGCTACCTGCCCCTGAATCTTGCTGGTTCGGGCTTTCAGCTTTTGTTTGTCGCGGATCGTATGTGACATAACTTTACCTTTTTAACGTCTGGCTGTAGGGACAATACCATCGACATTCTACTGGGGGGTAGTATTTGATACTGGGGGGGAGTAGAATCAGGCGAAATTAAACAACTAAGAATCATTCTCATGGGTGAGTTTTCTACGCTTCTTCAGCAAGGTAACGCCTGGTTTTTCATTCCCAGCGCGATTCTATTGGGTGTGTTGCACGGTCTGGAACCGGGGCATTCCAAGACGATGATGGCGGCCTTTATTATTGCCATTAAGGGGACCATCAAACAGGCGGTGATGCTGGGGCTGGCAGCAACGCTGTCGCATACCGCCGTGGTATGGCTGATTGCGCTCGGCGGGATGTATATCAGCAAAGCGTTTACTGCCCAGGCCGTTGAGCCCTGGCTGCAGTTTGTCTCGGCGATTATTATTCTCGGGACCGCATTCTGGATGTTCTGGCGAACCTGGCAGGGAGAGCAGAACTGGCTGGCCCAGACGCATCACGACCACAATCACGAGCATCACCACCACCATGATCATGACGACCATCATCATGACCACGATGACGATCATCACCATCATCATCACGAACACGAGCATAATCACGACCATGCCGCACTGGCAGGACTCACCGAAGGCTCGAAAGAGTATCAGGATGCCCACGAACGGGCGCATGCCACCGATATTCAGCGCCGCTTTGCGGGCAAAGAGGTCACCAACGGCCAAATATTACTGTTCGGTCTGACCGGCGGGCTTATCCCGTGCCCAGCCGCCATTACGGTGCTGCTGATTTGCATCCAGCTCAAAGCCTTCACGCTGGGTGCGACCATGGTGCTGTGCTTCAGCCTCGGGCTGGCGCTGACGCTGGTAACGGTGGGCGTGGGAGCGGCAATCAGCGTGCAGCAGGCGGCCAAACGCTGGAGCGGATTTAACACGCTGGCACGCAAAGCCCCCTATTTTTCCAGTGTGCTCATTGCGATGGTCGGTTTATATATGGGGATTCACGGCTATATGGGGATCGTCGGTTAACACCAAGAGAGCGCAGCAGCGCTTGCCGCTGCGCGTAAAACCAGGCTAGCTTGCGACACTCCCCCACACCAGTTGCCCTTTATGGAAGGTCGCGGTGCGTGGGGAAATTCGCGCGACCGCTTCCGCCGAACAGGAGGCATCCACCAGTACAAAGCTGGCTTCATCCTGCGCTTTTGGCCAGACGCGCTCACCTTTATCGTTTAGCGGCAGCACATCGCCGGTGGCAAGAAACAGCGCACGCGACAGGTTAAGCTCATTGGGGCGAATATAGAGCTGGGCGTAGAGATTCGCCTTCTCCAGCATGTCTCCCAGCCCGTACGGCGACCAGTGATCAATTACGCTGTCGGTTCCGGTAATCACTTCCACGCCTTTATCGCGCAGCTGCTTGAGCGGCATGTGCAAGGTACCGATCGGCACCGTCGAGGCAATGGTAATCTGCTGCGCCGCCATACGGGTCGCCAGCGCGTCAACCTGCTGTTCGTTCAACGTTGCCAGCGCAAACGCGTGGCTGATGGTCAGTTTGCCCTTTAACTGCGGCGTTTTCTCCACCGTCTCCACCATGTAATTCACTGCCGCCACGCCCGCCGGGCTGGTTTCATGCAAATGGATATCCACGCCTTTATCGTAATCCAGCGCAATCTGGAACATGGTGTCGAGGGATTTTTCCATCGCTCCATCGACGCTGGTGGGGTCCAGACCGCCGACATAATGCGCTCCCGCCTGCATCGCTTCGCGCATCAGCGGTTCAGATTTTGATAACAGCAGGCCATGCTGCGGAAACGCCACGATTTCACAGGCAAAACCCGGTTGGCGACGCGCCAGTACCGCCTGCAGGTTTTCGAGATTTTTCAGCCCGGAAACCGGTTCGATATTACAGTGGCTGCGCGCGATCGAGGTGCCTTTTGACTGCAGTAGATCGATCAGCTTTTCCGCACGCTCCTGCGTATAAGGCTGGAGTTCAGGCAGCAGCTTTTGTTCCAGGCGGATCATATCCTGAATAGTGGTGCCAGCCGGACGGTTCAGCGAACGCCAGGGACCGCCGTAAAAGGTTTTATCCAGATGGATGTGCATGTCGCGCATGGCGGGCAGCATCAGCTTTCCACCCGCATCATAGTGAGGCAGCGTCGCATCCGGATGCTGCTTATTCTCGCGCAGCGCAACGATTTTTCCGTCTTTGATTTCAACGGTTTGCAGCGCGGTACGGGTGTGCACCACCACCGAGTTTTCGTAATCAAAGCCCGCTTCCAGCAGGACGTTATCCAGGTAATAGTGTTTATCGTTAATCGTCATTGTGCTCTTCGACCCGCAGGTGTTCCCGACAGGATTAGCAGCATACGCGACCGGAGCGACCGCGCCAAACAACGCGGCAGCGGTCACCATTTTTCCGCTCTGGCTTAAAAATTCACGGCGGCTGTTACTTTCCTTCATTCACGTCTCCTCTCAGGAATGGACAATATGGGTGCCCGTTTCGCCGCGCAGTGCGGCAGGCAGGCATTCCGGCGTGGTGATGATTACTCGTTTACCGCCACGCTCCAGAAACGCCAGGCTGGCAACGATCTTGGGTAACATGCTGCCAGGCGGGAAATGACCCTCCTGCATGTAACGGGTCATCGTTGCAACATCCACCGTATCCAGCGCCTGCTGGTTGGGTTTGCCAAAATGAATACAGACCTGCTCGACGCCGGTGGTGATCACCAAAATGTCGGCGCGGATCTCCTGCGCCAGTAGCGCCGTGGAGAGATCTTTATCAATCACCGCGTCCACGCTCTGGTAATCCCCTTGATCGCTACGCACCACCGGGATCCCGCCGCCGCCCGCGCCAATAACCACAAAGCCTTGCTGGGTCAGCGTTTTGATCGCCTCCGCCTCGACAATGCGCTTCGGTTGTGGAGAGGCGACTACCCGACGGTAGCCGCGCCCCGAATCCTCAACAAAGCGCCAGCCCGGATTGACCCGCTGCAGTTCATCACGCTGCACTTCGCTAAAGAACGCTCCAATGGGCTTGGTCGGATTAGCGAAGCCTGGATCGTTTTTGTCGACCTCCACCTGCGTGACCACCGTAACTGCCCTCTGCTCACCGCGCCGCGCCAGACGGTTATTCAGCGCCTGTTGGATCAGGTAACCGATACCGCCCTGCGTATCGGCAACGCAGTTTGCCAGCGGGGTAAGCGGCAGCCCTTCACGCTCGTGCGCGATTTCCGCACGCCGCAGATCCAGCCCTACCTGTGGCCCGTTACCGTGCGTCAGCACAATGTTGTAGTCCGATGCCAGCATCTCCAGCACCGTATCCGCTACCGCTTTCACCGCTTCAGCCTGGTGTTCAATCGACTGGCTGGCGTTATCTTTGATAATGCTGTTGCCGCCAATGGCAACGACCACAAGTTCTTTCATAGTGTTATCTTCCGCTTGCAGGCAATTCAGGTCGTTTTCGTTGGTTCCTGCTCAGGCGCAGTCACCGCTTCACGGCTATCAAGAACATGCTTGAGGACAAACATGCCGCTCATCATCAGGTAGGCCACAACAAACATCATCGAGCTGCCTTCCGCAAAGCCAACCGCCGGGGAGTGAATCACGCCAAACAGCGATAACAGCGCGCCAAAGGCTGCGGCAATCGCGCCGCGTAACGGCTTGTTCATAATGGCGAAGATAGCGACGCAGCCCCACAGCATGCTGGCCAGCGGTGCGCCGCTTCCCAGATGCACCAGTCCGTCGTAATAGACACCTTTGCTGTGCAGCAAGTCACTACCCAGTTTCCCCGCGGATGTTCCGGCGGCACCCATCACGCTGTTGACGATGGTCAATGCCCAGTTGGCGATCCACGGGAACAGACAGATGAAGATAACGGGAACCTCGACTTTGGGCGTTTCTCGCACCACCTGGTTGGCGGTCACCACGCCGATAAACACCAGAATCGGCACTATCGCGGTCATCGGAATAATGGCGAGCATAAACGCGCCCAGCCCAAACAGCGGCACCAGGAACATGGTGATGCCTGAAGCGAGGGTATAGCCGATGCTGGCGCCCATCGCTTTCCAGCCCGCATGCCCAACATATACGGTCACCGGGAACGGGTTACCCAGCATGCAGCCGAGCATGGAGGCAAAGCCGTTCGCCATCATGACCTTACGGGTGTTGTACTCATCGCCCGCCGCGTGCGCACTTTCAATGTTCTCAAGGTCAAAAATATAGTTCGCCAGGCCCAAAGGAACTGCAGAAGCCAGATACGGCAGTGCGTGCGGTAAACCTTGCAAGAAGCTGTCGACATGAATTTCCGGCGGGTTGAAGCCAAAGGAAGACATCGAAGCTTTAATGGCTTCCGGGCTTTGTAAACCGGAGATCCACGCCAGGGCCGTACCGGCAATCAGCAGCAGCAAACCGGTAGGAATACGGGCAAAAATCGGCTTCTTACCGAACCAGTTAATGAAGATCAGCAACAGGACGATGAAAGAGACGGTCGGCGCTTCGAATGCCTGCAGCATCGGGTTCATCGCCAGCAGCAACAGCCCCAGGCCGGACAGACAAGAAAGCAGTACCGTACGCGGGATCATCTTGCGGATGGTCTCGCCCAGGAAGGAGCCGCCGACCAGGATCAACGCTTCGACAAAGCACCACACCAGGGCTATCTGGATAGCGAAGTTGGCATCTTTGGTTTGCTGATAAACCGGCATCAGCACCAGGAAGGTCACGGTGAAGATTGACGGTGCACTCGGTCCGGACGGCAGCGCCGTTACGTCGTTACGCCCGGTGTGCTTTGCCATCTGCAGGCCAAACCAGGCGTAGCAGACGCTGGCCACCAGCACCGCCAGACCAAAGGCAGGCGCAATGCGACCATAGACAATTTCGGTAGGGATCCCGACGACAAAAATGAGCAGCCCCATCATTGTCAGCAGGTTAGTCAGGTTGTTGGTCATCAGCCCAAAGTAAGCCGCCCAGTCACCACGTTTCCATTCTAGTTTTATGCTGTTCATGGAATATCCTTAACAGGTTAAGCATCATTTGCGATCGCGGAGATCGCCCAGCCCTGCAGGTAAGCAACGTTTTTCGCTTCGCTACTGTGGGGCTAACCGCGTTAGCCCCGGTTATTGTTATTGGCAGTAGCGGTCGCGCCAGTTGAGGATCGCCTTTTCAAAACAGGCGAACGGCGGGTGAACTATTCCGGCGCCGATCATGCCGATCCCCGCGTCTTTGTGCGCAATAGCGGTGTTGATCACCGGCAGAATGCCGGTGCTGCCTACGCGCGTAATATCGATAGCGGTCGGTACGCCCATAAAACCAAGCAGTGGAATGGTGACGTTGGGGTTTTCGCCGAGAGTGATTTCACGCATCTGGCGAGAGAAATCAACGGCCTCTTCGACCGTACCGCCCACCAGCGCTACGATGGCCGGTGCCGTCGCCATCGCGAAACCGCCAATGCCGTAGGTTTCGGTGATCGCGCTATCGCCGATATCACGTCCGGAATCTTCCGGCTTGTAGCCCGCAAACATCGGCCCAATCACCTGCTGTGCCGGACCGGTAAACCACTGGCCCGGTAAGCCGCTAATGCGCAGACCGAACTCAACGCCATTGCGCGCCATCGTCGTCACCACGGTGCTGTATTCAATACCGTGTGCAGCGTCCATTGCGGCTTTACACATCGCCATCCAGGTCGGTCCGGAGAAGTAATCACTACTGAGGACGAACTCGAACACCTCACGTTGCTGCTCAACCGGATAGCCGGTCTGAATAATCCACGGCGTCAGCGCCTGAATCAGCAGCGCCGTCCCGGCGTTGTTGCGGTTATGGCACTCATCACCCATGTGCAATGCCTGCGCCAGCATCAGGCGCAGATCGATTTCGCCCGCCAGTTTCATAGCGTCGCGCAGCATCGGTCCCAGCACATCGCGCATCCAGTTCAAACGATCGATAACGCTCTGATCGTTCGCGCCCATGCGCAGGATCTTCGCCATCTGCTCGCTCATATTGGTATATGCGCGGTTGCCATAGGTTTTGTTCTCGACGATGTGCATAAACATCGATGCCGACGTCACGCCCGCCATCGAGCCGACACAGTCATGCTCGTGGCACGGAGAGAAGATGATTTCACCCGAGGCGGCCAGTTCGGCGGCTTCATCCAGATCTTTCGCCAGCCCTTCAAAGACCAGTGCCCCGGTTACCGCCCCCTTCATTGCGCCGCACATTTTTTCCCAGCGGATTGGCGGCCCGGCGTGCAGGATGGTGTTACGGGTCATGCCCGGCACGACGTTGATCGCCTGGTCATAGCCAATTAGCACCGGATGCGACTGGATAATGCGTTCCAGCGCCTGCTGGTTAGCGGCCGCGATTTTGTCTGCCAACGGTGAATCGGCAATGTCGTCCAGTGCCGCTACCACCTGCATGTTGCCCTGGCCCGGCGGCGTCCAGTCGAGCTGGGTCACCGGTACGTTCTGCTTTTTCAGGTCATCGCTGAACATTGCGATGCCAACGTTAATCACGTTCAGCGGCTGGTTAAACAGTGTCTGGCTCATCAGGCTTCCTCCCCTTTACAGATAAATTCACGCGCCAGCAATCCGGTGTTGGTGCTACTGCTCGCCCAGATAACCCCGGCGTCGGTCAGCATCTGACACTGTTTTTCCAGCGACGGCGTATCAAGATCGGTTCCCAGCACATAGCCGAGGATCTCAAGCGGACGACCGTCTGCGGCGGCGATCGCTTTGGCTTCAACGATCGCATCGAGCATCACGCCAACCGGATCTTCATGCGATCCAAATCCAAGGACGAAGTCCATCACGATCACGCCAACTTCAGGATCGCGCGCTTCCTGTAACAGACGACTAATACGGTTGGTGGGATCGATCATCGGGTGCGGTTTGCCATTGGTAAAATCGTCATCACCGAAATCGAGGAAGGTATGCGCCACGCTGCGGTTGAGATCTTTCAGGCGGAATGCCGGATCCGGATGAATGTTGCTGTAAACTTCGGCATGTTTTTCCATGGCAGCAAACATCGCCTCATCGCACAACGTGCCGCCACAGAACAAGCCACGGATGTACTTTTGTTGCGGGGTCAGACGGGCGCGAACCTCTTCAATCAGCGGCCAGTTGAGCGGATGCAGATCCAGACTCTCTTTTTTCACGCCGGTCAGCAGTACCGCTTTCAACGCCGCCTCTTTAGTACCGCGGGCAAACTGCAGGCCTTTTTCATCCGCAGGCGCGGCTTCACGTCCGAGGAAACACACTACCACGGGCTTATGACAGGCGCGCGCACGTTCCAGCACCTTGCGCGCCACCGCTGGCGCAGGCGGTTTGGAGATAAGTGCGATGATCTCAGTTTGCGGATCGGCCTCCAGCATGCCAATCGCGTCAAGCATCATCAGGCCGCCAATCTTTTCACTCAGATCGCGTCCACCTGTGCCAATCAACTGGGAAATTCCGCCGCCAAACTCGTGAATGCGTACGCTCAGCTCCTGGCTACCGGTACCGGAGGCACCAATAATTCCGATGTTGCCGCGACGCACCGCGTTGCCAAAACACAGCGCCGCGCCGTTAATGATGGCGGTTCCGCAATCTGGCCCCATCATCAACAGTCCTTTTTCATGCGCCAGCTGCTTAAGCGCCAGCTCGTCCTCAAGAGAGACGTTGTCAGAGAACAGCATCACATTGAGGTTATTTTGCAGCGCCTGGCGCGCTTCACGCGCGGCAAACAGGCCATTGACCGAGATCACCGCCAGATTGCTCTCAGGAACATGCTTCTTCGCGCTGGCAAGCGTGGCATAGCGCGATTCATGCTGGCCACCCTGCTCTTTATGCGTAAACAGATCGTCAATCGCCATCAGCGTTTGGTCATTCACCGCCTCGCTGGCACCTTTAATGACAATCATCAGATCGCCACTTTTCGCCTCTTCCAGCTCAGGCGTCAGCAGGCCGAGATTCTTCAGCACGCCCTTATTCATCTCTGTCGCCATAGCCACAAACGCCTGCTCAACGCCATCGAGCTTATTTGCGCGCGTGGAGATAGACATCAGTGAGACAGAATCAAAATACGTGTTCTTTTTAACAACTATCCTGATCGACATAATTCCCTCCGGACCTGTGGCTCAGGGCGCAGGCATCCGCCATGCCATACAGCATGTCGCAGCCAGAACTTGAACCGATATTTTTAATGTCAGTAATATATTGCGTAGAAACGAGTTGTTGCTCAGTAATAAATTGGTTCAGCAGCCGTCCGATGCTTTCCCGATAACGCTGATTAAATGCTTCCTCTAGCGTTATTTTGCTAAGTAGCGTTGTATTATTTCCTGCACGTTGCAATGCCGCTAAAAAATCATCTCTATATTTCCTCAGCGGATGTCCGGGAATAAATAAAATGGTGCTTAAGCCTACTAAATAATCATCCGATGAGGGCGTCAGCCCTATCCCTAAACCAATTAAATGGCTGACCGCCGTAGTAATATTTTCTCCTGTACGCAACGCCGTCAGTAATGTTTGTCGGCGGTTGAGTAATTGACGGGTGATTTCCTGATAAAACGGATTGTCACCCCGGTACAGAAATAATGTGTCGTCGCTTCTTAGCTGTTGGCGGATAACCTCTTCCCAGTACTGCCAGCCGACTGCGGTAAGGCTTGCTGCATCAGATGTCCACCGTGGTATTCGCCACAGCTGGCAACCGGCGGTTTCTATCCATTTATCATTGCCAACAACTATTCCCGACCCGCTAAAATTGACCCGCTCACCGGGGTGAAACAGGTCTTCACAATGCGTCAGCGCCAACCGACAGCTGTTAGGTGCGTTATCACAATCTTCACTCAGTAACGTCAGCAGCCGCTGCTGTTCGGGTATCAACAGGTTTACCGCGTGGGAAAAAACCTGTTCAACCCGTCCCGTTCCCCGGAAAGTGAGAAACGCGCTGTCTGCGGTTAGCGCCCGTACGCATCGCCGTGATGGCGTAGCGATAATGGCGCTCCTGTGTCAGGCTCCGGCCGCAATCAGCAGCTCGGCAATTTCGTGGTACCCTTTCTCTCGCGCCAGTTCCAGCGGGGTTTTACCGTATTTATCCGTCATGTGCGGGTTTGCGCCATGGTCGAGCAGCAGCTTAACGATCTCCTGCTGCTTCGCACCGCCGTCATTTAGCACGATGGCTTCCAGGAGCGGCGTCCAGCCAACAAAATTAGTATGGTTGACATTGATATCGGTACGCAGCAGTAGTTCGCGCACGATCTCGACATGACCTTTTTCGCTGGCAGGTGTAATACCAACGCCGCCAAAACGGCTCAGGCAATTGAGGTCGGGGTCAGCCGGTAATACCGTACGCAACAGCGTTAAATCATTAGTCAGGCAGCTAATCAGGAAAGGGTTAAAACAAGTTTGATCTTGTTTATTAATATCGGCACCCGCAGCAATCAATAAAGAAACACAGTCATAATGTTTATTCAGGCTGGCAATAATAATGGCAGTACGCCCCTGGCGGTTAGTGGCGTTAATATCCACATTTTTTGCCAGACAGGATTTTAATCCATCGGCATTGCCCTGTTCTGCCGCCAGCAGAAATTCAGTAATGAGTTCTTTCTCTGACATAATCGCTCTCCTGCAGTTTTTTAGACTTTTTAAATATCCGATAACCTGAGAATAGCAACAGAGTGCAGAGAATAACATCCGCTTAAATTTCATTCATCGTTAATGCATCGATTATTGAATCAATTTTAACAATGAGGACAAAACGTGCTGTAGTGCAATCTTTCCCTTATGGCTGGGGCCCTTTTAGCCACTAATCAGTAGTCCGGAAAATCAGGCGGTATGCTGCACGGATAGCGGCCTGCAATTAAAATACAGAAGTGTGATTGCCTTCAAATCAAATGTAAAACTAGTGTTAAATTCTGTTCAAAACTGATTGCTCTGTATAAGGATTACAAATACATTCAACAATCATCGTGTTGCGGATGCGCATTGTCGCCGGAGGGAAGAAAGATGAATTCAATATTTACCGAGGAAAACCTACTGGCATTTACGATGGCTGCCCGCTATAGCAGTTTCAGCAAGGCAGCGGAGGAGCTTGGCTTAACCACATCGGCAATTAGTTACACCATTAAGCGCATGGAAATGGGTCTCGACGTGGTGCTGTTTACCCGCAGTACTCGCAGCATTGAGCTGACCGAGTCCGGGCGTTACCTGTTTCGCAAGGCGACCGACCTGCTCAACGATTTCCACGCCATCAAGCGCAGCATTGATACCATCGCTCAGGGAATTGAGGCTCGGGTGCGCATCTGCATTAACCAGCTGTTGTATACCCCTCAACATACGGCGAGGCTGCTGCAGGTACTCAAGAAACAGTTTCCAACCTGCCAGATAACCGTCACTACAGAGGTGTATAACGGCGTCTGGGATTCGATCATCAATAACCTGGCCAATATCGCCATTGGCGCGCCCGATACATTACTGGACGGCGGCGGAATTGATTACACCGAGATCGGCGCGATCCGTTGGTCGTTCGCGATTGCCCCGGATCATCCGCTGGCGTTTATGCCTGAACCCATCTCTGAGAGCCAACTACGCCTGTACCCGAACATCATGGTGGAAGACACCGCGCACACCATCAACAAAAAAGTCGGTTGGCTGTTACACGGTCAAGAGTCGATTCTGGTTCCCGATTTTAATACCAAGTGCCAGTGCCAGATCCTGGGGGAGGGCATCGGTTTTCTGCCAGACTATATGGTGCGCGAGGCGATGGAAAAGTCGTTGCTGGTGACACGGCAGATCCACAACCCACGTCAGGATTCACGAATGCTTTTGGCAACCCAGCATTCGGCAACCGGTCGTGTCACTCAGTGGATTAAAAAAGAGTTTGGCCCGCAAGGGATACTGACGGGGATTTATCAGGATTTACTGCATCGAGCGTGATGCACCGGATGGCTGTTATACCTTCCAGTGCATATAAGATAATCAGGCGCGGATATCGTCGTACTCGCGGGTTTTATCAAATTCATGTTTGGCAAACGGGCACAGCGGAATAACTTTGCGTTTTTCAGCGCGCATCTTCTCTACCACTTTCGCCACCAGCAGTTTGCCGACGCCCTGACCTTTCAGACTGGGATCGACATCGGTATGTTCAATGATGCTCAGATGCTCGCCCGTCGGCACGAAAACAATCTCGGCAACCTGGTTGCCCTCAGCATCATTGACATAAAACTTGTTATGGCCTGCAAGAATTTCCATGCTTCCCTCACTCATTTTTGGCGATATTTCAGCGCACCGCTCGGACAGGTATCGATGACCTTGATGACCGTGGCAACGTCCACTTCATCCGGAATAATCCACGGTTTACGTTTCAGGTTAAACAGCTTCGCGCTTCCCCGCACGCAATTGCCCGAATGCTGACACATCGCCGTGTTGAAGTAGACGTCAATCTTCTCGCCGGTATAGGCCCGGTAACCTGCATCCAGTAGTTCCTTATCCACGACATTGCCTCGCATTTTTTTATTGTCTGGGTCTAATCATAGACCTATGCGAGGCTGAAGGAAGCGGCTGAAAGCAGAAATATCATTCAGGCTTTTTCTGTATCGACGGCTGCGGCTCTGGCGGCAAATACTCCAGCATCGCAGGCGTCGGCGGCGGGAGGCGGTTATCGGCAATATCCCTGTCCACATCGATATGACTGATTTCGCCATTCTCATGATGGTGGACCGTCAGCACCCTCGCCTTGTTCAGTTCCGTAACCAGCTCCCGGGTAATACGCAAACTTTCTGCCAGCTCATGGTCTTCAAGCCCGGGTCTGCGACTGCGGCGTTCGACCCGAAAACGAAACTGGTTGTACTTCGCCCAGCCAATCAGCACCAGGCCGTTGACCAGGGCGACAAGGATATAAAACGTGACCGTATCCAGCGTGGTGAAAAAGGGTCGCACCCCCATATACGGTGAATGCGCCAGGGCTGTGATCAGCCCTTTATAGATCAAATAGATAAATCCAACCCATGCGATGGCCGTCAACAACACATCGATGATGCGCGGCAGCAAACGCCGCTCCGTGAAGATCAGTGGCTGGTTCATGATTCGATCCTCCCAATTCCACGGTCAGGACTCACCCAGCGCGCCCTGCCGCGTTTGCGTTTAAGCATCACTTTCGGGAACGCGACCAGCGTGGTGAACAGGCTTAGCATCCAGTACACCACCGGGAACCAGATAATCCAGAACAACGAGGCGCCAATGCCTTTTTCATAGCGTCGTTCAATCATCAGACTCACCGCAAACTGTATTAAGCAGACCACACCGAGAATAAGTCCGGTAAAGGCTGGCGGGAACAGATGCTGTACATACAGCGAGTCCGGCATCGGGATCATCAGCCCTAACAGGAACAGCACGATACTGATCGCATAGGCAAACGACCAGGCGGTAGAAAAACAGAACTCAAGAAACAGCGGCCACATGCGGCGGAACTCCCACGACCACAGACGACGCATGTTAACGATAAACACCTCTGCACCACCCTGCGCCCAGCGCAAACGCTGCTTCCATAGCCCTTTTAATGTTTCAGGCATCAGGATCCAGCACAGTGCGCGCGGCTCAAAGAATACCGACCAGTGGCGCAATTGCAGCTTCCAGCTGATATCGATATCTTCGGTGATCATGTCCGGGCTCCAGTAACCGACCTCGGCCAACGCGCGACGACGAAACGCCGCAACTACGCCGGAAACGGTAAAGATCTGCCCATAGACTCGCTGAGTACGCTTAATTAAGCCGATAATGGAAGAGAACTCACCGACCTGCACACGACCGATTAACGTAGAGCGGGTTCGAATACGCGGGTTCCCCGTCACTGCACCAACGCGCGGGAACTGGATCAGAGGAGCCACAATATAGGCAACGGCATCACGATCCAGTAACGCATCGCCATCAATGCACACCAGGTAATCACTGCGCGCAGCGGCTGCACCGGTCTTGAGCGCCAGCGCTTTACCCTGGTTTTCAGCCAGATGAATCACCCGCAGGCTGGGGTATTCCACTGCCAGTTGTTCCAGCACGTCGTGAGTGTCATCCGTCGAACCATCGTTGATGGCGATCACTTCGATATTCTTATATCGCTGTGCCAGTGCTGCCTCAATGGTTTCACGCGCGTTGATCCCTTCGTTAAAACAGGGGATCAGAATGGACACCAGTGGATTCCCCGGCAGGGTCGGTGGTGGCGTGTCATCTCCCCATTTCCAGTGACGTTCACGGTAAAACCAGAAATAGACCCCGCCGCTTATCCACAAAGCAGACATGAACAAAGGCCAGAAGAAGACGAAGTTCAACATCACTTCACCTGTGAAGATGACAGCCACGCCAAACGGCAGGCTGAACATCAGGCAAAGTATCAGGAAAGCAATAATGCGATCGGTCATTTTTGCGGATACCAGTATGAGGAGAACGTCGAGCGAATCTCTGACATCTCAGGTTTGTCGCTGATGAAATCATCCGGGTAATAGCCGTAGTTACCTGCACCGCTTAATTTCAGCTGGCGCATCCATTCGGCTATTTGTTTTCCGCTGATTTCAGCCTGATCCCCGGATTTACGCCAGTCTCGTGCCTGCAGTTCAAACACGGTTTTATCCAGCGCCCCAGGGGTTTGTGCAACGGCATTCACCAGTCGGTCAAGCCATGCGTTGGCATCATTGGCCGGGATCTGTTCCATGAATGGCATCGCCATCGGCGCCGTCCAGTCATAGGTATTGAGGAAATCATTCAGGTTTTGTGCAAACCAGGCTTCACTTTCAGGCTCCAGTACCGGCATGGCGTAAATATTGCGCGCAGTTTGCACCTGTGGACCGCGAATATTACGCACCGTCCGGGTCAGTTGTTTGGTGAAGTCAATCAGCATCTTACTTTTCAGGCGAGTCCAGCGCTCGAACGCCTGAGGATTATTACGTATTTGCTCGATACTGCCCGGAAGCCCTGCGGCACGGTAGGCGGCTAACGCCTCCGGTGACGCATCTTCAAAATCCGTCAGGAAAGCATCGTCATGGAACAAAATACCTTTGAAGCTGGCGTGCTTCGCCAGGTCTTCATAGATTTCAGTGATGCGTTTGCGCGCTTCGCTGTCCCAGGGCGAGAGACGAACATAGTTCTCGTGATTGATAGCAGTGCGTCCCGTTTTCGGATCCCATGCGGTTACGCGTGGAATGGACGCGTCGAGATCGAAAGCCAGAACCGGCATCCAGGCATACACCGTCACCCCTGCCCGCGTTTGTAACTGCCAGGAGATATAGTTAAAGAGATCGGCACGCATCGGCAGCCAGCGGTTGGGGAAATAGAGTTCGCGAATATTCCCGTCGCCCTGCGGATCGGCGTACGCTTGCAGGAAGACATGAGAAATACGCATGTCATAAACGCGCTGGATCAGCTTATCGATATTTCGCTTCTGCTGAGCAGGGTCTTTGTCATACACGTAATCCAGATCGACATGCATCACGCGCATCGTCTGTGGTTCACGGACCTGAGCGACCTGACTGGCAAAGCGCTTAAGGGATGGGTTATCAGAAATCAGCACGCGCGGAATATCATCGAGAAACGCGGCATTTGCCAACCCTTCATTAAGCGTAAAGGCCATCTTATAGCCATGCTCTTTGGCCAGGTTTAACGTTGTACCGTTGGCTGCGCCGTAAGGCCATACCCACGCGCGCGGCGATTTGCCGGTCACCGCTTTGATCTTGTTAGTGATCAGAGAGATATCCGTGTTTATACGTCGCGTGTACTGTTCGTCCGTTTCGTAAGTGCCGGTTTTCTTATCATACAGGCGGTTCGCCACAGCGGGCTCTTTACTCCCCTGCGGGTTGGCCTCAGCGCCAAAGTGCGAGTTCCAGGTGTGCGCACCGACTTCTACCAACGGCGACTTGCCCATTTCTTCGACCATTTTCCAGGTGGCGAATTTGTCTCGCGCGGTCATTAAGCCGCCAAAATCGACTTTTTTGTTGGCTGGCGCATCAACCCAACTGCCTACTGGTGCCCAGAGTGCAGGCCAGTTATAGGCTTTCAGCAATGGCCAGACGCGGGTATAAAAACTGCTATATCCGTCGTCAAAGGTGAGTAATACCGCTTTCTCAGGCAGTACAATTTTACCGTCATGGGCGTCCAGAATTTGCTGCACGCTGATCGGCTGATAGCCATTATCACGCAGCCAGGCCATTTGGTCGCTCAACGCGCTGGTACGCACAGAGAGGTAGCGCTGGTCGGCTGCACCATCCTCCACATCATGGTAGCCGAGCACCAGAAAGCTATTTTTCGGCCACGGATGATCCGCCGTCAGCGGCGTTCTCTCTGCGGGAGGAACATAGCGAGGCGTTGTATTGTGCGCGCTGCTGCACGCGGTAATCATCAACCAGCCAGCGATTAATGCGCTAAGCCACAGGCATCTTTTCAGCATGAACAATCCTTAAAACCTGACATTTAAATCGAAAGCGAGGGAGATATTCCGCTCACGTTTACCGTCATAGGGGCGTTTATCCCAAATCAGCATCACCCCGCCATCTACGACGTTGTTCCATTTAAGCCGTTGGCCGTATCCCACCTGGACGATAGCACCTGCATCTTCACCTTGCTGCCAGTAGCCACCTACGCCTGCCAGGCCTTGCTGCGTCCAGACGGTATCATAGTGGCGGTAAAGAACCTGCTCCGCGCTCAAGCCAGGGACAACGGAAAAATCACTCTTCGGGTTGTAATACGGCACATTCTCTTTGGTGTTG
Source organism: Citrobacter sp. Cpo045 (assembly GCF_030332875.1). Taxonomy (NCBI): domain Bacteria; kingdom Pseudomonadati; phylum Pseudomonadota; class Gammaproteobacteria; order Enterobacterales; family Enterobacteriaceae; genus Citrobacter; species Citrobacter sp. Cpo045. The sequence goes on from NZ_JAOWGZ010000104.1 coordinate 137,523, forward strand.
GTGCTCCCGCCGATACCCGGCGTAAAGTCCAGCGTGAAGCGCGGCGTGGTCCACATGCGCTCTTTTCCGCTGAGTCCATATTCGATGCGATCGTTACCGTCCGAGAAATGTGATGCGGCAAACGACAGTTGATATTCACGTCGTTCGTTTTGATACCAGCGAACAAACATATCGCCGCCGTTGGCATACACGCCACTACGCAGCGCGCGCAACGGGGTATTGCGAGAGAGGCGTTCGGCCGACCCACCAACGCGCCAGTTGTCATTAAAGTCATGCCAGCCGGATAGACGCCCGCCAATCTTCTGACCATCGCCATAATTTCGGCCTGACACTTCCATTTCCGCCCAGTAATCACGGGAAGTCCATTCTGCCCCCGCCGCCAGATCGCGGCTGATGCCCTTCCCTTCCTCAAATTCACCGGTAGCAAAGTTGAATCCGGTAAACAGTCGCCAGTTGTCATTAATCGGCGGACTGTAAATAGCCGTGTTGATGTTGAAGTCATTCTTACCGCTGACCGGGCTATCGGACGAGATCCCCTGCGTTCCGCTAATACGCACTTCCGACATTTTGTGGACATCACGAATACGCGCGAGGCGCAGCGTCGCTTCATCATCCGGGCTACGGGCAATAACGTCATCCGTCAGTTCATCTGCCTGTTTCCACTCCTGAAGATCCAGTGCAACGTAAGCCTGCTGACGTTCCAGCTCCAGGTTGCTTGGCTCAATGACTTCCGCCAGCTTAAGCTCTTTCTCCGCCGCATGCGGCAATCCACGCGCTTCAAGCACAGAGGCATAGGAAATGCGCAATCCCTGGTTACCAGAGCCTGTTCGTGCCAGATGCTCTGCGAGCTTTTCTGCCTCTGGCAGTTCATTGGCAGCGATATGATATTGCGTCAGTAGCGACTGTCCGAGCAGCCAGTTATCGTTAGGCTGGGGCGTTGGCGAGCCATAGATACGCCGCAGATACGGACTCTCTTTGATCAAATCATCGACTTGTTTTTTGGCAGCATCGAAGTTTTCATTATCAATGTGCGCGTAGAACAGATCTTGTTGATCCTCAGGACTGAGCGGCGTCACCGGGATAGGTCCATTCGGGTAGTAAATGCTCGCCAGCATCGCTTCGGTTTTTTCCGGCTGACGTTCGCTTAACCATGCTGATGCCACCCAGCGTTTTGCATAGTTTGGTACTTCGCCGCTTGCAGAAAGGGACTCATACTCATCAATCACTTCGGCAGTACGCTTACGCACCAACAAGGCACCCATACGGTCAATTCTCGCCCGACGGACATCATTCTGCGCAGACGGCTCATCTTTCCAGGCCGCCAACAGTTGGTCATAACGGGCCAGCGCTTTATCGGCCACGATAAAACGTTCTTCTTCATTACGTGCGGACGTATAAGAGGAGCGTACCATTTCAGCCGCCGCATCAAGCTCAAGACGGCGCTTCACTGGATCAGCCGTGGGAACGACCTCCGCCATATTTAAAGCGGGTCCGGAAACACGGTTCGCCGACAGCGCAGATAGCAGCGTGGATTTTGCATTTTTGTTGCCTGGATCAACATCATCCGCCTGGCTGGCAACCAACAGTGCATCCCAGTTTTTCCCCTGAGAATGATACACATAGGCAAGCAGTGCGTCGGAGTCTGCTCCCGGATGAGCCTGCGCCCATTTATTCGCTTCAGTAAGGGCTTGTTGGTTGTAGCGCGCATCTGCCAACGTCATTATCCAGCCGGTGCGTACATCCACGTTATCAGGCTCTTCCTGTAAAACGCTTTCCCACACCGCCAATGAATCATTCCAGTTTTTCTGGTTACGGTACGCACGTGCAGCGGCGACTTTGCCGCGCGCAGGCACATCCATCTGCCCACGATACCGCTGCCAGATTTGAATGGTTGTTTTATCGTTGTTCTCAACCCAACCAGAAACTTGCAGCCAGTCGGCAACCTGATTTGGCGTTAGCGCACTTTTCTTTCCTTGATCCTCAAGGTAGCGCAATAGCGGCGCACTATTACCACCTCGCGCTTCAATAACCAAAGCGTCATAATCTGATACCGCTGCTGAGATTTGCATAGGGAAAAGAACGCTTGCCGTAAATAAACAGCTTACAGACTTAAAACGTTTAATGAAGTTGGCATGTCGACGCATACTGAACATATCTGCCCTTATATCTTACATCAGAGTAAAAATAAGCGTTTTCAATAAGTTACGGTCAATCCCTGACAGTTGCCGACCATGTAAGATGCACTACCGCTTATTTCGTAATAGGGTTATGAAGCTATTAATTCTTTCGTCTTATTGACTACCTGTGCCTCGTCCTCTAATCGTTGGATAGAAGGCATAAACTTGTGAATTTTATCACTCTGCGTAGTTCGTGGCTATGCAATAAGAAAAGCCTTAGGCAAAAAAGCATTTTAGACTAGATTATCCTAAGGAAGGTGCGAACAAGTTCCTGATATGAGATCATCATATTCATCCGGAGCGCATCCCAGAGGGACATCATGAGCCATCAACTCACCTTCGCCGATAGTGAATTCAGCACTAAGCGCCGTCAGACCCGAAAAGAGATTTTCCTCTCCCGCATGGAGCAGATTCTGCCATGGCAGAATATGACCGCTGTCATCGAGCCGTTTTATCCCAAGGCGGGCAATGGCCGACGGCCCTATCCGCTGGAGACCATGCTGCGTATTCACTGCATGCAGCATTGGTACAACCTGAGCGACGGTGCCATGGAAGATGCCCTGTACGAAATCGCCTCCATGCGCCT
>NZ_JAOWGZ010000105.1:0-137670 GCF_030332875.1 Citrobacter sp. Cpo045
GATTCGAACCCCCGATACGTTGCCGTATACACACTTTCCAGGCGTGCTCCTTCAGCCACTCGGACACCTCACCATATTGTATTGCTGCCTGACCGCTTGGGGGGCAACGGGGCGCTACTATAGGGAGTTGCGCTAAAACGGTCAAGCAGAATTTACGTGTTAACTCTCGTTTGGTTACGCAATATACATATTCCTCCGCCCAGGCAGGCGCGGAGGAAAGGATTAGCGCTGAGAGTCCAGTTTTTCGCCGCTGGTCACGACTTCCTGAGCTTTGCTGTAGCTTTCGATCAGCAACTGATAAGCCGGGAAGACTTTGGTATACACTTCCGCCCATTCGGCGGCGTCTTCACGGTTCCATGTACCCTGAATTTCAGAAGCGACGGCGGCGGTATCCATCGGCACGACGCCAGCCTGAACAACACGAGCCAGGGTGATTTCCTGCGCCATTTTGCTGTAAGTACCGGAAGCGTCGATCACTGCGAAGACCTTATAGCCTTCCGCAACCGCGCTGATAGCTGGGAAAGCCATGCACACGCTGGTAATCGTACCGGCGATAATCAGCGTTTTACGACCCGTTGCTTTGACCGCTTTCACGAAATCTTCGTTATCCCAGGCGTTGATTTCGCCCTTACGCGCCACGTATTGGGCATGCGGCGCATTGGCGTGGATCTCAGGGATCAGCGGGCCGTTAGGTCCCTGCGGTACGGATGCCGTGGTAATCACCGGCATCTTCGCCAGAGTCGCCATTTTAGCCAGCGCGGCGGCACGCGCACGCAGTTCTGGCATTGGCATGTCGCCGACGGTCTGGAACAGCCCGCTCTGATGATCGATAAGCAGCATGACGGAATCATTCACATCGATGACCGGACGTGAACCATTAAAGTTTGCAGGACTGGACATATTCTTCTCCTTCGATTCAGATTTGGCCAAAGCGGCCGGAGTTAAAATCGCGTACGGCTTCAGCGATTTCTTGTTTCGTGTTCATTACAAACGGACCGTAACCTACAATCGGCTCGTTCAACGGTTCTCCAGAAAGCAGCAGCACGCTGGCGTCGCTGGAGGCTTCAATATGCAGCGTTTTCCCCTGCTGGCTCAGCACCACCAGTTGCGCTTCGCTGGCAGACGTAGTGCCGTTTACGGTGATATTCCCTTTCAATACCACCAGGGCAGTGCTCCATCCTTCCGGCTGTGACAACGTGAGCTGATGATTACGTTGCAAACGCATATCCCAGACGTTCAGCGGCGAGAAGGTATGTGCCGGGCCTTTTGTATCCTGATAGCTGCCCGCAATCACACGAACGCTCCCTGCTTCATCAGGCAGGGCGACAGTGGGGATCACATCGCTGCTGATGCCCTGGTAACCCGGAACGGCCATTTTGTCTTTTGCTGGCAGATTGACCCACAGCTGTACCATTTCCAGTTCGCCACCCTGACGGGTAAATTCAGGTGAATGGAACTCTTCGTGCAATATTCCTGCTCCTGCGGTCATCCACTGCACGTCGCCGGGGCCGATAATGCCTCCGCGACCGGTTGAATCACGGTGTTCAACTTCGCCGCTGTAAACGATGGTCACCGTCTCAAAACCACGGTGAGGGTGTTCGCCTACGCCGCGTTTATCGTTACCCGGCGTAAACGTATGTGGGCCGGCGTAATCCAGCAGCAGGAACGGACTTAGTTGCTCAGCATGAGACTGGTAAGAAAACATCGAGCGAACCGGAAATCCATCGCCAACCCAGTGTGGGCGAGGTGCGGTGTAGACGCCTGTTACTTGTTTCATATGTGTCTCCTCTGTGGCGTTATCTTGATGTGAATAAGATTATATTCATGACAGCGAGCTGAGTAGTAGCTAAAATAGTCCTCACTGTCTCATTAATAGGACAATAAAATGACAAAGCCGGATCTCAATGATTTTGCATGGTTTGTACATGTTGTAGAGGAAGGGGGATTCGCGGCGGCGGGTCGGGCGCTTGATGAACCGAAATCAAAACTAAGCCGACGGATAGCGCAACTGGAAGAGACGCTGGGAGTTCGACTGATTCAGCGAACCACCCGCCAGTTTAACGTGACGGAAGTTGGGCAAACCTTTTACGAACACTGTAAGGCGATGCTGGTGGAAGCGCAGGCAGCGCAGGATGCGATTGCCGCGTTACAGGTTGAACCGCGTGGCGTGGTGAAGTTGACGTGTCCGGTCACGCTGCTGCATGTGCATATCGGGCCAATGCTTGCCCGTTTTATGGCGCGTTATCCTGACGTATCAGTGCAACTGGAGGCCACTAACCGCCGCGTGGACGTTGTTGGAGAGGGCCTGGACGTGGCGATTCGCGTCAGGCCCCGACCATTTGAGGATAGCGACCTGGTGATGCGTGTGCTGGCGGACAGGGGACATCGTTTGTATGCCAGCCCGCAGTTAATAGAGCAAATGGGAACGCTACATTCTCCGGCGGAGTTGACGCGTTGGCCGGGCCTGAGTCTGGCGACGGGTAAACATGTGCATCGTTGGGAGTTATTCGGGCCGCAGGGCGCACGTGCGGAGGTGCATTTCACGCCGCGTATGATCACCACCGATATGCTGGCGTTACGTGAAGCCGCAGTTGCCGGTGTTGGGGTAGTTCAACTTCCACAGCTGATGGTAAAAGATCAAGTAGCCGCGGGTGAACTGATGGCATTGCTCGACGGCTGGGAACCGAAGCGAGAAATAATTCACGCAGTCTTTCCATCACGCAGGGGATTATTGCCGTCAGTACGCACATTAGTGGATTTCTTAACGGAAGAATATGCGCGGATGATTGAGGATTAAATACCTGACCTTGGCCCACAAAAAAGGCCGGTTAAACCGACCTTTTATTATCTGGACGCCATTCGGGCGTTAAAAACAATCAGCGACTACGGAAGACAATGCGGCCTTTGCTCAGGTCGTACGGGGTCAGCTCAACAGTCACTTTGTCGCCCGTCAGGATGCGGATATAGTTTTTACGCATTTTACCGGAGATGTGTGCAGTAACCACGTGACCGTTTTCTAACTCTACGCGGAACATGGTATTAGGTAACGTATCGAGAACGGTACCCTGCATTTCAATATTGTCTTCTTTGGCCATCTAATCCTCTGGGGTATCACTACCGTAATTTGAACCGGCAAGATAATGCCGAAGTTCTTTTAATAAGTAAAGATTTGTGCGTTTAAAACACAGCAAATCGGGTTTGGCGCATTACTCTAACCACACACGGCAAAGCCGCACTTAAAGCGCAACGTGTAAGGGAACGAGGAGATAAACGATAGGCGTTGCCTGACGCGAACTGTTCCTTAACGGCGGCGGGGTAATGGGCTAAACCAACTCTGCGCGACAATTATAACACCCCGACAAAAAATGTGCCGAAAACATTCACCCCTGAGGCGAAAATAACGTCCTGGGAACCCAGAAATGGCTCGGTAGCCGCTGCTGGCGCAGTCTGCTCAGGTGTTCAAGGTACTCCCGACGTGGGGTTTCGACGGCGCCCAGCGAAGCTGTGTGGCTATTTAATACCTGGCAGTCGATTAATTTTCCGCCCTGACGGATAAATTCAGCGCAAAAAACAAGCAGTGCGGTTTTGGACGCATTTTCCTGACGGCTGAACATTGATTCGCCACAAAATAGCGTACCTTGCGCCACGCCATACATACCGCCCACTAATTCATTTTGTCGCCATACTTCAATGGAGTGCGCATGGCCCAGCTCGTGCAGGCGATGGTAGGCGTCCACTACATCATGCGTTATCCAGGTGCCTTCTTCCCGGTCGTTCGCGCAGCCTTCAATCACCTGACCGAACGCGTAATTGAGCGTCACGCGATAAGGCGAGTTTTTATGAAAACGTTTCATGCTGCGGCTGAGATGAAATTTCTCGGGCCAAAGAATGGCGCGTGGATCGGGCGACCACCAAAGGATGGGGTCGCCAGGTGAAAACCACGGGAAAATTCCGCGCTGGTAGGCCATTAACAGTCGAGCTGGACTGAGATCGCCGCCAAGCGCCAACAAACCGTTAGGCTCGCGTAAAGCGCCTTCCGGTGAAGGGAAGGCTATAGAATGGCGGGACAATTGCACCAGGCGCATGACAGCGAAACTCCACTACGCGAGTTTGATCGTTCAATAATAGCTTACAGACGTTGCTTAAACTGGTAATAACGCCCCTGCCGGGCTAACAAATCTGCGTGATTACCTTGCTCAATAATGTGTCCGTTGTCCATCACTATTATTTGATCAAAACGTGACAAGCCGCGCAGACGATGTGTCACCATCAGTACGGTTTTATCGCGCATGACATCGCCAATTAATTCAAGCATTTGGCTTTCTGTTGTGGCATCAAGCCCTTCGGTCGGTTCATCCAGCAGCATCAGTGGGGCATCGTGCAATAAGGCGCGGGCGATAGCCAGACGACGGAGTTCGCCGCCAGAAAGCTGACGACCGCCTTCGCCTAACCAGGCATTGAGTCCATCACCCTCTAGCAGTTTGTCCAGACCGACGCGGCACAGCATTGCGGATAATGTGTCATCACTGGCGTGCGGTGCTGCCAGCAGCAGGTTATCGCGAAGCGTCGCGCTGAACAGGTGCACGCGCTGTGGCACGACGCTGATGCTCTGGCGCAGCGTGGTTTCACTGAGGGCTGAAATCGGCTGCTCATTAATCAGAATTTCGCCGTGCTGCGGATCCCATGCGCGGGTCAGCAATTGTAGTAACGTTGACTTACCGCAGCCGGTGCGACCGAGAATCGCAATGTGTTCACCGGGCTGAGCCTGCAGCGAAAGGGTGTCGAGTGCTTTTTGTGTTTGCCCCGGATAGCTGAATGAAACATCGTGTAGCGTGAGAGTAACCTGCTCAGAAACTGGAGAACCGGCATCCGGGAAGGTGACTTCTGGCTGTTGTTCGGTCAGTTCGGTGATGCGCAGCGCAGAGGCAATAACCTGTCCGAGATGCTGAAACGCCCCGGTGACGGGTGCCAAAGCTTCAAACGCGGCCAGCGCACAGAAGACAAACAGCGCGATCAGTGCGCCAGGCTGGGTATTGCCACCCACGCCGCCTGAGGCCATCCATAACATTACAACCACTGCCAGTGCGCCGACTAACAGCATGACCGCCTGTGATAGCGCCGTTAATTCAGACTGACGTCGTTGGGCTTCGTGCCACTGCAACTCGGTGGCTTCCATTTGGGCGCGGTAACGTTCACTGGCGCCAAAGATGGTCAGTTCAGCCTGGCCCTGCAGCCAGGATGTTAACTGCTGACGATACTGCCCACGTAAATGCGTCAAGCTTTGCCCGGTGCTTTTACCTGCCTGATAAAAGAGTGGGGGCAAGATAAATAAGGTCAGCAGCATAATACCGCCGAGAGTGATAGCCAGCGTGAAATCGAGAACGCTTAGCCCCAGCGTGACCACCATGATGACGACAAAAGCACCCACAAGCGGGGAGAGCACGCGCAAATAGAGATGATCGAGCGTGTCGACATCTGCCACCACGCGGTTAAGCAATTCACCTTGTCCATAACGGGACAGGCCAGCAGGGGAGAGCGGCAGCAGTTTGCTGAAGGTATAAATACGCAAATGTTGCAGCACGCGGAACGTCGCGTCGTGGCTGACCAGCCGCTCGAAATAGCGGCCCGCGGTTCGGGTGATTGCCGCACCGCGCACCCCGGCAGCAGGGAGCATATAGTTAAAACTGTAAATCCCGGTGACACCCACCACAGCAGAAGCCGACAGGAACCAGCCGGAAAGCGTCAGCAAACCAATACTTGCCAGCAGTGTGACGATCGCCAGAACGATCCCCAGGGTTAACATCCATTTGTGACGTTTATACAGCGTCAGATAAGGTAGCAAAGCGCGCATTTAGATGTCCTCCTGACGATGAGCCAGTAATGTCGCAAACGCCCCGTTGGCTGCGCTAAGTTCGGCATAAGTGCCTTGTTCAACGATCTGTCCGTCCTGCATCACCCAGATAACGTCCCAGTCGGCAAGATCTTCAAGTTGGTGTGTCACCATCAGCGTGGTCTGGCGGCGTGATGCTGCTTTCAATGCCTGCATCACGCGTTGTTCGCTATGTGCATCAAGGCTGGCGGCGGGCTCGTCAAGCAGCAACAACTGACATGGATTGAGTAAGGCGCGAGCCACGGCAACGCGCTGCGCTTGTCCGACAGAAAGTCGAGCAGCCTGATCGCCTACTGGTGTATCCACACCCTGTGGCAGAAGTGGTAAAAACTCACTGACCCAGGCGCTGTCGAGTGCGGCTTGCAGCTGTTCTTCGCTGGCATCGGGGCGAGCGAGCAGCACGTTATCGCGTAACGTGGCGGCAGGGAGCTGCGGATTTTGTCCAACCCAGGACAGCTGTTTGCGCCAGCAATCAGGCGACAGGTCGCGCAGCTCAAAGCCGTTAATCCGCAGCGATCCCTGATAAGAGAGAAAACCGGACAGGACATTGAGCAACGAACTTTTGCCGGAGCCGCTGCGGCCAACCAGCACAGCGCGTTGGCCCGCTGGCAGGGTAAAGTTGAGCGGACCTGCAAGCACTTTACCTTCCGGCGAGGTGATGACCAGATCTTCTGCTTCAATTGAAACTGCGTCTTTTGTAGTCAGCTCAATATCGCCACGCTCAGGATGTGCAAGCGGGGTTTCCATGAAGGTTTTCAGACTGTCTGCTGCACCAACGGCTTGTGCTTTGGCGTGATAAAACGTGCCCAGATCGCGCAGGGGTTGGAAAAATTCCGGCGCCAGAATGAGCGCCAGGAAGCCAGCAGCCAATGTGACGCCCGTCCCGTAGTGGCCAAAATCGAGTTCACCGAGGTAGGAAAAACCGAAGTAAACCGCGACCAGTGCGATGGACAGGGAGGTAAAGAACTCAAGGACACCGGATGACAGAAACGCCAGGCGCAGGACTTCCATGGTGCGCTGGCGGAAATCCTGTGACGCTGCGCGGATGCTTTCTGTTTCAGCTTCACCGCGGCCAAAGATTCTTAGCGTTTCCATGCCCCGCAGGCGATCGAGGAAATGGCCACTGAGGCGAGCAAGAGCCTGAAAGTTGCGGCGGTTAGCATCGGCTGCACCCATACCAACCATCGCCATAAACAACGGGATCAGCGGGGCAGTTCCAAGCAGAATAAGGGCGGCTACCCAGTTTGACGGGAATACCGCCGCCACGATCAATAAGGGGACGCATACGGCCAGCGCCATTTGCGGCAGATAACGTGCATAGTAATCATGCATGTCATCAATCTGTTCCAGGATTAGCGTAGCCCAGCTCCCGGCTGGTTTGCCTTGTATCCAGGCGGGACCTGCTTGTTGCAGACGGTCAAGCACCTGTCGGCGAATCTCAAAGCGGATATGTTGGCCAGCATGAAACCCGACACGTTCGCGTAACCAGACGACCCATGCCCGCAGGATGAAAATCAATACCAGCACAATGAAAGGGAGCAGAAGCGCCTCTCTGGGGATATTGTCCATGATCATATGGTCGAGAATTCGGGCCATGAGCCAGGCCTGAGCGACAATTAACAGGCCGCTCACGAACCCCAACAGGCGTGAAATGTTCAGCCATCGTTGGGAAATTACACTTTGCTGTTTTAACCAGCGGGTCAGCTCTTTTTGACGGGTTTTATTCATTGCACGCTTAGCAGGTGAGTTATTGGAATTTTTGGGCAGGACAATGTTACAACGAGGCAAAAATAAAGGCGACTTATAGTCGCCTTTTTTACTTTTGTTACTGATTTGTAAAACTTATTTGCAAGCGTCTGCCAGACCGTCGAGATAACGCTCTGCGTCAAGCGCAGCCATACAACCGGTGCCTGCTGAAGTGATCGCCTGGCGATAAATATGGTCCATCACGTCACCGGCGGCGAATACACCCGGAATGCTGGTTTGGGTGGCGTTACCATGAATACCGGACTGAACTTTGATGTAGCCATTTTCCAGTTCAAGCTGACCGTCAAAAATGGCGGTATTCGGGCTGTGACCGATAGCGACAAACAACCCTGCAACGTCAAGTGACTCGACGTTGTCAGTGTTTTGCGTATCGCGCAGGCGCAGTCCGGTTACGCCCATTTGATCGCCGGTCACTTCTTCCAGTGTGCGGTGGGTATGCAGCACGATGTTGCCGTTTTCGACTTTATCCATCAAACGCTTGATCAGGATTTTTTCGGCGCGGAAGCTGTCGCGACGGTGAATCAAATGCACTTCAGATGCGATATTCGCCAGGTACAGCGCTTCTTCAACAGCGGTGTTGCCGCCGCCGATCACCGCAACTTTTTGGTTACGGTAGAAGAAACCGTCGCAGGTCGCGCAGGCGGAAACGCCACGGCCTTTGAAGGCTTCTTCTGAAGGCAGACCCAGGTAGCGTGCTGACGCACCGGTGGCGATGATCAGTGCGTCACAGGTGTATTCACCGCTGTCGCCGGTCAGACGGAAAGGGCGGTTTTGCAGATCAACTTTGCTGATATGATCAAAAATAATTTCAGTTTCAAATTTGGTCGCATGTTCGTGCATGCGTTCCATCAGCAATGGGCCTGTGAGATCGTGCGGATCGCCAGGCCAGTTCTCCACTTCTGTTGTTGTGGTCAACTGACCACCTTTTTCCATACCGGTAATCAGTACCGGTTGCAGGTTCGCGCGTGCAGCGTAGACCGCAGCGGTATACCCCGCAGGGCCAGAGCCCAGAATAAGAAGTTTACTGTGTTTGGTTGCGCCCATGAGATCCCCATAGTTGTTAGCAGGCAATGAGCAGGATTGTAGGGAATTTACAGGCGTAAAAAAAGAGTATGGCGATTTTGTTAACAATATGTGTAATAGCGGGAACCGATGAACGGCAGAATTAGTCGTAATACTATAACGATTTCTACTTAAAATCGGTCAGTTATAAGGTGATAAAATGACGATTTTCCATCACTGCGAATGAATAACTGGCATGTTGTACTAAAAATCGATGTTTTGCTTTGACAATCCCCTGCTGTTTTGCGAAAACATTCAAGGAAGAAAAAAACTGTGTCATGTATGTGCTGCATAATCATGCATGTAGATACCATGTTTACCGTGTTAGCGAAATCTACGCATGGTGTGGACAGATGCCATTCGTGATGTCGATAGCCGCCGACAGGCAACGGTCTTCTCACCATAAACCCAGACATTGCGAACCGAAAATCCCTCTGGGTTGCGGTTTATTTTGATGGGTAGCGACTCTGAACAGTGATGTTGGTAGAGTCAGGCAGGAGTAGGGAAGGAATACAGAGAGACAATAATAATGGTAGATAGTAAGAAGCGCCCTGGCAAAGATCTCGACCGTATCGATCGTAACATTCTTAATGAGCTGCAAAAGGATGGGCGTATTTCTAACGTCGAGCTTTCTAAACGTGTGGGACTTTCACCAACGCCCTGCCTTGAGCGTGTGCGTCGGTTGGAAAGACAGGGTTTTATTCAGGGCTATACAGCGCTGTTAAACCCGCATTATCTGGATGCATCACTTCTGGTTTTTGTTGAGATTACTCTGAATCGTGGCGCCCCGGATGTGTTTGAACAATTTAACTCTGCAGTACAAAAACTTGAAGAAATTCAAGAGTGTCATTTGGTTTCCGGTGATTTCGACTATTTGCTGAAAACACGCGTACCGGATATGTCGGCATACCGTAAGCTGTTGGGGGAAACCCTGCTGCGTCTGCCTGGCGTGAATGACACACGTACTTATGTAGTAATGGAAGAAGTCAAACAGAGCAATCGTCTGGTAATTAAGACGCGCTAACACGGAACAGGTGCAAAATCGACGCAGTTTGATTACACTCCTGTTAATCCATACAGCAACAGTGCCGGGGCAACCCGGTGCTGTTGTCCGTTTTAGCATCGGGCAGGAAAAGCCCGAAACCTGGAGAGCCGTTTTTGAGCCAGGAATACACTGAAGACAAAGACGTCACATTGACGAAGTTAAGCAGCGGGCGCCGACTTCTGGAAGCGCTACTGATCCTTATTGCCCTTTTTGCCGTCTGGTTGATGGCTGCCTTACTCAGCTTTAACCCTTCGGATCCCAGTTGGTCGCAAACCGCGTGGCATGAGCCTATCCATAATCTGGGTGGAATACCTGGAGCATGGCTGGCGGATACGCTGTTCTTTATTTTTGGCGTCATGGCCTACACCATCCCCGTCATCATTGTCGGTGGCTGCTGGTTTGCCTGGCGACATCAGGCCAGCGACGAATACGTCGATTATTTTGCCGTCTCGCTGCGCATTATTGGCGTTCTGGCGCTGATTCTCACTTCCTGCGGGCTGGCCGCAATTAACGCCGATGACATCTGGTATTTCGCCTCTGGCGGCGTGATCGGCAGTCTGCTCAGCACCACGCTACAACCATTGCTGCACAGCAGCGGCGGCACGCTGACGTTGTTGTGCATTTGGGCAGCGGGATTAACACTGTTCACCGGTTGGTCATGGGTGAGCATTGCGGAAAAACTGGGCGGCTGGTTACTCAATATCCTGACGTTTGCCAGCAACCGTACCCGCCGCGACGATACCTGGGTCGATGACGAAGAATATGAAGACGAAGAAGAGTCTGTCGACGCCGCTGATGGCAAACCCCATGAGTCGCGCCGAGCTCGTATCCTGCGCGGTGCGTTAGCGCGCCGTAAACGTCTGGCGGAGAAATTTACCAACCCGCTTGGTCGTCATACCGATGCGGCGCTGTTTTCCGGCAAACGCATGGATGATGAAGACGAAATTGAATACAGCGCCCGTGGCGTGGTTGCCGATCCTAATGATGTGCTGTTTTCCGGTAATCGCGCGACGCTGCCTGAATATGACGAACTTGATCCACTGCTTAACGGCCACTCGGTAACCGAGCCTGTGGCTGCAGCAGCTGCAGCTACAACGGCCGCTCAGGCCTGGAGCGCACCGGTCGATCCGTTGCTGCAAACGTCGCCCGTTACCAACACTGTTATGGAGCAACCGGTCCCAACTGTGGCCTGGCAACCCGTGCCTGGCCCGCAAACCGGTGATGCCGCGATTGCACCAGCGCCTGAAGGTTATCCGCAGCCAGCCCAGTACGCGCAACCTCCGGTGCAGCAGCCGTATGAGCCATGGCAACAACCGGTTGTGGAGCAGAGTCCGCAGCCGCAATATTACGCACAGCAGCCCGTTGAACCTGTTTATACGCAGCCTGTCGCGCCGCAGCCGGAACCTGTTTATCAGCCGGAGCCCGTGCTGCAACCTGTCTATCAACAGGATCCGACCTCTCAACAGAACACCGCATTCCAGCAGCCTGTGGTTGAACAACCAACAGTGGTGGAACCTGAGCCGGTGGTTGAAGAAGTTAAACCGACTCGTCCGCCGCTCTATTACTTTGAAGAAGTCGAAGAGAAACGTGCGCGTGAGCGTGAGCAACTGGCCGCATGGTATCAGCCGATTCCAGAACCTGCTCAGGAGCCTGAGCGTGTTAAGCCGTCTACGCCATCTATGCCGACGCCTGCATCCATACCACCCGTTGAGTCTGTTGCTGCCGTTGCACCGCTGGCCGCTGGCGTAAAAAGCGCCGCGTTAGGGGCAGGTGCCGCTGCCGCAGCACCTGTCTTTAGCCTTGCAGGCAGCGGTACGCCGCGTCCGCAGGTGAAAGAGGGCATTGGCCCGCAGTTGCCGCGTCCGAATCGTGTGCGCGTGCCTACTCGTCGTGAACTGGCTTCATATGGCATAAAACTGCCGTCACAGCGTATGGCTGAAGAGAAAGCGCGCGAAGAGCAGCTTGATACAGATGCGTACAGTGACGATGAAATGGATGCAATGCAGCAGGACGAGCTGGCACGTCAGTTCGCTCAGTCGCAGCAGCATCGTTATGGCGAAGAGTATCAGGACGATACCCACCAGACTGATGACGAAGATTCAGCCGCAGAAGCGGAACTGGCTCGCCAGTTTGCTTCTTCTCAGCAGCAGCGTTATTCCGGTGAACAGCCTGTCGGAGCGAATCCGTTCTCCCTCGATGACTTTGAATTTTCGCCAATGAAAACGCTGGTGGATGAGGGGCCGCATGAGCCGTTGTTTACGCCTGGCGTAATGCCGGAGCCCGCGCCGCAGTACCAGGAACCAGTTGCGCCGCAGCAGCATTATCAGCAACCGGCGCAGCCAGTTGCACCGCAACAGCACTATCAGCAACCGGCACAGCCAGTTGCACCACAGCAGCATTATCAGCAACCAGCGCAGCCTGTTGCACCGCAGCAGCACTACCAGCAACCGGTGCAGCCAGTTGCATCGCAGCAGCATTATCAACAGCCAGCGCAGCCAGTTGCACCGCAGCAGCATTATCAGCAGCCAGCGCAGCCTGTTACACCGCCGCCGCAGGATAGTCTGATCCATCCGCTGCTGATGCGTAATGGGGATAGTCGTCCGGCGCACCGTCCAAGCACGCCGCTGCCATCGTTAGATCTGCTCACGCCGCCGCCGAGCGAAGTTGAGCCGATAGATACGTTCGCACTGGAACAAATGGCACGTCTGGTGGAAGCGCGTCTGGCGGATTTCCGCATTAAAGCCGATGTGGTGAACTATTCTCCTGGCCCGGTGATTACCCGCTTTGAGCTTAATCTGGCTCCAGGGGTTAAAGCAGCGCGTATTTCTAACCTGTCACGAGATCTGGCGCGTTCATTGTCGACCGCGGCGGTACGTGTGGTCGAGGTTATTCCAGGCAAACCGTATGTCGGACTGGAGTTACCGAACAAAAAACGTCAAACCGTCTATCTGCGAGAAGTGCTGGATAACGCTAAATTCCGTGATAACTCATCTCCGCTGACTGTGGTGCTGGGCAAAGATATTGCAGGCGAACCGGTGGTGGCCGATCTGGCTAAAATGCCGCACCTGCTGGTGGCAGGGACAACCGGTTCCGGTAAGTCTGTTGGGGTGAACGCCATGATCCTCAGCATGCTGTACAAAGCGCAGCCGGAAGACGTTCGCTTTATCATGATTGACCCGAAAATGCTGGAACTTTCTGTTTATGAAGGTATTCCACATCTGCTGACTGAAGTTGTGACCGACATGAAAGATGCCGCCAATGCCTTGCGTTGGAGCGTCAATGAAATGGAACGTCGCTACAAACTGATGTCGGCGCTTGGCGTGCGTAACCTTGCCGGTTATAACGATAAGATTGCTGAAGCCGCCCGTATGGGACGTCCGATTCCAGACCCATACTGGAAGCCGGGCGACAGCATGGATGTTCAGCATCCGGTGCTGGAAAAACTGCCGTATATCGTGGTGTTGGTGGATGAATTCGCTGACCTGATGATGACCGTTGGCAAAAAGGTGGAAGAACTAATCGCTCGTCTGGCGCAAAAAGCGCGTGCGGCGGGTATCCACCTGGTGCTGGCAACCCAGCGACCGTCAGTTGACGTTATCACTGGTCTGATTAAAGCGAACATCCCGACGCGTATCGCCTTTACAGTGTCCAGTAAAATTGACTCGCGTACCATCCTTGACCAGGGCGGCGCGGAATCGCTGTTGGGTATGGGTGACATGCTTTATTCTGCACCAAACTCGACGATCCCTGTACGTGTACACGGCGCCTTTGTACGCGATGAAGAAGTTCACGCGGTAGTTCAGGACTGGAAAGCGCGCGGCCGTCCACAATACGTTGATGGCATTACCTCTGACAGCGAAAGCGAAGGCGGCGGTGGCGGCTTTGATGGTGGCGAAGAACTGGATCCGCTGTTCGATCAGGCTGTGAACTTTGTTACTCAGAAACGCAAAGCCTCAATCTCCGGCGTCCAGCGTCAGTTCCGTATCGGTTACAACCGAGCGGCGCGCATCATCGAACAGATGGAAGCGCAGGGAATAGTCAGCGAACAAGGGCATAATGGTAATCGTGAAGTGCTGGCTCCGCCGCCCTTCGAATGATTGCAAAGTTAAGTAATTCAGTATTTTCTACTTTCCTCATGCTGATTTTTGGCCTGAAATGGATAGCAGAGGGATCTCCCCGTTGGGAGTGACGTATTTTGAGGAATAACGATGAAAAGAATCGCAATCACCTGTGCATTACTGTCTAGCTTTGTGGTGAGCAGCGTCTGGGCTGATGCTGCCAGCGACCTGAAAAGCCGTCTGGATAAAGTCAGTAGCTTCCATGCCAGCTTTACTCAGAAGGTCACGGACGGTAGCGGCGCTGCGGTGCAGGAAGGTCAGGGCGACTTATGGGTTAAACGCCCTAATCTGTTTAACTGGCATATGACGCAGCCTGACGAGAGCATTCTGGTTTCCGATGGTAAAACGCTGTGGTTCTTTAACCCGTTTGTTGAGCAGGCGACAGCGACCTGGTTGAAAGACGCCACGGGCAACACGCCGTTTATGCTGATTGCGCGTAACCAGGCCAGCGACTGGCAACAGTACAATATTAAGCAAAACGGCGATGATTTCGTGCTGACGCCAAAAACCAGCAGCGGTAACCTGAAGCAGTTTACTATCAATGTTGGGCGGGACGGGACGATCCATCAGTTCAGTGCCGTTGAGCAAGACGATCAGCGCAGCAGCTATCAGCTTAAATCCCAGCAAAATGGTGCGATTGAACCTTCGAAATTCACCTTTACCCCGCCGCAAGGTGTAACGGTTGACGATCAACGTAAGTAGAGGCGTGTGAGTGAGCAATCTGTCGCTCGACTTTTCTGATAATACCTTTCAGCCACTGGCCGCACGTATGCGGCCAGAAAATTTAGCGCAGTACATCGGCCAGCAGCATCTGCTGGCTGCGGGTAAACCCTTGCCGCGCGCCATCGAGGCCGGGCACCTGCACTCTATGATTTTATGGGGTCCGCCGGGGACGGGGAAAACCACGCTAGCCGAAGTTATTGCCCGTTACGCTAACGCCGATGTTGAACGAATTTCGGCGGTCACGTCTGGTGTAAAAGAAATTCGTGAAGCGATTGAGCGGGCGCGTCAGAATCGTAACGCGGGTCGACGTACGATCCTGTTCGTGGACGAAGTTCACCGTTTTAATAAAAGCCAACAGGATGCGTTTTTACCGCATATTGAAGACGGTACCATCACGTTTATTGGCGCCACCACTGAAAATCCCTCGTTTGAACTGAACTCGGCACTGTTGTCGCGGGCGCGTGTTTATTTACTGAAATCGTTAACCACCGACGATATTGAACAGGTGCTGGACCAGGCGATGTCAGATAAAGCCCGGGGTTACGGCGGCCAGGATATCGTACTGCCACCAGAGACGCGTCGGGCGATTGCCGAACTGGTTAATGGTGACGCACGGCGAGCGCTGAATACGCTGGAAATGATGGCCGATATGGCCGAAGTTGATGATTCTGGCAAGCGCGTATTGAAACCAGAATTGCTCACTGAAATTGCCGGTGAACGCAGCGCACGCTTCGATAATAAAGGCGATCGTTTTTACGATCTCATCTCCGCATTACACAAATCGGTTCGCGGCAGCGCCCCGGATGCGGCGCTTTATTGGTATGCGCGCATCATTAGTGCAGGCGGTGACCCGCTGTATGTTGCCCGTCGCTGTCTGGCCATTGCCTCTGAAGATGTCGGCAATGCCGACCCTCGCGCCATGCAGGTGGCAATTTCCGCATGGGACTGCTTTACCCGTGTGGGACCCGCGGAAGGTGAACGAGCGATTGCTCAGGCGATTGTTTATCTGGCCTGCGCGCCGAAAAGTAATGCGGTTTACACCGCCTTCAAAGCCGCGCTGGCTGATGCCCGCGAACGTCCGGATTACGACGTGCCAGTCCACCTGCGCAATGCGCCAACTAAGCTGATGAAAGAAATGGGCTATGGTCAGGAGTATCGTTACGCCCATGATGAACCAAATGCCTATGCCGCCGGAGAAGAGTACTTCCCGCAGGAAATGGCACAAACGCGCTATTATCACCCCACAAACAGAGGTCTTGAAGGCAAGATTGGCGAAAAGCTCGCCTGGCTCGCCGGACAGGATCAAAATAGCCCTATAAAACGCTACCGTTAGTGTTATCGTTGCGGTAATGTTGTCTCTGTATCCCTGTGACCGCAGGCTGTGGTCACTTTCTCCTATTTTAATTCGATAAGCACAGGATAAGCATGCTCGATCCCAATCTGCTGCGTAATGAGCCAGACGCAGTCGCAGAAAAACTGGCAAGCCGGGGCTTTAAGCTGGATGTAGATAAGCTGCGCGCTCTTGAAGAGCGTCGTAAAGTTCTGCAGGTACAAACTGAAAACCTGCAGGCAGAGCGTAACTCTCGATCGAAATCCATCGGCCAGGCAAAAGCGCGCGGGGAAGATATCGAGTCTTTACGTCTGGAAGTGAACAAACTGGGCGAAGAGCTGGATGCCGCGAAAGCTGAACTTGATACCTTACAGGCCGAGATCCGCGACATTGCGCTGACCATTCCTAACCTGCCAGCGGACGACGTTCCGGTGGGTAAAGATGAAAATGACAACGTTGAAGTCAGCCGTTGGGGTACTCCGCGTGAGTTTGATTTCGAAGTGCGCGATCACGTTACCCTGGGTGAAATGCACACGGGTCTTGATTTTGCCGCTGCGGTTAAGCTTACCGGCTCTCGTTTCGTCGTGATGAAAGGGCAGATCGCGCGCATGCACCGTGCGCTGTCTCAGTTCATGCTGGATCTGCATACCGAACAGCATGGTTACAGCGAAAACTACGTTCCGTATCTGGTTAACCATGACACGCTGTACGGAACAGGGCAACTGCCGAAATTTGCTGGCGATCTGTTCCACACCCGTCCGCTGGATGAAGAAGCTGACAGCAGCAACTATGCGCTGATCCCAACGGCAGAAGTTCCGCTGACCAACCTGGTTCGCGACGAAATCATTGACGAAGATGCGCTGCCGATCAAAATGACCGCGCATACGCCGTGCTTCCGTTCTGAAGCAGGTTCTTACGGTCGTGATACCCGTGGTCTGATCCGTATGCACCAGTTCGATAAAGTTGAAATGGTGCAGATCGTTCGCCCGGAAGACTCTATGGACGCGCTGGAAGAGATGACCGGCCATGCTGAGAAGGTTCTTCAGCTGCTGGGCCTGCCGTACCGTAAGATCATCCTGTGCACAGGCGACATGGGCTTCGGCGCATGCAAAACGTACGATCTGGAAGTGTGGATCCCGGCGCAGAACACCTATCGCGAAATCTCCTCTTGCTCCAACGTGTGGGATTTCCAGGCTCGTCGTATGCAGGCGCGTTGCCGTAGCAAATCCGACAAAAAGACCCGTTTAGTACATACGCTGAACGGTTCCGGTCTGGCGGTTGGACGTACGCTGGTTGCGGTGATGGAAAACTATCAGCAGGCTGATGGCCGTATTCAGGTTCCGGAAGTGTTACGTCCGTACATGAATGGCCTGGAATTTATCGGCTAAGCTACCTTTCTTTGCTAAAAAAGCGCCTCAGGGCGCTTTTTTTATGCCCGTTTGACGTCGGACAATAACACCTACCTCCATAGGAGTAATACTGCCTTCGAATGAAAGTCAGTATTTATCTCTGTCTTTTCGCAAATTCAGTATCTACCAGTCTGTATATTGATATTAACGCTATATAAAAATCTATATAACGAGTATTTCTCTTTTGTTTATTGTGAGCAGCAGAGTGAGCCACTATGAAAACTAAGATCCCCGATGCCATGCTGGCAGCTGAGGTTAGTCGCCGAGGTTTGGTGAAAACGACGGCGATAGGCGGACTGGCGGTGGCCAGTAGCGCGTTTACCCTGCCATTTACCCGTATTGCAAATGCTGCAGAAGCCCTTAATCCGACACAGGCCAATGAGAAAGTCATATGGAGCGCGTGTACGGTGAACTGTGGTAGCCGCTGTCCTCTGCGTATGCACGTGGTAGACGGTGAAATAAAGTATGTTGAAACCGACAACACCGGTGATGACAACTATGACGGCTTGCACCAGGTACGCGCCTGTCTGCGTGGTCGCTCCATGCGTCGTCGCGTTTATAATCCCGACCGGCTGAAATACCCGATGAAACGCGTCGGCAAACGTGGAGAAGGCAAATTTGAGCGCATCAGTTGGGATGAAGCCTACGACATCATTGCCAGCAATATGCAGCGTCTTATTAAAGACTACGGCAACGAGTCTATCTACCTGAACTACGGCACGGGTACGCTGGGCGGCACCCTGACACGCTCCTGGCCGCCAGGAAAAACGCTGGTAGCACGTCTGATGAACTGCTGCGGCGGCTACCTTAACCACTACGGTGACTACTCTTCAGCGCAAATCGCTGCCGGGTTGAATTACACCTACGGCGGCTGGGCAGACGGTAACAGCCCGTCCGACATTGAAAACAGCAAGCTGGTGGTTCTGTTCGGGAATAACCCAGGTGAAACCCGTATGAGCGGGGGTGGGGTAACCTATTACCTTGAACAGGCGCGACAAAAATCCAATGCCCGCATGATCATTATCGATCCCCGCTACACGGATACCGGCGCGGGTCGTGAGGATGAATGGATCCCGATCCGCCCAGGTACCGATGCGGCATTGGTGAATGGTCTGGCGTATGTGCTGATCACCGAAAACATGGTTGATCAACCGTTCCTTGATAAATACTGCGTGGGTTACGACGAGAAAACCTTACCGGCCGACGCACCGAAAAACGGTCACTATAAGGCGTATATTCTTGGGCAGGGCAAAGACGGTATCGCCAAGACCCCGGAATGGGCAGCGCAAATTACCGGTATTCCTGCTGATCGAATCGTCAAACTGGCACGTGAAATCGGTAGCGCTAAACCGGCATATATCAGTCAGGGGTGGGGACCGCAGCGTCATGCTAACGGTGAAATAGCGACTCGTGCCATTTCTATGCTGGCAATCCTTACCGGTAACGTTGGGATTAACGGCGGCAACAGCGGGGCGCGTGAGGGCTCATACAGTTTGCCGTTTGAACGTATGCCTACGCTGGAAAACCCAGTCGAAACCAGCATCTCTATGTTTATGTGGACGGACGCCATTGAGCGAGGTCCGGAGATGACGGCGCTGCGTGACGGTGTTCGTGGCAAAGATAAGCTCGATGTTCCGATTAAGATGATCTGGAACTATGCCGGTAACTGTCTGATTAACCAGCACTCTGATATCAACCGCACACATGAAATCCTACAGGATGATAAGAAGTGCGAGATGATCGTTGTCATCGACTGCCATATGACCTCCTCGGCGAAATACGCGGATATTTTGCTGCCGGACTGCACCGCTTCGGAGCAAATGGACTTCGCACTGGATGCCTCCTGCGGAAATATGTCGTATGTGATTTTCACCGATCAGGCGATCAAACCACGCTTCGAATGCAAGACTATCTACCAGATGACCAGTGAGCTAGCGAAACGCCTTGGTGTTGAGCAGCAGTTTACAGAAGGTCGTACTCAGGAAGAGTGGATGCGTCATCTGTACGAGCAGTCGCGCAAAGCCATTCCTGAACTGCCAACGTTTGAAGAATTCCGCAAACAGGGGATCTTTAAACAGCGCGACCCACAGGGACATCACGTGGCCTACAAGGCGTTCCGTGAGGATCCTAACGCCAATCCGCTGACCACGCCGTCAGGTAAGATCGAAATTTATTCGCAGCAGCTTGCCGAGATCGCGTCAACCTGGGAACTGCCGGAAGGTGATGTGATTGATCCACTGCCGATTTATACCCCAGGTTTTGAGAGCTTAAACGACCCGCTGGTGGAGAAATTCCCTCTGCAGTTGACCGGCTTCCACTATAAGTCTCGCGTCCACTCGACCTATGGCAACGTGGATGTTCTGAAAGCATCCTGCCGTCAGGAAATGTGGATCAACCCGATGGATGCACAGCGACGCGGCATTAACAACGGCGACAAGGTGCGCATCTTTAACGATCGTGGTGAAGTGCACATCGAGGCGAAAGTAACGCCGCGTATGATGCCTGGCGTGGTGGCATTGGGCGAAGGGGCGTGGTATGACCCGGACGCAAAACGCGTGGACCAGGGCGGTTGTATTAACGTCCTGACGACCCAGCGTCCGTCTCCTCTCGCGAAGGGGAACCCATCACACACGAACCTTGTTCAGGTTGAAAAGGTGTAAGGAGTAACCGATGACAACCCAGTATGGATTTTTTATTGATTCCAGCCGTTGCACCGGTTGCAAAACCTGCGAACTGGCGTGCAAAGATTTCAAAAATTTAACCCCTGAAGTCAGCTTCCGCCGCATTTATGAGTACGCGGGCGGTGACTGGCAGGAAGACAACGGCGTCTGGCATCAGAACGTCTTTGCCTATTACCTCTCCATTGCGTGTAACCACTGTGAAGACCCGGCCTGTACCAAGGTGTGTCCGAGCGGTGCGATGCACAAACGTGAAGATGGCTTTGTCGTTGTCGATGAAGATGTGTGCATCGGCTGCCGCTATTGCCACATGGCCTGTCCTTACGGTGCACCACAGTACAATGCTGACAAAGGGCACATGACCAAATGCGATGGTTGCCATGAGCGCGTCGCTGAAGGTAAGAAACCTATTTGCGTCGAGTCCTGTCCACTGCGTGCGCTGGATTTTGGACCAATTGATGAACTGCGCAAAAAACACGGTACTTTGGCTGCGGTTGCGCCACTGCCGGGCGCGCACTTTACCAAACCGAGCATTGTCATCAAACCTAACGCCAATAGCCGCCCGACCGGGGATACCACAGGTTATCTGGCTAATCCGAAGGAGGTGTAAGATGGGAAGTGGATGGCATGAATGGCCGCTGATGATCTTCACGGTCTTCGGACAGTGTGTGGTTGGCGGTTTTATTGTTCTGGCGCTGGCGTTGATGAAAGGGGGCTTACGCCCAGAATCGCAGCAACGCGTAATTACCTGCATGTTTGGGCTGTGGGTATTAATGGGCATTGGATTTATTGCTTCCATGCTCCATTTGGGCTCACCGATGCGCGCCTTTAACTCACTCAATCGCGTTGGGTCATCTGCGTTGAGTAACGAAATTGCCAGCGGCTCACTCTTCTTTGCCGTTGGCGGTATCGGCTGGCTGCTGGCTATGTTGAAGAAAATGTCGCCCGCATTACGCAATCTGTGGTTAGTTGTCACCATGGTGCTGGGTGTGGTTTTTGTCTGGATGATGGTGCGCGTGTATAACACCATCGATACCGTACCGACCTGGTACAGCGTCTGGACACCGCTGGGATTCTTCCTGACGATGTTTATGGGCGGTCCGCTGCTGGGATATCTGTTACTGAGAATTGCTGGCGTGGATGGTTGGGCGATGCGCCTGCTGCCGGCTATATCAGTGCTTGCTCTGGTCGTGAGTGCCATCATGTCGGTAATGCAGGGGACTGAACTGGCGACGATCCATAGTTCTATTCAACAGGCCTCTGCGCTGGTTCCGGATTACGGTTCGCTGATGGCGTGGCGGATTGTGGCACTGGCGTTAGCGTTGTGCTGCTGGATAGTACCGCAAGTGAAGGGTTACCAGCCTGCCGTTCCGTTGCTTTCTGTCGCGTTTTTTCTGCTGTTAGTCGGCGAGCTGATTGGTCGTGGCGTGTTCTACGGGCTGCATATGACCGTCGGTATGGCGGTGGCGAGTTAATCCATAATACGCCGGATGGCGCCTCGTGCTTTATCAAGCCTACAATATCCGTAGGCCTTAAAGCTGCGCGCTATCCGGCTACATGTCAGGTCAGGGTTTTGCCCCAGTCTTTACTTCTGCTTAGTTAACGTGTCATAGCTGGTCATCAGATTGCGATAATCCGGAATGTGATTAGAGAACAACGTCGCCAGACCTTCGATATCGTTGCGCCAGTCGCGGTGCAGTTCGCATGCTACTCCGAACCATGTCATCAATTGAGCGCCTGCTTGAGACATCCGATCCCATGCTGAATGGCGGGTAATTTCATTAAACGTGCCTGAAGCATCGGTGACAACAAAGACGTCAAAACCTTCTTCAATAGCCGAGAGCGCTGGGAAAGCGACGCAAACTTCCGTCACGACACCAGCGATAATCAGCTGCTTTTTGCCGGTCGCTTTTACTGCTTTCACGAAATCTTCGTTATCCCATGCGTTAATGTTTCCTGGGCGAGCAATGTAGGGCGCATCTGGAAATTGAGCTTTCAGTTCCGGTACCAGCGGTCCGTTTGGTCCTGTCTCAAAACTGGTTGTCAGAATGGTTGGGAGGTTGAAGTATTTTGCTAAGTCACCGAGCGCAAGCACGTTGTTTTTAAATTTATCGGGATCGATATCCCGAACCAGAGAGAGCAGGCCAGCCTGATGGTCGACCAGCAGTACTGCCGCATTGTCTTTATCAAGTCTTACGTAAGGTTTAGTCATGGTATTTCTCCTGTTCAGTATCAGTGGGGGAAATTTGATGAGTTTAAGTCTACGAAAAGAACGATATTTGGATTAGATAGATAAATAAGAACTCACTGTTCTATTTTGAAGACAATGCAGCTCAGCATCCCGCATAGAGTTTAGTAAGAAATAAAAGTAAGGGGAGTCCATGAAATTTTTCGACTGAACGTAACGCGAGATTTTTGTTTTAGATCAATAAAAACAAGCAGATGTGTTTTTGTATTTTTTATCTATTCACATTAAGAATCAGTAATGCAAATCGATCGACCAGAAAGCGCCTCAGCCCTCTGATTCCGCCGATTGACAATGTTTTTAGCAGTGGCATGATGCGCATGAAATTTGAACTTCCTCACGGTTTTTATTCATGTCCACCTATACCCGTCCCGTCATGCTATTGCTGTGCGGGCTACTTCTGTTGACCCTGGCGATCGCTGTGTTAAACACGCTCGTCCCGCTTTGGCTCGCCCATGAAAATCTGCCTACCTGGCAGGTAGGCGTGGTGAGCTCGTCTTACTTTACCGGTAATCTGGTAGGGACGTTGCTGACAGGGTATTTAATAAAACACCTTGGTTTTAACCGCAGCTATTACATCGCCTCGCTTATTTTTGCCGCGGGCTGTGTCGGGTTGGGGATTATGGTGGGATTCTGGAGCTGGATGACATGGCGTTTTATCGCCGGTGTTGGCTGCGCCATGATCTGGGTGGTCGTGGAAAGCGCGCTGATGTGCAGCGGGACGTCCCGTAATCGCGGACGGTTACTTGCCGCCTATATGATGATCTATTATGTGGGAACGTTTTTAGGCCAACTGCTGGTTAGTAAAGTATCAACAGAATTGATGAACGTCCTGCCGTGGGTGACGGGTACTATCCTGGCGGGTGTTTTGCCACTGCTCTTTACGCGCATTGCTAATCAGCAGGGCGATGAACAGCAGTCTACGCCTATTGTCTCCATGCTGAGGTTGCGTCAGGCGCGCCTGGGCGTTAATGGCTGCATTATTTCCGGGATCGTGCTGGGGTCTTTGTATGGCCTGATGCCGCTGTATCTCAACCATCAGGGGGTGAGCAACGCCAGCATTGGTTTCTGGATGGCGGTTCTGGTAAGTGCCGGTATTCTGGGGCAATGGCCGATTGGCCGTCTGGCGGATAAGCTGGGACGTCTGCTGGTTTTACGCGTCCAGGTCTTCGTGGTGATCGTCGGGAGTATCGCCATGCTGAACCAGGCGGCGATGGCACCCGCGTTGTTTATGTTGGGTGCGGCAGGCTTTACCCTCTATCCGGTCGCGATGGCCTGGGCCTGTGAAAAGGTGGAACATCATCAGTTGGTCGCCATGAATCAGGCATTGCTATTGAGCTATACCGTGGGCAGTCTGCTGGGACCTTCGTTTACTGCGATGCTGATGCAGAATTATTCAGATAGCTTGCTGTTTATCATGATCGCCAGCGTATCGTTTATTTATTTACTAATGCTGCTGCGTAAGACGGGCCATACGCCCAATTCCATTGCGCACATTTGACCTGATTTAACAGAATATGAACAGGTTCCCATACATACTGTTTATGTATGCTTTATGGGAACCTGCATTATTTAATCGCACACGTCTGTCCTGAAAATAAAGTGTGCAGAAGGTTATAGTTTTACATCCTGCCGTTTCCGCTCGCTCATTTTACCGCGCATAATCCCACGCCTCATATATTGATAATCAAAAAGCTTCCACAAAGGATTGCGTATGGCTGGTGTGCAGGAAAAACAATTGCGATGGTACAACATTGCATTAATGTCATTTATTACCGTCTGGGGTTTTGGTAACGTCGTCAACAACTATGCTAATCAGGGATTGGTTGTTGTCTCCTCCTGGATATTTATTTTCGCGCTCTATTTTATTCCTTATGCGTTGATCGTCGGGCAGCTTGGCTCAACCTTTAAAGAGGGTAAAGGCGGCGTCAGTACCTGGATTAAACATACTATGGGGCCAGGGTTGGCCTATCTTGCTGCCTGGACCTATTGGGTTGTTCATATACCTTATCTGGCGCAAAAACCGCAGGCTATTCTGATTGCGCTGGGATGGGCGCTGAAGGGCGATGGTTCGTTGATTAAAGAGTACACCGTCGTGGCGTTGCAGGGGCTGACGCTGGCGCTGTTTGTCTTTTTCATGTGGGTTGCGTCCCGTGGCATGAAGTCACTGAAAATTGTTGGGTCAGTTGCAGGCATCGCGATGTTTGTGATGTCCATTTTGTATGTCGTGATGGCGGTAACCGCGCCTGCAATTACGGATGTGCAAATAGCGACAACCAATATCACCTGGGAATCGTTTATCCCGCACATCGATTTTACCTACATTACCACGATCTCCATGCTGGTCTTTGCCGTGGGCGGTGCGGAGAAAATTTCGCCATACGTTAATCAGACACGTAATCCGGGCAAAGAATTTCCAAAAGGGATGCTCGTTCTGGCTGTTATGGTAGCGGTATGCGCGATTCTCGGGTCGCTGGCTATGGGAATGATGTTTGACTCCCGGCATATTCCAGATGACCTGATGACGAATGGTCAATATTACGCCTTCCAGAAATTGGGTGAGTATTATGGTATGGGTAATTCGCTGATGGTTATTTACGCGATTGCCAATACGCTGGGACAGATTGCGGCATTGGTATTTTCTATTGATGCACCGCTTAAAGTTCTGCTGGGTGATGCTGATCGTAAATATATTCCCGAGAGCCTGTGTAAAACCAACGCTTCCGGTACGCCGGTAAATGGTTATATTCTGACGCTGGTGCTGGTGGCGATTCTGATTATGTTGCCAACACTGGGAATTGGCGATATGAACAACCTGTATAAATGGCTATTGAATCTTAACTCTGTCGTGATGCCATTGCGTTATTTATGGGTGTTTGTGGCGTTCATTGCCGTTATTCGCCTGGCGCAAAAATATAAATCGGAATATGTCTTTATTCGCAACCGCTCGCTTGCGATGACCGTGGGGATCTGGTGCTTTGCCTTTACCGCATTTGCCTGTCTGACCGGGATTTTCCCGAAAATGGAAGCCTTTACCCCTGAGTGGACATTCCAGCTCACGCTGAATATCGTGACGCCATTTGTGCTGGTTGGGCTGGGATTGATTTTCCCGCTACTGGCGAGAAGAGGACGCTAAAGACAAGTGTGGCAGAAGAGCAGGAGATAGTGATGCTATCTCCTGCTTTGCCTCTCAAAACAACGGGGACAGTTCTTTTGGGATGGCATACTGTTTGCCATCATAACGCAGTACCCAACTGGCTTTCCCCGGTTTATCCTTTGATGCGCACTGCTCGTTGGCGTCTGTATAGGCCGTTGATTCCACGTTTTTCTCGTTTACCCGAATATCGATGTACCCATTATGTGAATCAGGCGCAAGGGCAAGGGTGCGTTTAATATCGTGGAATGTTCCCACACAGTTCCCGTCCCATTCACCGGTGCTATTCTCAAGTACGATTCCGTTTAATACCGCCCGTAGTTGATTATTTTCAATAACAAACAGCGATAGCGCATCTTCACTAAAAGGATTTACACGGGAACTGCCGGTGCGGGCGACTCGTAAGCCAAATGCGGTCTGATCTGGGGTAACTTTCCAGCGCGCAGTATCCAGCGCCAGACCGGTAATTTGAATGGCATCGTCATTCATACGTTCGGGCAGGTGTAGCCGCTGTTTTACGTCGAGGCTTGTGGAATCCAGTACCAGAAGCTCCAGATCGCCAATGCGATCGTAATCGCTATATTGTTGTGCCATCAGCGGAATCGCCGCTAGGGTCAGTTCTGGGTGGGCTGGCCAGACACGGCAAATTGCGCTTTGCGGTGAGTTACCTGTGATATCGATAACCTGATTATGCTGTGTGAGTAGCTTGCCTTCCGCTGTCAGTTTTGCATCCGGCCACGCATGTTGCACAATGGCGTTGATATCACAGTTGCTGGCGGCATTTACGTATTGGGCAGATAACAGCAACATGCCAGAAATGAATAACCGCATGGCGTCCTTTCCTTTAATTCGAGTGGTTGTCGCTTAGATAGCAAAACGGCTGCCGTTCAGGGCAGCCGTTTCGTGGTGGCTAAAACTTAATACATCACTTTATGTCCATATTGCTCGAGAATGCCCTTCACGCGCTCCATGGTCTCTTTCTTCGGTGGTTTGACGCCATCCAGTTTGTACTCTTCGCCCATTGCTACCCATTTGTGTTTGCCCAGCTCGTGGTAAGGCAGCAGCTCGATTTTTTCAACGTTACCCATATCGCGGGTAAATTCTCCGAGGCGGTGTGCGGAGTCATCGTCATCAGACCAGCCAGGTACGACAACATAGCGGATCCACACTTTGATGTCTTTGTTTGACAGGTAACGCGCGAACTCCAGCGTACGATGGTTAGATACGCCGACCAGATTCTGATGGATTTCATCGTTCATCTGTTTGAGATCGAGCATGACCAGGTCGGTGACTTCCAGCAGCTCATCGATCACCGGATCGTAGCGGCGAACAAAACCGTTGGTATCCAGACAGGTATGAATACCTTCTTTTTTACAAGCGCGGAACCAGTCACGTACGAATTCAGCTTGCAGGATAGCTTCGCCGCCAGACGCCGTCACGCCGCCGCCGGATGCGTTCATAAAGTGGCGATAGGTCACCACCTCTTTCATTAATTCGTCGACGGTGACTTCTTTACCGCCGTGTGTATCCCACGTGTCACGGTTATGGCAATACAGGCAGCGCATCAGGCAGCCCTGAAAGAAGGTAATAAAGCGGATGCCCGGGCCATCAACAGTGCCACAGGATTCAAAGGAGTGAATGCGACCAATAACTGACATTGCGGTGTTTCTCCAGGTGTGGCCCATCCGGGGCCAGTGTTAGTGCACAGTTATTAACTGTGTCGAGTCTGTTTTGGCTGCTATCCATACTTTTCGTCTTTCAAGCTGCATCTTTGTTAGCTTCCTTCGCTCACCCCAGTCACGTACTTCTGTACGCTCCAGGGGATTCACTCCGTTGCCGCCTCAATGCAACTCGAAATCCATCGAGTATATAAGTATAGATAGCTGACAAAGCAGGCTATTAAAAAGGCCCCACTTACGTGGAGCCTTTATTGTACGCTTTTTAAAGTACGATTTCAGTCAAAACCAATTACATGGTCTGAGTGAAGGTACGAGTAATAACGTCCTGCTGCTGTTCTTTAGTCAGGGAGTTAAAACGTACTGCGTAGCCAGAAACGCGGATGGTCAGCTGCGGATATTTTTCCGGATGTTCCATCGCATCCAGCAGCATTTCGCGGTTCATGACGTTCACGTTCAGGTGCTGACCACCTTCGATGGACGCTTCGTGGTGGAAGTAACCATCCATCAGACCAGCCAGGTTGGTCTTACGAACTTCGTCGTCTTTACCCAGAGCGTTCGGAACGATAGAGAAGGTGTAAGAAATACCATCTTTAGCGTAAGCAAACGGCAGTTTAGCAACGGAGGTCAGAGAGGCAACAGCACCTTTCTGGTCACGACCGTGCATTGGGTTAGCACCCGGTCCGAACGGCGCGCCAGCACGACGACCATCTGGGGTGTTACCAGTTTTCTTACCATAAACCACGTTAGAGGTGATGGTCAGAACAGACTGAGTCGGGATAGCGTTACGATAAGTAGTCAGTTTCTGAATTTTCTTCATGAAACGTTCTACCAGGTCAACCGCCATGTCATCAACGCGAGAGTCGTTGTTACCAAACTGCGGGTATTCGCCTTCGATTTCGAAGTCGATAGCCAGACCGTCTTCGTCACGAATCGGTTTAACTTTCGCATATTTGATTGCAGACAGGGAGTCAGCAGCAACGGACAGACCAGCGATACCACACGCCATGGTGCGGATAACGTCACGGTCGTGCAGCGCCATCAGAGAGGCTTCGTAGCTGTACTTGTCGTGCATGTAGTGGATAACGTTCAGCGCGGTGACGTACTGTTTAGCCAGCCAATCCATGAAGTGATCCATGCGGTCCATAACTTCGTCGAAGTTCAGAACGTCGCCTTTGATCGGTTCAGATTTAGGACCAACCTGCATTTTCAGTTTTTCATCAACGCCACCGTTGATTGCGTACAGCATGGTTTTCGCCAGGTTTGCACGCGCACCGAAGAACTGCATTTGTTTACCAACAACCATCGGGCTTACGCAGCAAGCGATAGCGTAGTCATCGTTGTTGAAGTCCGGACGCATCAGGTCATCGTTCTCGTACTGCAGAGAAGAGGTGTCGATGGACACTTTAGCGGCGAATTTCTTGAAGTTCAGAGGCAGTTTTTCAGACCACAGAACAGTGATGTTCGGCTCCGGAGAAGGACCCATGGTGTACAGGGTGTTCAGGAATCGGAAGCTGTTTTTGGTAACCAGAGTACGGCCATCAACGCCCATACCACCGATTGATTCAGTTGCCCAAATCGGGTCACCGGAGAACAGTTCATCATATTCAGGAGTACGCAGGAAACGAACCATACGCAGTTTCATGACCAGGTGGTCGATCATTTCCTGTGCGTCTTGCTCGGTGATTTTGCCTGCTTTCAGGTCACGTTCGATGTAAGCATCCAGGAAGGTGGATACGCGACCGAAGGACATTGCTGCACCGTTCTGAGATTTAACTGCGGCCAGGTAGCCGAAGTAAGTCCACTGGATAGCTTCCTGAGCGTTGGTAGCCGGACCAGAGATATCGCAGCCATATTTAGCAGCCATTTCTTTGATCTGACCCAGAGCGCGGTGCTGTTCAGCGATTTCTTCACGCAGACGGATAGTTGCTTCCAGGTTTACGCCGTTTTCCAGATCGGACTGCAGAGAGACGAACTGAGCGTATTTGTCTTTCATCAGGTAGTCGATACCGTACAGCGCAACGCGACGGTAGTCACCGATGATACGGCCACGGCCATACGCATCTGGCAGACCAGTCAGAACACCGGATTTACGGCAGTTCAGAATGTCTTTGGTGTAAACATCGAATACGCCCTGGTTGTGGGTTTTGCGGTATTCGGTGAAGATTTTTTTCAGCATCGGGTCCAGTTCGCGATTGTACGCTTTGCAGGAACCTTCAACCATTTTGATGCCGCCAAACGGAATGATCGCACGTTTCAGCGGAGCTTCAGTCTGCAGACCAACAATCTTCTCGAGCGCTTTGTTGATGTAGCCAGCGTCGTGAGAAGTGATGGTAGAAGCAACGGAGGTGTCAAAGTCAACAGGCGCGTGAGTGCGGTTTTCCTGTTTAACGCCTTCCATCACGCTGTCCCACAGTGCAGTGGTCGCATCAGTTGCGCCAGCCAGGAAGGACTCGTCACCCTCATACGGAGTGTAGTTTTTCTGAATGAAGTCACGTACGTTTACTTCATTCTGCCAATCACCTTTGGTAAAACCTTCCCAGGCTGTGGCTAACTTTTCATTAAGCTCGGACATGTAACACCTACCTTCTTAAGTGGATTTTTTATTTACTGCGTGTAATGGGCATCAACAGATTAATGATGATCGTTACCACGCAGATAAATGACCCAGTATGTCAACCCGACCAACAAACCGCCGCCGATAATGTTACCGATCGTAACCGGAATCAGGTTATCGGTGATGAAATTCATCACGGTCAGGTGAGAAAAATTCTCCGGAGAAGACCCAACTGCGGTCCAGAATTCCGGGGTGGCGAAATCGCGTATTACAATACCCATAGGGATCATAAACATGTTTGCGATACTGTGCTCAAAACCGCTGGCAACAAACATTGCGACCGGTAATACCATGATAAACGCTTTGTCCATCAGGCTGCGGCCCGAGTAGCTCATCCATACGGCCAGACACACCATCAGGTTAGCCAGGATACCAAGGCTCACTGCCTCAACAAAAGTATGGTGCACTTTGTGGTCGGCTGTTTGCAGAACGTTGAGCCCCCATGCGCCGTTGGCGGTCATATACTCGCCAGAAAGCCACATGAGTAACACAAAGATCAGGGCGCCAATCAGGTTGCCGACATAAACGTTAAGCCAGTTTTTCGCTAACTGACCCCAGGTAATACGACCACTGGCTTTAGCAACGACGATCAGTACGGTTGAAGTGAAGAGGTCTGCACCGCAGACAACACAAAGGATCAGCCCCAGGGAAAAGCAGATACCACCTACTAATTTCGCCATGCCGAAAGGCATAGTACCAGTGCCGGTTGTGGCGGTGATATAGAAAACAAAGGCAATTGAAATGAATACACCGGCAGTAATTGCCAGATAGAACGTCTTAAGCGGATGTTTCGTTGCTTTATAGACGCCTGCTTCTTCGGCAACTTTGGCCATTGCAGCAGGTAGAATAAGATCAAAAGGGTTGTCAGCTTTCACACTAACTCTCTCTTTATTAAGTCGGCGACGAGATACTAACAAAGCATTATAGATGAGAATTTGATATAGATCATATCTCGCCTGGCTTATAGGCCCGTAAGACGCATGGTTTTTATGCGATTACGGTGTAACATGTTGATTATCTATATAAAAATAAATTTTAAAAATTATAAAGTGAGTTGAATTTTTTCTTTCAGCCTCCTATGGGACGGTTAATTAAAATGGAGTAATTGAGATAAAAAACCACATTAATAAGCTAATTTTTTTAATATCAACTACTAATATTTAACCTTGCTTTTACATTTATTTTTTGGTTTGACCAAAATAAAAAACGGGGCGCTTTAAGCGCCCCGTAATATAGCTCAGACAATACATTTAGCCTACTCGAGGCAAGTTGTTTGTCACTATTTTGACCAGTGTGCCGCTTTCGCGCGTTGCAATTTCTCATAGGCTTTCAGCAGAGACTGATGTGCCGGGAATGCGTGCAGATCGCTGTCTACTGGCTGAAGTCCATAAAACGGCGCTTCACCACTCAGTGCCGCACTTGCCGCTTCAACCGCCTCAGCGCCGTACATGCGGACGAATGCGTTCAGATACTGCAGCGGCTGACGGTCTTCTTCCTGAGACAGTAGCAACAATGTTTGCAGGCAGCGATAGTAGTTTGCACGTTCCGCGCTAAAGACGGAGGCGTTAAATTCCATCGTCCATTCGGTCCACACCAGGGCCTGCTCCA
Source organism: Citrobacter sp. Cpo045 (assembly GCF_030332875.1). NCBI lineage: Bacteria > Pseudomonadati > Pseudomonadota > Gammaproteobacteria > Enterobacterales > Enterobacteriaceae > Citrobacter > Citrobacter sp. Cpo045. Next base: position 31,323 of record NZ_JAOWGZ010000105.1, read on the forward strand.
GATCGCCACCGGCCAGCGCCAGCATCACTTTAAGCTCGCCAATACGCAGGGTGTACCAACCGTTATCCGCACCGGTCGCCAGACCGAGCAGCTCGCGCACGCGGGTGAAGTCGTCAAAACCTTCTTCATCCAACTGTTCAATCAGATTGAGGTAGTCTTCTTTATCCCACTCACTGCCTGGCAGAGAGAGAATGGTGTCACGCAGATGGGTGCCCATAGCATTGTTGGCTAACCACAGATCTTCTGCCGGATAGATGTCAGACATTCCCGGAACAATAATGCGGCACGCGTAAACGCCCAGGTGCTCATAGTCAGCGATATACACTTCTTTATCTTCAGCATTGAAGATGGCCATCAGGGTGGCGAACTCTTCTTCCGTGGTGCCGGAGAAATTCCAGTCAACGAACGGATAGTCGGCATCCTGCTTGAACAGATCCCAGGAGATCAGACCGCTGGAATCGATGAAGTGAGTTTCAAGGTTGGTATGTTCTGCCACTTCCTCATCGTCGAAGGTCGGTGGGGTGAAGACATCAAGATCCTTCAGACCACGGCCCTGCAGCAGTTCAGTCACGGTACGCTCCAGCGCAACGCCGAAATCCGGGTGTGCGCCGAAGGAGGCAAAGCAGGTACCGTTGGCCGGGTTGAACAGGACAACGCAAATCACCGGATACTTGCCGCCCAGCGAGCCATCGTAGGCAAAAATCGGGAAACCTTCCGCTTCCAGTGTGGCGATGGACTCCACCACTGCCGGATAGCGCGCCATCACCTCGGCCGGGATTTCCGGCAGGCTGATGCTTTCGGCGATAATACGGTTCTTCACATGGCGCTCAAAGACTTCAGACAGACCCTGAACGCGAGCTTCGTTAGGTGTATTACCCGCAGACATGCCGTTAGAAACATACAGGTTGCCGATAATATTCATCGGAATGTAGACGGTCTGGTTATCAGACTGGCGGGTAAACGGCAGGCCACAGACGCCACGCTCTTCATTACCAGACTGTAGATCGATAAGCATGCTGCCGGTCAGTTCGTTATCTGGATCGTAAAATGCACGCAGACGCGCATCCAGTAAACCTTCTGGAACATCGTCTTCTTCAGTCAGCGGGAACCATTTTTCGTTCGGGTAATGTACGAAGGGGCCATTGGCGATAGTTTCGCCCAGCCAGAAATCGGCAAAGAAGTAGTTAGTCGACAGACGCTCAAAGTATTCGCCCAGCGCAGAAGCCAGCGCCGCTTTTTTTGTCGCGCCTTTACCGTTGGTGAAGCACAGAGCGCATTCTTTGTCGCGAATATGTACAGACCAGACGTTAGGGACGGGATTCAACCACGAAGCTTCTTCAATTTGAAAACCGAGGTCGAGCAATTTTTGCTGGAAGCGAGCGATGGAGTCTTCCAGAGCGGCATCTTTGCCGGGGATAAATGTTTGCGTCATGAAAATCACTTTTGTCGTACGGAAAGCGCGCAATGATACGGGTTTTCAATGAACGGCGCTATCGTCGCCGGAGCCCATGCGTAAATAAAAGCATTGGCTATGCTTTCTTACAGCCAATCACGTTTAGAGCATATTAATGAAAGCTTTCGATTTACACCGTATGGCGCTTGATAAGGTGCCCATGGATTTTCTGGGGGAAGTTGCGCTACGCAGCCTTTACACCTTTATATTGGTTTTTCTGTTTTTAAAAATCACCGGACGTCGTGGCGTACGCCAGATGTCGCTTTTTGAAGTCCTTATCATCCTTACGCTGGGTTCCGCCGCGGGAGACGTGGCGTTTTATGACGATGTTCCGATGCTGCCGGTGCTGGTGGTCTTTATTACTCTTGCTGTGCTGTATCGGCTGGTAATGTGGCTAATGGCGCATAGTGAAAAAATGGAGGACCTTCTGGAGGGCAAACCCGTCGTGATCATTGAAGACGGCGAGCTGGCATGGTCAAAGCTCAATAGCGCCAATATGACGGAATTTGAATTCTTTATGGAACTGCGTTTGAACGGCGTGGAGCAATTGGGACAAGTGAAACTGGCTATTCTGGAGACGAATGGGCAAATCAGCGTCTACTTCTTTGCCGATGAAGACGTAAAGCCGGGGCTCAGTATTTTGCCTAAACGTTGTACGCAACGATTTAAAGTAATACCTGAAGCAGGGGACTATGCCTGCATACGTTGTAGCGAAGTGGTGCAAATGAAGGCCGGAGATCATCAATTATGTCCGCGCTGTGCAAATCCAGAATGGTCGAAGGCCAGTCGGGCAAAACGGGTTACCTGACAGCAAAAATCTCGGTTTTTACCCGTCAATCCGATAGATTCTGTTGTGTGACCGATGACACATTTTTACCCTTGCCAGTTTTACCCATTGCGGCGCGTGTCACTGAATGATAAAACCGATATCCACAGGAATAACTTATACCAATGTCTGTCACCGGATTATCGTCAATGACAGGATGTTGATTGGACAACAACACAACGTGGTGAGGGGAAATGGCTCAGGTCTTCAATTTTAGTTCAGGTCCGGCAATGTTACCGGCAGAAGTACTTAAACTGGCTCAACAGGATCTTTGTGACTGGAACGGTCTTGGCACGTCAGTGATGGAAATTAGCCACCGTGGCAAAGAATTCATCCAGGTCGCAGAGGAAGCGGAGCAGGATTTTCGCGATCTTCTCAGCATCCCCTCCAACTATAAAGTGTTGTTCTGCCATGGCGGTGGTCGCGGGCAGTTCGCGGGTATCCCGTTAAATATTCTGGGCGATAAAACCACCGCGGATTACGTCGATGCCGGTTATTGGGCCGCCAGCGCAATTAAAGAAGCGAAAAAATACTGCACGCCAAACGTTATTGATGCCAAAGTCACCGTGGACGGCCTGCGTGCTGTTAAGCCGATGAGTGAATGGCAACTTTCTGATAACGCGGCATACCTGCACTATTGCCCGAACGAAACCATCGATGGCATTGCGATCGATGAAACGCCGAATTTTGCCAGCAACGTTGTGGTCACGGCGGATCTGTCCTCTACCATTCTTTCCGCACCGCTTGACGTTAGTCGTTATGGCGTAATTTATGCCGGGGCACAGAAAAATATCGGCCCGGCCGGTCTGACGATTGTCATCGTCCGTGAAGATTTGCTGGGTAAAGCTCATGTCTCATGCCCGTCAATCCTCGACTATACCGTGCTGAATGACAACGATTCCATGTTCAATACGCCGCCAACCTTTGCTTGGTATCTGTCTGGCCTGGTCTTTAAATGGCTGAAAAAGCAGGGCGGTGTTAATGCGATGGATAAAATTAACCAGCAAAAAGCGGAATTGCTCTACGGCGTAATCGATAACAGCGATTTCTACCGTAACGATGTGGCGAAATCCAACCGTTCACGCATGAACGTACCGTTCCAGTTGGCTGACAGCGCATTGGATAAACTGTTCCTGGAAGAGTCTTTTGCTGCGGGCCTGCACGCGCTGAAAGGGCATCGTGTAGTCGGCGGTATGCGTGCGTCCATCTACAATGCCATGCCGCTTGAAGGTGTTAAAGCACTGACCGATTTCATGGTCGATTTCGAACGCCGCCGCGGCTAATCTGCTGTACTTTTCATCCCCACAGCCCGTCTGTGGGGTTTTTATGTCTGTTTTTGAGAGTCGAGTTTCATGGAATCCCTGACGTTACAACCCATTGCGCGGGTGGATGGCACCATCAATCTGCCTGGATCCAAAAGTGTTTCTAACCGCGCTTTGCTGCTGGCTGCATTAGCCAATGGCACCACTGTCCTGACCAATCTGCTGGACAGCGATGATGTTCGCCATATGCTCAATGCTCTGAATGCGTTAGGGATTAGCTATACCCTTTCTGCCGATCGTACCCGCTGCGAGATAGTTGGCAATGGCGGTGTGTTGCACGCAGAAGGTGCAGTTGAGCTGTTCCTTGGCAACGCCGGAACCGCAATGCGCCCGCTGGCCGCAGCGCTATGTCTGGGCAGCAATGACATCGTGCTGACGGGCGAACCGCGCATGAAAGAGCGCCCGATTGGCCATCTGGTTGATGCGCTGCGCCAGGGCGGAGCCAAAATTGACTATCTGGAGCAGGAAAACTATCCACCTTTACGTCTGCGCGGTGGCTTTACCGGAGGCCAGGTTGAGGTAGACGGTAGCGTTTCCAGCCAGTTCCTCACTGCGTTGCTGATGACTGCGCCGCTGGCGCCGCAGGATACGACGATCGCAATTAAAGGTGACCTGGTATCCAAACCTTACATTGATATCACACTGAACCTGATGAAAACGTTTGGTGTTGAAATTGAAAATCAAAACTACCAGCGCTTTGTCGTGAAGGGGCAGCAGCAGTATCAGTCACCAGGTGCATACCTGGTTGAAGGTGATGCTTCTTCCGCTTCCTATTTCCTCGCGGCAGGTGCTATTAAAGGCGGTACGGTAAAAGTTACTGGGATTGGCCGCAACAGCATGCAGGGTGATATTCGTTTTGCCGATGTACTGGAGAAAATGGGCGCAACCATTACATGGGGCGACGATTTTATTGCCTGTACTCACGGCGAGTTGAACGCAGTGGATATGGATATGAACCATATTCCTGATGCGGCGATGACCATTGCAACGGCGGCGCTGTTCGCTAAAGGCACCACGACATTACGTAATATCTACAACTGGCGCGTCAAAGAGACCGATCGTCTGTTCGCGATGGCGACGGAGTTACGCAAAGTGGGCGCGGAAGTGGAAGAGGGGCATGACTTTATCCGCATCACCCCGCCTGCAACATTGCAATTTGCGGACATCGCGACCTACAACGATCACCGCATGGCGATGTGTTTCTCGCTGGTGGCGCTGTCTGACACGCCGGTGACCATTCTTGACCCAAAATGTACCGCCAAAACCTTCCCGGATTATTTCGAACAGTTGGCTCGTATTAGTACATCTGCCTGATTTTATTGCCGCACTTTCGGGTGCGGCACATTCTGACATCTCCGATTGCCTATTTATTCTACACTCAGCTTCAATGATTCTGCATTTTTCACACAAAGATAACGATCGTTGGCGTTGGCGCGTATAATGCGCGGCGTTCACGTTAATGTACGCCCGTTTAAGGAGAAAAAGATGACGGCAATTGCCCCGGTTATTACCATTGATGGCCCAAGTGGTGCAGGTAAAGGCACCTTGTGCAAGGCAATGGCGGAAGCATTGCAGTGGCATCTGTTAGATTCAGGCGCGATCTACCGCGTACTGGCGCTCGCAGCGTTACATCACCATGTTGATGTAACATCTGAAGATGCTCTGGTACCGCTTGCCTCACACCTTGATGTGCGTTTTATCTCAACAGACGGCAACCTGGAAGTCATTCTTGAAGGTGAAGATGTCAGCGGTGAAATACGTACTCAGGAAGTAGCGAATGCCGCCTCTCAGGTTGCGGCGTTTCCCCGCGTGCGTGAAGCGTTATTACGTCGTCAACGCGCATTTCGCGAATCCCCAGGTCTGATTGCTGATGGACGTGATATGGGCACCGTGGTGTTCCCGGATGCGCCGGTGAAAATTTTTCTGGACGCCTCCTCGCAAGAACGTGCGCATAGACGTATGCTACAGTTGCAGGAGAAGGGCTTTAGTGTTAACTTTGAACGCCTTTTGGCCGAGATCGAAGAACGCGATTATCGCGATCGTAACCGTGCTGTAGCGCCGCTGGTTCCCGCTGCTGATGCTTTAGTTTTGGATTCAACCCGATTAAGCATTGAGCAAGTGATTGAAAAAGCGTTACAATACGCGCGCCAAAAACTGGCTCTCGCTTAAGTGCGACCGAATTTGCAGTACCCCCGTTGCAATGGATTGACAGCGGGTATGTTAAACAACCCCATCCGGCATGGAGCCAGGTGGACGTTAAATATGAAACCTGAAGATTAAACATGACTGAATCTTTTGCTCAACTGTTTGAAGAATCCTTAAAAGAAATCGAAACCCGTCCGGGTTCCATCGTTCGTGGTGTTGTTGTTGCTATCGACAAAGACGTAGTACTGGTTGACGCTGGTCTGAAATCTGAGTCCGCCATTCCGGCAGAGCAGTTCAAAAACGCCCAGGGCGAGCTGGAAATCCAGGTTGGTGACGAAGTTGACGTTGCTCTGGATGCAGTAGAAGACGGCTTCGGTGAAACCCTGCTGTCCCGTGAAAAAGCTAAACGTCACGAAGCTTGGATCACGCTGGAAAAAGCTTACGAAGAAGCTGCAACCGTTACTGGTGTTATCAATGGCAAAGTCAAGGGTGGCTTCACTGTTGAGCTGAATGGTATTCGCGCGTTCCTGCCGGGTTCCCTGGTAGACGTTCGTCCGGTCCGCGACACGCTGCACCTGGAAGGCAAAGAGCTTGAATTCAAAGTAATCAAGCTGGATCAGAAGCGTAACAACGTTGTTGTTTCCCGTCGTGCCGTTATCGAATCCGAAAACAGCGCAGAACGCGATCAGCTGCTGGAAAACCTGCAGGAAGGCATGGAAGTTAAAGGTATCGTTAAGAACCTCACTGACTACGGTGCATTCGTTGATCTGGGTGGCGTTGACGGCCTGCTGCACATCACCGACATGGCATGGAAACGCGTTAAGCATCCGAGCGAAATCGTAAACGTTGGCGACGAAATCACTGTTAAAGTGCTGAAGTTCGACCGCGAGCGTACTCGTGTATCTCTGGGCCTGAAACAGCTGGGCGAAGATCCATGGGTAGCTATCGCTAAGCGTTATCCGGAAGGTACCAAACTGACTGGTCGCGTGACCAACCTGACCGACTACGGCTGCTTCGTTGAAATCGAAGAAGGCGTTGAAGGCCTGGTTCACGTTTCCGAAATGGATTGGACCAACAAAAACATCCACCCGTCCAAAGTTGTTAACGTTGGCGATGTAGTGGAAGTTATGGTTCTGGATATCGACGAAGAACGTCGTCGTATCTCCCTGGGTCTGAAGCAGTGCAAAAACAACCCATGGCAGCAGTTCGCGGAAACCCACAACAAGGGTGACCGTGTTGAAGGTAAAATCAAGTCTATCACTGACTTCGGTATCTTCATCGGCCTGGACGGCGGCATCGACGGCCTGGTTCACCTGTCTGACATCTCCTGGAACGTTGCAGGCGAAGAAGCAGTTCGTGAATACAAAAAAGGCGACGAAATCGCAGCAGTTGTTCTGCAGGTTGACGCAGAGCGCGAGCGTATCTCTCTGGGCGTTAAACAGCTCGCAGAAGATCCGTTCAACAACTGGGTTGCACTGAACAAGAAAGGCGCAATCGTAAACGGTAAAGTCACTGCAGTTGACGCTAAAGGCGCAACCGTAGAACTGGCTGACGGCGTTGAAGGTTACCTGCGCGCTTCTGAAGCTTCACGTGACCGCGTTGAAGATGCAACTCTGGTTCTGAGCGTAGGCGACGACGTTGAAGCTAAATTCACCGGCGTTGATCGTAAGAACCGTGCAATCAGCCTGTCTGTTCGTGCTAAAGACGAAGCTGATGAGAAAGATGCAATCGCAACTGTTAACAAACAGGAAGATGCTAACTTCTCTAACAACGCAATGGCTGAAGCTTTCAAAGCAGCTAAAGGCGAGTAATATCGAGTGCTCTAAATCCTTTGTGCTGTTAACGGCACAAAGGGTGACGAGTAGCTTGACAGATTACAGGATTCGTCCTGTAATCAATGACAAAGGGCGGCTACGGCCGCCCTTAATCAATGCAGCAGCTAATTATGCCTTTAAGGAACCGGAGGAATCATGACCAAGTCAGAATTGATTGAAAGACTTGCAACCCAGCAACCTCATATTCCCGCGAAAGCGGTTGAAGATGCAGTTAAAGAGATGCTGGAACATATGGCCTCGACTCTTGCGCAGGGCGAGCGTATTGAAATCCGCGGTTTCGGCAGCTTCTCTTTGCATTACCGCGCACCACGCACCGGACGTAATCCGAAGACCGGCGATAAAGTGGATCTGGAAGGGAAATACGTTCCGCACTTTAAACCAGGTAAAGAACTGCGCGATCGCGCCAATATTTACGGTTAAGTTTTTAGCGAGACTTAACGCCGAGAAAAGCACCCAAATGGGTGCTTTTTTCATTTCTGTCGACCTATCCTGGAATCCTCATCCCAGTTAATTTGTACGTTACAACCATCACTAAATGTCTGCGGAACTCAGGTCGTATAACGATAAATTGATGCCAGACAACCGTCGAAGAGTACTGCACACTCCCTGTAACAGGGAGGTGATTGATGAAAATAACAACGGTGAGTACCTGTGCATTACTCGGCATTCTCCCACTCATGCTATTACCTATGCTGCCAGGCATGTTGTGTATCGGCATTGTATTTTGTCTGGCATGTCTGCTCTGTTTTCTCCCCTACAAATATATGCGTTCCGCCGGACTAATCCTGCTGTTTTTTCTTTGGGGAATCCTGGCCGCGAAAGAGGCTCTGTGGACCGGTAATACGCTGCCTGCGAAAACCCAGCAAGCCATTGTGCGGATAACCGGAACTGACAATATGACAACGCACTACGGCCAGATCACTCACCTTCAGGGGAAACGAATCTTTCCTGCGCAAGGAATCGTCTTGTACGGGCAGTATTTACCCGGTGATGTTTGTGCGGGTCAGACATGGGCGATGACGTTGAAAGTCCGCGCTGTACACGGTCAATTAAACGAAGGCGGATTTGATAGCCAGCGTTACGCATTGGCGCAGCATCAACTGCTGACGGGACGATTCTTGCAGGCTTCGGTAATCACACCACAATGCAGTTTGCGTTCGCGGTATCTCGCCTCGCTGAAAACGGAACTCACCGACTATCCCTGGCAGCAGGTCATACTGGGTCTGGGAATGGGGGAGCGCTTGTCTGTGTCACAAGAGGTGAAAACGATTATGCGTGATACCGGCACGGCTCATTTGATGGCTATCTCCGGGCTGCATATTGCGTTTGCTGCATTACTGACCGCAGGATTGATACGTGCTGGACAATTTTTTATGCCAACAAGGTGGATTTGCTGGCAGATGCCATTAGTGGGTGGGATTGTCTGCGCCACGTTTTATGCCTGGCTGACGGGGCTGCAACCCCCGGCATTACGAACGGTTGTTGCGCTGCTAGTCTGGGGGGCGCTGAGACTTAGCGGCAGGCAGTGGAGTGGATGGTCGGTCTGGATCTGCTGTCTGGCAGCCATCGTGGTGGTGGATCCTGTTGCTGTTCTTTCGCAAAGCCTATGGTTGTCTGCATCCGCCGTTGCGGCTCTGCTGTTCTGGTACCAATGGGTACCGCTCCCGGACTGGCCGCTGTCGCGTGCTGGACGTCAATTTCTGGCGCTGGCTCATCTGCAATTGGGTATTACGCTTCTGCTTTTTCCCGTGCAAATCGCAATGTTTCACGGTTTTAGTCTGACCTCGTTTCTGGCTAATTTGTTTGCCGTCCCTTTGGTCACGTTTGTTTCCGTACCCTTGATATTAGCAGGCATGATCATGCATTTAGCCGGGACGGTGATGGTTGAATCAAGCCTGTGGTATCTAGCGGATCGTTCTCTGGCGCTGCTATTTTGGGGGCTCAGAAGTCTGCCTGAAGGGTGGATCAATATTGATGAGCGCTGGCAATGGCTGGCATTTTTACCCGGAATGATGATTATCGCATGGCGACTAAATATCTTGCGTACGCTACCGGTGATCTGTTTCTCTGTGCTCCTTTTGCTGAGTGGGCCGCTTTGGCGTGCACCGCGTACTGATGTGTGGCAAGTGCATATGCTGGATGTCGGGCAGGGGCTGGCGATGGTGATCGCGCGAAATGGGAAAGCGCTGCTTTACGATACCGGTCTGGCATGGCCCGAAGGCGATAGCGCACAACAGCTGATTATTCCCTGGTTGCGTTGGCATAATCTGGAGCCAGAAGGAATTATTTTAAGCCATGAGCACATGGATCACCGCGGCGGGTTGCACTCCTTACAACAAGCCTGGCCGTCGCTATGGGTAAGAAGTCCGCTGAGCTGGAAAGGTCATCTCCCGTGTTTTCGCGGAGAGCATTGGCAATGGCAAGGGTTAACCTTCAGTGCGCACTGGCCTGTGCGTGGAAATACAGACCAGGGGAATAACCACTCCTGCGTGGTTAAGGTCGATGACGGATATCAGAGTATTCTGCTGACCGGTGATATCGAATCTCCTGCTGAACAAAAAATGCTAAGTCACTATTGGCAGCACCTACAGTCGACGGTGATGCAGGTTCCACATCATGGCAGCAATACTTCATCATCACTGGCACTCATTCAGCGGGTTGACGGGCAGGTCGCACTCGCCTCTGCATCCCGTTACAACGCCTGGCGTCTGCCGTCCTGGAAAGTGAAGCAACGTTATCGGCAACAAAATTATCAATGGCTGGATACCCCCCATCAGGGACAGATTACGCTGGATTTTTATCAAAAAAACTGGCGCATACGCAGCATGCGGGATCAGATTTTACCTCGTTGGTATCATCAGTGGTTTGGCGTGTCGGAGGATAACGGGTAGAATATGCGGCTATTCTAACAAATGCTGGTTTTTTGAATGCATAACGATAAAGATCTCTCTACGTGGCAGACGTTTCGCCGACTATGGCCAACCATAGCGCCTTTTAAATCGGGTCTGATCGTGGCGGGTATAGCGTTAGTCCTTAACGCGGCCAGCGATACCTTCATGTTATCGCTCCTTAAACCATTACTGGATGATGGTTTTGGTAAAACGGATCGCTCGGTGCTGCTGTGGATGCCGCTGGTGGTCATTGGGCTGATGATAGTTCGTGGCTTAACCAGCTATGTCTCAAGCTACTGTATCTCATGGGTGTCAGGCAAAGTGGTCATGACCATGCGCCGCCGCCTGTTTGGCCATATGATGGGCATGCCCGTCTCCTTTTTTGATAAACAGTCTACAGGGACATTGTTATCGCGTATTACCTATGATTCAGAACAGGTTGCGTCATCGTCTTCCGGCGCGCTGATCACCGTGGTGCGTGAAGGGGCCTCAATTATTGGCCTGTTTATCATGATGTTCTATTACAGCTGGCAGCTGTCACTGATCCTGATTGTACTGGCGCCAATTGTGTCAGTGGCAATCCGTGTGGTTTCCAAGCGCTTTCGTAGCATCAGTAAAAACATGCAAAACACCATGGGTCAGGTTACGACCAGTGCGGAGCAGATGCTGAAAGGCCACAAAGAAGTTCTGATTTTTGGTGGTCAGGAAGTCGAAACCAAGCGCTTTGATAAGGTCAGCAACAAGATGCGTTTGCAGGGTATGAAGATGGTTTCCGCTTCTTCTATCTCCGACCCTATCATCCAGCTGATTGCGTCTTTGGCACTGGCCTTCGTGTTATATGCGGCTAGCTTCCCAAGCGTAATGGAAAACCTGACAGCAGGGACAATTACGGTTGTCTTCTCCTCAATGATCGCATTAATGCGTCCGTTGAAATCGCTGACCAACGTCAACGCGCAGTTCCAGCGCGGTATGGCGGCATGCCAGACCTTATTTACGATTCTGGATAGCGAACAGGAGAAAGATGAAGGTAAACGTGTGATCGAGCGTGCTACCGGCGATCTCGAGTTCCGCAACGTGACTTTCACTTATCCGGGACGTGAAGTACCGGCTCTGCGTAACATCAACCTGAATATTCCCGCGGGTAAAACTGTTGCTCTGGTCGGCCGTTCGGGCTCAGGGAAATCCACCATCGCCAGCCTGATTACGCGCTTCTACGATATTGATGAAGGGCAGATTCTGATGGACGGACACGATCTGCGCGAATATACCCTGGCATCACTGCGCGATCAGGTTGCGTTGGTTTCGCAGAATGTGCACTTGTTTAACGATACGGTTGCCAACAACATCGCCTACGCTCGTACCGATATGTACAGCCGTGAGCAGATCGAAAAAGCGGCACAGATGGCCTACGCCATGGATTTCATCAACAAGATGGATAATGGCCTGGATACGGTGATTGGTGAAAACGGCGTCCTGCTTTCCGGCGGACAACGTCAGCGTATCGCTATCGCCCGTGCCTTGTTGCGTGACAGCCCAATTCTGATCCTTGATGAAGCAACATCGGCTCTTGATACTGAATCTGAACGCGCGATTCAGTCTGCGCTGGATGAGCTACAGAAAAACCGTACTTCTCTGGTCATTGCTCACCGTCTTTCAACCATTGAACAAGCCGACGAAATCATCGTGGTGGAGGATGGTCTGATTGTCGAACGCGGAACCCATAGCGAGCTGATTGAGCAGCGCGGGGTGTATGCGCAATTACACAAAATGCAATTTGGTCAATGATCGCACGTATCTGGTCTGGTGAATCGCCGCTGTGGCGATTGTTACTTCCACTCTCCTGGCTGTATGGCCTGGTGAGTGGTGCGATCCGCTTATGCTACAAGTTGGGGCTTAAACGCGCATGGCGCGCGCCAGTCCCGGTAGTGGTGGTCGGAAACCTTACCGCGGGCGGAAACGGTAAAACGCCGGTGGTGATTTGGTTGGTTGAACAACTGCGACAACGCGGGATTCGCGTGGGTGTGGTGTCGCGTGGTTATGGCGGGAAAGCGACTGCTTACCCGCTGTTGCTAACCGCTGATACTACTACCGCAGAAGCGGGCGATGAACCTGTGCTGATCGCCCAACGTACCGGCGTGCCGGTAGCGGTATCCCCGGTAAGATCGGATGCGGTAAAGGCCATTTTGGCCCAACACGACGTGCAGATTATTGTGACGGACGATGGACTACAGCACTATCGTCTGGCGCGAGATGTTGAAATCGTAGTCATTGACGGCGAACGTCGGTTTGGCAACGGCTGGTGGCTTCCCGCTGGTCCAATGCGGGAACGCGCAGGTCGCCTTAAATCGGTGGATGCGACTATTGTTAACGGTGGCGTTGCGCAACCAGGGGAAATCCCTATGCGACTTGAACCGGGGCTGGCCGTTAATTTACGTACAGGTGAACGCCGTGATGTGGCGCAATTGTCCAATATTGTCGCCATGGCGGGCATTGGTCATCCACCGCGTTTTTTTGCCACGCTGAAAGCATGTGGTGCCAGCGTGCAAAAAAGCATTGCGCTGGCAGACCATCAGTCTCTGGCCTACAGTGACGTCAGTGCGTTTGTAGACGCCGGGCAAACGCTGGTCATGACGGAAAAAGATGCGGTTAAGTGCCGGGCATTTGCCGATGAAAACTGGTGGTATTTACCTGTTGATGCACATTTGTCAGGCGATCGGCCTGATGTATTGCTGAATAGCTTAATCTCGCTGACTCGCTAACTGATTCACGCTGCGGCAGCGAATCATTTATGAGGCCATAAATGTCGTTGCCGCGCCTTTCTCTGACGGATGCCCGTCATCTTCACCTTGCTGCTCAAGGTCTGCTGAAAAAAACACGCCGCCGGGCAACCCCGGCAGATATTCTCGCGACCATTTCGCGCATGTCGTTACTGCAAATCGACACCATCAATATTGTGGCGCGCAGTCCTTACCTGGTGCTGTTTAGTCGTTTAGGCGATTATTCCCCCCAATGGCTGGACGACTCGTTACAGCAGGGCGAACTGATGGAATACTGGGCGCACGAGGCCTGTTTTTTGCCGCGCAGCGATTTTATGCTGATACGTCACCGCATGCTGGCCCCGGAGAATATGGGCTGGAAATATAAAGCGGCGTGGATGAAAGAACATGCGCATGAGATTGAGCAACTGCTCCAGCACATCCAGCATAACGGGCCGGTACGCTCAGCTGATTTTGAGCATCCACGCAAAGGGACCAGCGGCTGGTGGGAATGGAAACCGCAGAAGCGTCATCTTGAAGGGTTGTTCACCGCCGGGAAAGTGATGGTCGTGGAACGGCGTAATTTCCAGCGAGTGTATGATTTAACCCATCGCGTCATGCCGCACTGGGACGATGAACGCGACCCACTTTCGCAGGAAGATGCGGAAAGTGTCATGCTGGATAACAGCGCCCGCAGTCTGGGGATTTTCCGCGAACAATGGCTGGCAGACTACTACCGCCTGAAGCGCCCGGCGCTAAAAAACTGGTGCAACGAACGGGCGGAACAGCAGCAGATTATTCCTGTCGACGTTGAAGGGCTGGGAACTTTGTGGCTGCATAGCCACCTTCAGCCGCTGCTTGAACAGGCGCTGGCGGGCAAATTAACGGCGACTCACAGTGCAGTATTATCACCTTTTGATCCGGTGGTCTGGGATCGTAAACGGGCAGAGCAGCTATTCGATTTTAGCTATCGGCTGGAGTGTTACACGCCAGCACCGAAACGTCAGTATGGTTATTTTGTCTTGCCGTTGCTGCATCGTGGACAGTTGGTTGGGCGGATGGATGCCAAAATGCACCGCAAAACAGGTGTGCTGGACGTTATTTCGCTGTGGTTACAGGATGGGGTTAAGCCTGGAGTGACGTTGCAAAAAGGATTGTTTCAGGCGATTGACGATTTTGCCCGCTGGCAACAGGCAACACGCGTGACGCTGGGACGTTATCCTGAAGGTTTATTTGCTGATGCACACCATGGTTGGGAAATAGACCCAGCCCTTTAAGCGATTATGTTAATATTTACGGATTCACAATCCGGTCCATCTGGAGGAACTATGGATCATCGTCTGCTTGAAATCATTGCCTGCCCGGTATGTAATGGCAAACTCTGGTTTAACCAGGAAAAACAGGAACTGATTTGTAAACTGGATAACCTTGCTTTCCCACTGCGTGATGGCATTCCCGTGTTACTGGAAACTGAGGCCCGCGTTCTGACTGCTGATGAGAGTAAATCATGAGTTTTGTGGTCATTATTCCTGCGCGTTATGCGTCCACACGTCTGCCGGGTAAGCCGTTGCTGGATATCAACGGTAAACCGATGATCGTGCATGTACTGGAGCGTGCGCGTGAATCTGGCGCTGAACGTATCATCGTTGCCACCGATCACGAGGATGTCGCTCGCGCGGTAGAAGCGGTGGGTGGCGAAGTGTGCATGACTCGCGCCGATCACCAGTCTGGTACGGAGCGCCTGGCGGAAGTCGTCGAGAAATGTGGTTTTAGCGATGATACCGTTATTGTGAACGTACAGGGTGATGAGCCGATGATTCCTGCGGTCATTATTCGCCAGGTGGCTGAGAATCTGGCGCAACGTCAGGTCGGTATGGCGACTCTTGCGGCTCCGATTCACAGTGCGGAAGAGGCATTTAATCCGAATGCGGTAAAAGTCGTGTTGGACGCTGAAGGATATGCTCTCTATTTTTCACGCGCGACCATCCCATGGGATCGCGATCGTTTCGCCAAAAGTCTGGAAACGGTGGGGGACACCTTCCTGCGCCATCTGGGCATTTACGGCTATCGCGCCGGTTTTATTCGCCGCTATGTTAACTGGCAGCCTAGCCCGCTTGAGCATATCGAAATGCTGGAGCAGCTGCGAGTGCTGTGGTACGGCGAAAAAATTCACGTTGCCGTCGCAAAAGAAGTCCCGGGTACCGGCGTAGACACTGCCGAAGATCTTGAGCGCGTTCGCGCCGAAATGCATTAGTTTTTCTCACGGCACTCCCCCCATATTGAGGCGTATTTTTGGGAGGAGTGTCGTATCGTTGCGCTTTCCCTCCACTTTTCTTTTCATCAATTGATCTCATCCGGGTGACATCTGTCTGCACGACGCTCATTATGAAAGCAGTAGCATTTATGAGGGCAATCTGAAATGGAACAGTTGCGTGCCGAACTCAGCCACCTGCTGGGCGAAAAACTCAGTCGCATAGAATGCGTGAATGAAAAAGTGGATACGGCCCTGTGGTCACTGTACGACAGCCAGGGAAATCCGATGCCGCTGATGGCGAGAAGTTTCACCACGCCAGGTATGGCGCAGCAGCTGGCATGGAAAACCTCCATGTTGGCGCGCAGTGGTACGGTGCGAATGCCCGTCATTTACGGGGTCTTAACCCACGAAGAGCATCCCGGTCCCGATGTGCTACTGCTTGAGCGTTTACGCGGTGTGCCGGTGGAAGCGCCAGCCCGAACGCCCGAACGCTGGGAACATTTAAAAGATCAGATCGTAGAAGGTCTGCTGTCATGGCATCGGCAGGATAGCCGTGGCTGCGTGGGAATGGTGGATAACACGCAAGAGAATATCTGGCCATCCTGGTATCGTCAGCGTGTTGAAGTGTTGTGGACCACGTTAAATCAGTTCAACAATACCGGGCTGACGATGCAGGATAAGCGGATCCTGTTTCGTACCCGTGAGTGTTTGCCCGCTTTATTTGAAGGATTCAATGATAACTGCGTGCTGATCCACGGTAATTTTAGTTTACGTAGCATGCTCAAAGACGCCCGTAGCGATCAGCTTCTGGCGATGGTCGGACCGGGATTGATGCTGTGGGCGCCCAGAGAGTATGAATTGTTCCGTTTAATGGATAATGCGCTGGCGGAAAGTCTGCTTTGGCAATACCTGCAACGCGCGCCCGTGGCGGAGTCCTTCATCTGGCGGCGCTGGCTGTATGTGTTATGGGATGAGGTGGCGCAACTGGTCAACACCGGACGTTTTAACCGCTCCAACTTTGACCTGGCCACGAAATCACTGCTGCCGTGGCTCGCCTGATGAACATGTGAACGCCTTATCCGGCCTACAATTCTGCGCTGAACACGTAGGCCTGATAAGACGCGTTAGTGTCGCCATCAGGCAACATTCCTGTCAATGCTCTGATCCTTTTAGCCACTGCCAGATACGCCCCAACGTTTCGTAACCAGCACGATCGCTATGCATCAACCAGACGGGAGAGGGGATCGCGCGCTCCCACGGATTAAGCGGTGAGTCAATCGCTAACTGGTTGGCTGGCGCGGGCAACGGATGTAGTCCGGCCTGTTGGAAGAAAATCATTGCTCGCGGTAAGTGCGATGCGGAGGTCACCAGCAGGAACGGCGCGCTGCCGATGGCCTGCTTAACCGCTGCGGCTTCTTCTTCGGTGTCTTTAGGTTTATCCAGCGTGATGATATCACCGGGTGGCACACCCAGTGACTGCGCTACGCGGGCGCCCGCTTCTGCAGTACTGACGTTATTGCTCTTTGCCGCAGCACCGGTAAAGATAAGCTTCGATCCCGGGTTAGCACGCCAGAGGCGAATACCTTCATTCAGACGCGGAAGACTGTTGCTGATCAGGTTTGAACTCGGCGCCCACTGTGGATTCCAGGTATACCCTCCGCCCAGCACCACAATGTATTCCACTTTTTGTGTATCCTGCCAGGTTGGATAGCTATCCTCAATCGGTTTCAGCAGACTGTCGGCGACGGGCTGCAAGCTTAGAAGTAACAGTGCCAGCCAACTCAGGCTAATGCACACTTTCCCCGTTTTTTGAAAGCGGCTAAACCAGAGCAGCGCCAGGCCTATGCCCATGATAATGAGCATTAGCGGAAGTGGCAGCATCATACCGCCAATCACTTTCTTCAGCGTAAAAAGCATCCTTTTTGGTTCCTTTTTTAACCATACAGCAGGGGATCAGCAGGGATATTACACCAGGAAGGTTCATTCTCGGCGTGGGTGTGACAAAATAGCGGTTTTACTTAGTCACCCTAAAGCCAGCATGTGGAGAGCCCGATGCGGGATCGCAATTTTGATGACATTGCAGAGAAGTTTTCCCGTAACATTTACGGCACCACCAAAGGTCAGCTTCGTCAGACGATCCTCTGGCAGGATCTGGACAAACTTCTTGCCGACTACGCGGGCCAAACGTTGCGTGTGCTTGATGCGGGTGGCGGAGAAGGGCAGACAGCCATTCTGATGGCGCAGCGGGGCCATCACGTCACCTTGTGCGATCTTTCTGCTGAGATGGTGGCGCGAGCGCAACGGGCGGCAGAAGAGCAAGGTGTGAGCGACAACATGCATTTTATACATTGTGCCGCTCAGGACATCCCACAGCATTTGGATTCTCAGGTTGATCTGATATTGTTTCATGCTGTGCTGGAATGGGTGGCCGATCCGCAAGCCGTCTTAAAAACATTGTGGTCGATGTTACGCCCGGGCGGTGCTTTATCGCTGATGTTCTACAATGCAAACGGTCTGTTGATGCGTAATGTGTTGGTCGGTAATTTCGGCTATGTACAGCAGGGAATGTATAAAAAGAAACGGCGCACGTTGTCTCCCGATTTTCCGCGCGACCCTCAGCAGGTCTATGGCTGGCTGGAGGAGATTGGCTGGGAGATAACCGGTAAAACGGGCGTGAGGGTGTTTCATGATTATCTGCGTGATAAACAAAAACAGCATGACTGTTTTGATGCTTTAACAGAAATAGAAACACGTTATTGCCGCCAGGAACCGTATATCAGCCTTGGGCGCTATATTCATGTCACCGCGATTAAACGTCCGGCCCGAGCCGCAGATGCAAGGATAACCTATGAGTGAATTTTCCCAGACAGTCCCCGAACTGGTTGCCTGGGCCAGAAAAAATGACTTCTCCATCTCTCTGCCGGTAGACAGACTTTCGTTCCTGCTGGCTGTTGCCACACTAAACGGTGAGCGACTTGACGGTGAGATGAGTGAAGGTGAACTGGTGGATGCGTTCCGCCATGTGAGTGATGCGTTTGAGCAAACCAGCGAAACCATCGGCGTCCGCGCCAACAACGCGATCAACGATATGGTGCGTCAACGTCTGCTGAACCGCTTTACCAGCGAGCAGGCTGAAGGCAACGCCATTTACCGTTTAACGCCGCTCGGGATTGGCATCACAGATTACTATATTCGTCAGCGCGAATTCTCTACGCTGCGTCTTTCTATGCAGCTGTCAATTGTGGCAGGCGAACTGAAGCGCGCGGCGGATGCGGCAGCGGAAGGTGGTGATGAGTTCCACTGGCATCGCAACGTCTATGCGCCATTGAAATACTCGGTGGCGGAGATTTTCGACAGTATCGATCTGACCCAGCGCATCATGGATGAACAGCAGCAGCAGGTAAAAGACGACATCGCACAGTTGCTAAACAAAGACTGGCGGGCGGCGATTTCCAGCTGTGAAATGCTGCTGTCTGAAACATCTGGTACGCTGCGTGAGCTGCAAGATACGCTGGAAGCGGCAGGGGATAAGCTGCAGGCTAACCTGTTACGCATCCAGGACGCCACGATGACGCATGACGATTTGCATTTTGTCGATCGGCTGGTGTTTGATTTACAAAGCAAGCTCGACCGCATTATTAGCTGGGGCCAGCAGTCCATTGACTTGTGGATCGGCTACGATCGTCACGTGCATAAATTTATCCGTACCGCGATCGACATGGATAAAAACCGCGTCTTCGCCCAGCGTCTGCGTCAGTCCGTGCAGACCTACTTTGACGACCCATGGGCGCTGACCTATGCCAACGCCGATCGTCTGCTGGATATGCGTGACGAGGAGATGGTGCTGCGTGACGAAGAGGTCACCGGTGAACTTCCGGAAGACCTGGAATATGAAGAATTTAACGAGATCCGTGAGCAGCTGGCGGCGATCATCGAAGAACAGCTGGCTATCTACAAATCCAGACAAACACCACTGGATCTCGGCTTGGTAGTGCGCGAGTATCTGGCGCAATACCCACGTGCGCGTCATTTCGACGTCGCGCGTATTGTTATCGATCAGGCGGTACGCCTTGGCGTAGCGCAAGCAGACTTCACCGGACTGCCAGCCAAATGGCAGCCGATTAATGATTACGGAGCCAAGGTACAGGCGCATGTCATTGACAAATATTGAACAAGTGATGCCGGTAAAGCTGGCGCAGGCGCTGGCGAATCCGTTATTTCCGGCACTGGATAGTGCCTTACGTTCGGGCCGCCATATCGGTCTGGATGAACTGGATAATCATGCCTTCCTGATGGATTTTCAGGAATATTTTGAAGAGTTTTACAGCCGCTATAACGTGGAATTGATCCGTGCGCCGGAAGGGTTCTTCTACCTTCGTCCGCGTTCAACGACGCTCATTCCGCGTTCGGTCCTGTCTGAACTGGACATGATGGTGGGTAAAATTCTTTGCTATCTCTATCTCAGCCCGGAACGCCTGGCGAACGAAGGGATTTTTACCCAGCAAGAGCTGTACGACGAGCTGCTAACGCTGGCAGATGAAGCGAAGTTACTGAAGCTGGTGAACAACCGTTCAACCGGTTCTGACGTTGACCGCCAGAAGCTACAGGAAAAAGTGCGTTCTTCGCTCAACCGCTTGCGCCGCTTAGGCATGGTGTGGTTTCTGGGCCACGACAGCAGCAAATTCCGTATTACGGAATCTGTCTTCCGCTTTGGTGCGGATGTGCGTAGCGGTGACGATCCGCGTGAAGCACAGCGTCGCTTAATTCGTGATGGTGAAGCGATGGCGGTCGAGAACCGTCTGCAGCTCAACGATGAGCCCGAAGAGAATCAGCCGGACAGTGGAGAAGAAGAATAATGATTGAACGCGGTAAATTTCGCTCACTTACGCTGATTAACTGGAATGGTTTTTTTGCCCGTACGTTTGATCTCGATGAGCTGGTCACCACGCTGTCCGGTGGTAACGGTGCGGGTAAATCCACCACCATGGCGGCATTTGTTACGGCGCTCATTCCGGACTTAACCCTGCTGCATTTCCGTAACACCACCGAAGCCGGTGCAACCAGCGGTTCACGTGATAAAGGCCTGCACGGTAAGCTGAAAGCAGGGGTTTGTTATTCAATGCTCGACGTCCTTAATTCGCGTCATCAGCGCGTGGTCGTGGGTGTGCGTCTGCAACAGGTTGCTGGTCGCGATCGCAAAGTGGATATCAAACCGTTTGCCATTCAGGGGCTGCCGATGTCGGTACAGCCAACCCAACTGGTGACGGAAACGCTGAACGAACGCCAGGCGCGCGTACTGTCTCTACCTGAGCTGAAAGAGAAGCTTGATGAGATGGAAGGCGTGCAGTTTAAGCAGTTCAACTCAATAACCGATTATCACTCATTGATGTTCGATCTGGGCATCATTGCCCGTCGTCTGCGCTCTGCGTCCGATCGTAGTAAATTCTACCGTCTGATTGAAGCCTCGCTGTACGGCGGGATCTCCAGCGCCATTACCCGTTCACTGCGTGACTACCTGCTGCCGGAAAACAGCGGCGTACGTAAAGCGTTTCAGGATATGGAAGCCGCGCTGCGTGAAAACCGTATGACGCTGGAAGCGATTCGCGTAACCCAGTCTGACCGCGACCTGTTTAAGCATTTAATCAGTGAAGCGACCAACTATGTGGCCGCAGATTATATGCGCCACGCCAATGAACGTCGTATCCATCTGGATAAAGCACTGGAATATCGTCGTGAACTGTATACCTCGCGCAAGCAGCTGGCGGCAGAGCAGTACAAACACGTGGATATGGCGCGTGAACTGGGTGAGCACAACGGTGCGGAAGGTGATCTGGAAGCTGATTACCAGGCCGCGAGCGATCACCTGAATCTGGTGCAAACCGCGCTGCGTCAGCAGGAAAAAATTGAACGCTACGAGGCGGATCTCGAAGAATTGCAGGTTCGTCTTGAAGAACAAAACGAGGTGGTCGCGGAAGCCGTTGACCGCCAGGATGAAAACGAAGCCCGCGCAGAAGCCGCTGAGCTGGAAGTGGATGAGCTGAAAAGCCAGCTTGCCGATTACCAGCAAGCGCTGGACGTCCAGCAAACGCGAGCCATCCAGTATACTCAGGCGATCCAGGCCCTAAACCGGGCGAAAGAACTCTGCCACTTACCGGACCTGACAGCCGACAGCGCCGCCGAATGGCTGGAGACTTTCCAGGCCAAAGAGCAGGAAGCCACTGAAAAACTGCTGACGCTTGAACAAAAAATGAGCGTGGCGCAAACCGCGCATAGCCAGTTCGAACAGGCTTATCAGCTGGTGGCGGCTATCAACGGCCCGCTGGCGCGCGGTGAAGCCTGGAGCGTGGCGCGTGAACTGCTGCGCGAAGGCGTGGAACAGCGCCACCTGGCAGAACAGGTTCAGCCGTTGCGTATGCGACTGAGCGAACTGGAGCAGCGTCTGCGCGAACAGCAGGATGCCGAGCGTCTGCTGGCCGAATTCTGCAAGCGTCAGGGTAAACAGTTCGATATCGATGAGCTGGAAGCGCTGCACCAGGAGCTGGAAGCGCGCATCGCCGCCTTGTCGGATAGCGTCTCGTCTGCCAGCGAACAGCGTATGACACTGCGTCAGGAGCAGGAACAACTACAATCCCGTATTCAGCATTTGATGAAGCGGGCACCTGTCTGGCTGGCTGCGCAAAATAGCCTGAATCAGCTTAGCGAGCAGTGTGGCGAAGAGTTTACCTCCAGCCAGGACGTGACCGAGTATCTGCAACAATTGCTGGAGCGCGAGCGTGAGGCCATTGTTGAGCGTGATGAAGTCGGCGCACGTAAAAATGCAGTTGATGAAGAGATTGAACGTTTAAGTCAGCCGGGCGGGGCGGAAGATCAGCGTCTGAACTCGCTGGCGGAACGCTTTGGCGGCGTACTGCTGTCAGAAATTTATGATGACGTTAGCCTTGAAGATGCACCGTACTTCTCTGCGCTATACGGTCCTTCGCGTCATGCCATTGTGGTACCGGATCTGTCGCTGATTACCGAACAGCTTGAAGGGCTGACGGATTGCCCGGAAGATCTCTATTTCATCGAAGGGGATCCGCAGTCGTTTGATGACAGCGTCTTCAGCGTTGATGAACTGGAAAATGCGGTGGTGGTGAAAACTGCCGAGCGTCAGTGGCGTTATTCTCGCTTCCCGACGATGCCTATTTTTGGACGTGCTGCACGTGAAAGCCGTATCGAAACCCTGCATGCCGAGCGTGAAGGGCTGTCTGAACGTTTCGCCACGCTCTCCTTTGACGTCCAGAAAACCCAACGTCTGCATCAGGCGTTCAGTCGCTTTATCGGCAGCCATCTGTCGGTGGCGTTTGAAGCCGATCCAGAAGCGGAAATTCGCCAACTGAATAGCCGTCGCGTTGAACTGGAACGTGCGCTGACCAATCATGAAAATGATAACCAGCAAAGCCGTATGCAGTTTGAACAGGCGAAAGAGGGCGTCTCTGCGCTGAACCGCCTGCTGCCGCGCTTGAATCTGCTGGCAGATGATACGCTAGCCGATCGCGTAGACGAAATTCGCGAGCGTCTGGATGAAGCTCAGGAAGCCGCGCGTTTTGTACAGCAACATGGCAATCAGTTGGCGAAACTGGAACCTATCGTTTCGGTTCTGCAAAATGACCCTGAGCAGTTTGAACAACTGAAGGAAGACTATGCGTATTCCCAGCAGATGCAGCGCGATGCGCGTCAGCAGGCTTTTGCGCTGACCGAAGTCGTACAGCGTCGGGCGCACTTTAGTTATTCCGACTCAGCCGAAATGCTGAGCGGCAATAGCGATCTGAACGAAAAATTGCGTGAACGCCTGGAACAGGCGGAAGCCGAACGTACCCGCGCTCGCGAAGCGCTGCGCAGCCACGCCGCACAGTTAAGCCAGTACAACCAGGTGATGGCATCGCTGAAAAGCTCTTATGACACCAAAAAAGAGCTGCTTAACGATTTACAACGTGAACTGCAGGATATCGGCGTTCGTGCGGACAGCGGTGCCGAAGAGCGCGCGCGTATCCGTCGTGACGAACTGCATGCACAACTCAGCAACAACCGTGCACGCCGCAACCAACTTGAGAAAGCACTGACCTTCTGCGAAGCGGAGATGGAAAACCTGACCCGCAGACTGCGCAAGCTGGAACGTGATTATCATGAAATGCGCGAGCAGGTAGTCACCGCCAAAGCCGGCTGGTGTGCAGTCATGCGGATGGTGAAAGATAACGGTGTGGAACGGCGTCTGCACCGTCGCGAGTTGGCCTATCTTTCCGGTGACGAACTGCGTTCGATGTCGGATAAGGCGCTCGGTGCGCTACGTCTGGCTGTTGCGGATAACGAGCACCTGCGCGATGTGTTGCGTCTGTCTGAAGATCCAAAACGTCCAGAGCGCAAAATTCAGTTCTTCGTCGCGGTTTACCAGCATCTGCGTGAACGTATTCGCCAGGATATTATTCGTACCGATGATCCGGTTGAAGCCATTGAACAGATGGAGATTGAGCTGAGCCGTCTGACGGAAGAGTTAACCTCACGCGAACAGAAGCTGGCGATCAGCTCACGCAGCGTGGCGAACATTATTCGTAAGACCATTCAGCGTGAACAGAACCGTATTCGCATGCTGAACCAGGGGCTGCAAAGCGTGTCGTTTGGCCAGGTCAACAGCGTTCGCCTGAACGTCAATGTGCGTGAAACACATGCTACCTTGCTGGACGTACTTTCAGAGCAGCATGAACAGCATCAGGATCTGTTTAACAGCAATCGCCTGACCTTCTCAGAAGCGCTGGCGAAGCTGTATCAGCGTCTGAATCCGCAGATAGACATGGGGCAACGTACGCCACAAACCATTGGTGAAGAGCTGCTGGATTACCGTAACTATCTGGAAATGGAAGTTGAGGTTAACCGTGGCTCTGACGGCTGGCTGCGTGCTGAGTCTGGTGCGTTGTCAACGGGTGAAGCGATCGGGACCGGGATGTCTATTCTGGTGATGGTGGTGCAAAGCTGGGAAGATGAAGGCCGCAGATTGCGCGGGAAAGATATCTCTCCTTGCCGCCTGCTGTTCCTTGATGAAGCTGCACGACTCGATGCGCGTTCTATTGCGACCTTGTTTGAGCTGTGTGAGCGTTTGCAGATGCAGCTGATTATCGCTGCGCCGGAAAACATCAGCCCAGAGAAAGGCACCACCTACAAACTGGTGCGTAAAGTCTTCCAGAACACCGAACACGTTCACGTGGTGGGGTTGCGCGGATTTGCGCCTCAGTTACCGGAACCACTGCCGGGGACTGAAGATGCCTCCTCGCAGGCAAGCTAAGCAAAAAGGCGGCTACATGGCTAATGCTCATCAGTTAAGCATGTATGATGAACATGTGATTCTTGCTCAGGGTTCCGTTCACCTCAGTGGTGTCATTTCTCTGAAGCGCAGATACCTGTGAACGTGCAAGGGAGGCTCACCGCCACCTCCCTTGCAACCCAGGCTCCCGGCGGGAAAATCGTCGCTGCGCGAGTTATTCGTCTTATGCCGTCTGCCTGTCGGGTCGGGGCCGAGCCTGCATCCATGCAGGCCATCCCCTCTGCCCGCATCCCTGCGGGCAGTCCCGGGCAGACGTCAACGCCTCATCGATTTTCAGCCGGACAGGGGTCATCGCTTCAATGCCCTGACTTTCAGTAAAAGCTGTTTTGCTGTTTAAACAAAAACGCAGATGGTCAGGTGTGGGCTGGTCCGGCTGAAAATTGCCGACGTGTTTCCGTAAGGCCGGGAGAGCCAGCATGGATGCTGGCTCAGGGCGCGCTTTGCAGGGACGCTTCCTCGCGCCCGGCCCGGTAGCCAGGAGGAATAAGCGGAGGGTATTGCGTAGCAACAATTTTCCCGCCGGGAGCCGGGATTGTAAAGGGCGTGGCGGAGAACGCCCTTTACACGTTCACGGGAATCCGTGTTTCAGAGAAACAATGAGCATGAGGTGAACGGAACTCTATTACCGAGATAGCATGTTCTTTACCTCCGCCAGTTTACTGAAACTGAGGCGCTAACTGACTGGCATTACGGCTACATGGCCGCCTTATCTTTTTCCGAAAAGACTTCATGCCTGGTGTAATTTCTTTAGACTTCTTTACATTAGGTTAGGCAAAAAGTTTTTGATGTTTATATACTAAAGGTGAGCCTAACGCGTCACAGGCTTGCTCGTCATACTTCAGTTTGTATTGGCGTTTTACAGGTCCGACCCTCGTCAGAATAAAGGGGAATACAGACGGCCTGGCTATTCAGAGTATGATAAAGAAAACAGGGGGCAAGGGATGTTGCTTAATAAAATGTGTGGTCGTCGGCTGTCGGCAATCAGTTTGTGCCTGGCCGTAACATTCGCTCCACTGTTCAATGCTCAGGCCGATGAGCCTGAAATGATCCCTGGCGATAGCTCTGCGACCGTCAGTGAACAGCCAACAGCGTTATCGCAGCCGCAGGTTCAATCTTCTGCGACGGCTATCATGGCGGATATTCAACCGCTGCCAGAAGGCGTGTCTGTCGATAAAGCCCGCGCCGAAATACACTCTCAACTGCCAGCAGGTTATACGCCGGTTTACATGAGCCAGCTGGAACTGCTGTATGCCGCACGCGAAATGAAGCCGATGTGGGAAAATCGTGATGCGGTAAAGGCATTTCAGCAACAGTTAGCCGAGGTTGCAATTGCCGGCTTTCAGCCGCAGTTCACTACCTGGGTTGCACTTCTGACTGACCCGGCAGTAACCGGTCAGGCGAGAGACATCGTGCTCTCTGATGCGATGATGGGGTATCTGCACTTTATTGCTAACATCCCTGTCAAAGGTAATCGCTGGCTTTACAGCGATAAGCCCTATGCGCTAACGACGCCGCCGATTTCCGTCATCAACCAGTGGCAGGTCGCACTGGATAACGGTCAACTGACTTCATTTGTGGCCAGCCTTGCGCCTCAACATCCGCAGTATGCAGCCATGCATGAATCACTGCTCAAGCTGGTGGGCGATACACGTCCCTGGCCGCAGCTCACCAGTACAGCAACGCTGCGTCCGGGGGAGTGGAGTAATGACATCCCCGCGCTGCGTGAAATTTTGCGCCGAACCGGGATGCTGGAGCCTGCCGTCAGTACGTCTGGCAAAGAAGGTCGTGGCACCTACGATCGTGAATTGGTTGATGCGGTAAAGCGTTTTCAGACGTGGCAGGGACTTGGCGCAGATGGCGCGATTGGCCCAGCCACACGTGACTGGCTGAACGTGACGCCTGCTCAGCGTGCGGGCGTGCTGGCGTTAAATATTCAGCGCTTGCGCCTGCTGCCGAGTGAGCTGTCTACCGGTATCATGGTGAACATTCCTGCCTATTCGCTGGTTTATTATCAGAATGGCAATCAGGTGCTGGCCTCGCGCGTTATTGTCGGGCGTCCCGATCGTAAAACGCCGATGATGAGCAGTGCGCTGAATAACGTGGTCGTTAACCCACCGTGGAACGTGCCGCCAACGCTGGCCCGAAAAGATATCCTGCCTAAGGTCTGGAATGATCCGGGGTATCTTGAGCGTCACGGTTATACCGTGATGCGCGGCTGGAACAGCAAAGAAACGATAGATCCGTGGCAGGTAGACTGGGCTACCATCACTGCCTCCAATCTGCCGTTCCGCTTCCAGCAGGCTCCGGGAGCGCGTAACTCGCTCGGACGCTATAAATTCAACATGCCGAGTTCGGACGCTATTTATCTGCACGACACGCCGAACCACAATCTGTTCCAGAAGGATACGCGGGCATTAAGCTCCGGCTGCGTGCGGGTGAATAAGGCCTCTGAGCTGGCAAATATGCTGCTACAGGATGCGGGCTGGAATGATACGCGCATCTCGGATGCCCTGAAGCAAGGGGATACGCGGTACGTGAATATTCGCCAGAATATCCCGGTCAACCTCTACTATCTGACCGCATTTGTCGGCCCTGATGGGCGCACGCAGTATCGTACAGATATTTACAATTACGATCTGACAGCGCGATCCAGCGCACAAATTGTGTCAAAAGCCGAGCAATTAATCAGATAAATGAAGCAGTTCGAGGAAAATGATTGTCGTAAGTTATGCTGGAAACGGGGCAAAATGGCTGTGAGCCCCGTATTTCCTGGGGTTGGGAGCCTTGACGTGGACTACTTAGCCAGATAAGGTTTCCCGCGTGCGCTAGAGCATACATACGATAACATTGACCTTGTAGACCTTAATACCATGGACAAATTTGACGCTAATCGCCGCAAACTGCTGGCGCTTGGTGGTATTGCCCTCGGCGCTGCCATCTTGCCTACGCCTGCGTTTGCAACACTCTCTACCCCACGTCCGCGTATATTGACTCTGAATAACCTGCATACCGGTGAGTCAATAAAAGCAGAGTTTTTTGATGGCAGGGGCTATATTCAGGACGAATTAGCAAAACTTAACCACTTTTTCCGTGATTTTCGGGCCAATAAAGTGAAATCCATTGACCCGGGACTGTTTGATCAACTCTTCCGTCTGCAGGGCCTGCTGGGCACGCGTAAACCCGTACAGCTGATTTCAGGCTATCGCTCTATCGATACCAATAATGAACTCCGTGCACGTAGCCGTGGTGTGGCCAAGAAAAGCTACCACACTAAAGGTCAGGCCATGGATTTCCATATTGAAGGCATCGCATTAAGTAATATTCGCAAAGCTGCGTTATCTATGCGCGCAGGTGGTGTAGGATACTACCCCAGCAGTAACTTTGTGCATATTGACACCGGCCCTGCACGGCACTGGTGATCCATAAGCTTAATGAAACAGGAGCTGTATGAACTATCGTATTATTCCGGTCACTGCATTCGCCCAGAACTGCTCGCTAATCTGGTGTGAGCAGACTCGTCTGGCCGCGCTGGTCGATCCCGGCGGCGATGCCGAGAAAATCAAACAGGAAGTGGATGCCAGCGGTCTGACGCTTATGCAGATCCTGCTTACCCATGGTCATCTTGATCACGTAGGTGCGACGGCTGAACTGGCACAGCATTATGGTGTACCGGTTATTGGCCCGGAAAAAGAAGATGAGTTCTGGTTACAGGGACTCCCTGCTCAGAGCCGCATGTTTGGCCTGGGCGATTGTGAGCCGCTGACGCCCGATCGCTGGTTGAATGAAGGTGACAGGATAAGCGTTGGCAACGTGACGTTACAGGTTCTGCATTGTCCGGGTCATACACCGGGACATGTGGTCTTCTTTGATGAGCAATCAAAGTTACTGATTTCTGGTGACGTGATTTTCAAAGGTGGCGTAGGGCGCAGCGATTTCCCGCGCGGTGATCACAGCCAACTGATCGATTCGATTAAACGTAAACTATTGCCGTTAGGCGATGACGTAACGTTTATTCCGGGGCACGGCCCACTTTCTACGCTGGGTAACGAACGGCTACATAACCCGTTCCTGCAAGATGAAATGCCTGTCTGGTAATTCGTTTAATAAATAAAAAGGCCGCATTTGCGGCCTTTTTTGTGCGCGATAGATTACAGTACTGCAACAATCGCTTCGCACAGCGGCGCCATGTTGTCTGGCGTCATTCCTGCCACGTTTACGCGTCCGGAAGCGACAGCGTAGACACCAAACTCTTCACGCAGACGCAGAACCTGCTCTTTGGTCAGGCCGCTAAACGAGAACATGCCGTTCTGTTTGATGATAAAGCTGAAGTCGCGGTTTGCACCTTTCTCTTGCAACGTATTCACAAACAGTAAACGCATGCGCTGAATGCGCTGGCGCATATCAGTCAGTTCCTGTTCCCAGATGGCACGCAGCGCGTCGTTGCTCAGAATCGTGGCCACTACGGATGCACCGTGTGCTGGTGGGTTGGAATAGTTAGCGCGAATGGCTGATTTCATTTGGCTGAACGCACGGTCAACGGTTTCAGCATCGGCAGCAACCAGCGTACAGGCGCCTACACGCTCATTGTACAGTCCAAAGTTCTTGGAGTAGGAGCTGGCAACGATCAGCTCTTTGTGCAGAGCCGCAAATGCGCGCAGACCTTCTGCATCTTCTTCCAGACCACGGGCAAAGCCCTGGTATGCGAAGTCAAACAGCGGTAACCAACCTTTTTCGACAGACATCTGAGCCAGTGTTTGCCACTGTTCCAGCGTAGGATCGATGCCGGTAGGGTTATGGCAGCAGCCGTGGAATAGCACTACGTCGCCAGCCTGCGCTTCGCTGAGGCTTGCCAGCAGCGCATCAAAATCTAACGAGTGGTTTGCTGCATCGTAATAGTTGTATTCACAAACTTCCAGGCCTGCAGAGTTAAAGACGCTCTTATGGTTCGGCCAGCTTGGATTGCTCACCCATACGCGTTTAGCCGACGTATTTTTTGCCAGGAAATCAGCTGCCACACGCAGTGCACCAGTGCCGCCAGGGGTCTGTGCGGTACGTGCACGCTTATCGTTGATCAGCGAACTTTCTTTACCAAACAGTAGTTCCTGAGTGCAGCGACCAAACTCTGGAATACCGTCAATGCCAAGGTAATTTTTGGTGGTTTCATTTTCCAGTATATATTGCTCGGCTTTTTTAACGCTGGTCAGCACCGGCGTTTTGCCTGTCTCATCTTTATATACACCGATCCCGAGGTTTATTTTTCCAGGGCGGTCATCGGCACGAAACAAATCAGCCAGACCCAAAATGGGGTCGGCAGGAGCGGCGGTAATGTTCTCAAACATGACGAGGTTCCATAGTGATTACAGAAGGGAAGTCCGCTATCAGGTTAACGGTAGATTTACAAAATGCCAACCGTTACTGACGAAAAGCTGAGGTGTTTTTTTAAGACGCAAGAATTCGCTAGCAGATATAAAAAAACAGGACCGAAGTCCTGTTTTATAGGCATTTAACAAAGAGGTCTGCTATTAGAACTGGTAAACGATACCGACTGCTACGGTGTCGTCAGAGTTCACGCCCAGTTTGTTATCAGAGTCGATCTGGTTGATCTGGTAGTCAACATAGGTGGACATGTTTTTGTTGAAGTAGTAGGTAGCGCCTACTTCAATGTAGTCAACCAGATCTTCGTTACCCACGCCTTCTACGTCTTTCGCTTTAGATTTGTTGTAGGAGAGGGATGGACGCAGACCGAAATCGAACTGGTACTGAGCGACAACAAAGAAATCTTCAGTTTTGTTGGCGAAGCCACTGTTTCCGGCACCTGAGATGCGAGTTGCGTTACGGGTTTCACCGTAGTTCGCTGCCAGGTAGATGTTGTTAGCATCGTATTTAACGCCAGTTGCCCACTGCTCAGCTTTTTTGCCGCCGTTAGCGTAGAAGGAGTTTTCCTGCGCGTTGGTACGGTCAGCTGCACCGTAAGCACCAACGATACCGAAGCCATCCATTTCGTAGCTTACAGAACCGCCAACGCCGTCACCGTTAGAACGACCGGTATTGCCATCACGCTCGTTTTTACCCAGATACTGGATACCGAAGTTCAGGCCGTCAACCAGACCGAAGAAGTTAGAGTTACGGTAGGTTGCAACACCACCCACACGGCCAACGAAGAAGTTGTCGCTGTATGCGGTATCACCACCAAATTCTGGCAGCATATCGGTGTAACCCAGTGCATCGTAAACGATACCGTAGTTACGACCGTAGTCGAAAGAGCCCAGATCGGCATATTTCAGACCAGCAAATGCCAGACGGGTTTTGTTGCCGTTCTGAGCGTCGCTGCCGCCTTCAGAGTTATTACCGGCAAAGTTGTATTCCCACTGACCGTAACCGGACAGATCGGAATTAATCTGAGTTTCCCCTTTGAAACCAAGACGGGCATAAGTCTGATCGCCATCGTTGCCAGCGTTATCAGAAAAATAGTGCAGACCTACGGTTTTACCGTATACATCCAGCTTGTTGCCATCTTTGTTATAAACTTCTGCAGCGTTAGCTGCCCCGGCTACCAGCAGAGCAGGGATAACCACTGCCAGAATATTGCGCTTCATCATTATTTATTACCCTCATCGGTTTTTATATGACACCTGCCACTGCCGCCAATAAATTCCGTCAATCAAAATTTACGGAACTATTGATGAGAGTTTGGTGTCTTTATGTGTCTGACAGGCATCTTTCCATTCAAACTACCGTTTCGCTACCGTCAAAGTGCTACAAATATAAAGATTTAGTTTCAAAAAGAAAAAATGTGTAACAAGATGTTATTTTTGTGCAACTTTGTGAACAGCGTCAAACTTCGAATGCCCCTGCGCTTAAAATTCTCGTTTTTATTTCTATTTATATGATTTTCTTATGTTTAATTTTGCTAAGGTCATTTTTTATCCGTTATGCCGGAAAGTTCGGATTTTACAGGTAACGATTTTTGGACGTCTGGAATGCCGTGTGAGAGGTTAAAAAATGTACTATTTAATCAGAAAATGCTAATCCACAATAAAATTGCTGATTATTTTTTGTGCAAATGTATTGCGATGAAATATTACGTAACAGGTGGAGGGGATTGAAAGGTTGTGTTTAACGTGAGATGGGTATCCAGATAGCACGAAAAGGGTATAAAAAAGGCCAGCAATGCTGGCCTTTGAAACAATAACGCACGTTTAGAAGGTGGCGTTACGTGGAGTACGCGGGAACGGAATAACATCACGGACGTTCTGTACGCCGGTGACGTAAGCGATCAGACGCTCGAAGCCCAATCCGAAGCCGGAATGCGGAACGGTACCGTAGCGACGCAGGTCGCGATACCACCAGTAATCCTCTTTGTTCAGACCCATTTCCAGCATACGGGCATCCAGCACGTCCAGGCGCTCTTCACGCTGAGAACCACCGATGATTTCACCGATTCCCGGGGCCAGTACGTCCATTGCAGCAACGGTTTTACCGTCTTCGTTAAGGCGCATATAAAACGCTTTGATATCTTTCGGGTAGTTTTTCACTACCACCGGCGCTTTAAAGTGCTCTTCAGCAAGGTAACGTTCATGCTCAGAAGACAGATCCACACCCCAGTAAACAGGGTTTTCGAACTGTTTACCGCATTTTTCCAGAATGCTTACCGCGTCGGTGTAATCCACCTGCGCGAAGTCAGCGTCAATGAAACGTTCCAGGCGTGAAATCGCGTCCTTGTCGACACGTTCGGCGAAGAATTTCATATCATCCGCACGCTCTGCCAGTACGGCTTTAAACGCGTACTTCAGCATCGCTTCAGCCAGGCCTGCAACATCATTCAGGTCAGCAAAAGCCACTTCTGGTTCCAGCATCCAGAACTCTGCCAAGTGACGACTGGTGTTAGAGTTTTCTGCACGGAATGTCGGGCCAAAAGTATAAATTTTAGACAGGGCGCAGGCGTAGGTTTCACCGTTCAGCTGACCGGAAACGGTCAGGAAGGCTTCTTTACCAAAGAAGTCTTTGTCGAAATCGACTTTGCCCTGATCGTTACGCGGCAGGTTTTCCAGATCCAGCGTAGAAACACGGAACATTTCACCGGCACCTTCCGTATCGGAAGCGGTGATCAACGGAGTCGATACCCAAAAGAAACCCTGCTCGTGGAAGAAACGATGCAGAGCTTGCGCCAGCGTATGACGTACACGCGCTACCGCACCAATCATGTTGGTACGCGGACGCATGTGCGCCACTTCACGCAGATACTCAATGCTGTGACGCTTAGCTGCCATTGGGTAAGTGTCAGGATCTTCAACCCAGCCCGTTACTTCAACCTCAGTGGCCTGAATTTCAAAGCTCTGTCCTTGTCCAGGAGATGCAACGACTTTACCCGTTACGATAACTGAACAACCCGTCGTCAGGCGCAGTACGTCCTGATTGTAATTGGGCAGAGAATTATTGATGACGGCCTGTACAGGATCAAAGCAGGAACCGTCATAAACGGCGAGGAAGGAGATGCCAGCTTTTGAATCTCGGCGGGTACGCACCCATCCGCGCACGGTGACTTCGCTGTCAACGGCTACGCGGCCCTGGAGTACGTCGGCTACAGGCACAACGCTCATAATATTCTCTCTGTTAATAGTCGGATATATAAACACATGTCCACCCGTAATGGGGGGATACCTATGTTACCTGGCATCTGCAATCAGACAAGCAGAATTCGTAGCTGGAGTGAAAGATTTCGGAAATAAACGCGAAAAAGGGAGCCAAAATGGCTCCCTGGAAGGCTTAACTGGCTTTTTTGATATGCGGGAGATCGAAGGCTTTGCGCAGTGCACGAACAAATGCTTTATCGTGGCAGATGGTTTTACCCGGGCTGTCAGATAACTTCGCCACCGGTTTGCCGTTACATTCCACCAGCTTGATCACAATATTGAGTGGCTTAACCTGCGGAATGTCGCATGTTAGCCGTGTCCCAATACCAAAACTCAACTGTACGCGGGAAGAGAAGTGGCGGTAGAGTTCAATCGCTTTTTTCAGATCGAGATTATCTGAGAAGACCAGCGTTTTGCTCAGCGGATCAATACCCAGTTTTTCATAATGAGCGATGGCTTTTTCACCCCATTCCACCGGATCGCCTGAGTCATGGCGTAACCCCTGGTAGCGGGTAGCGAACTCAACGCCAAAGTCGCGTAAAAATGCGTCCATGGTGATGCAATCGGTCAATGCAATGCCGAGTTGATCAGGGTATTCATTTAACCAGGCTGCCAGGGCTACGCGCTGGCTGGTGGCAAGTTCTGGACTGATTTGCTGATGAGCCTGGAACCACTCATGCGCCTGCGTACCCATTGGGGTTAATGACAGGCGGCGGGCCAGATCGTAGTTACTGGTGCCGACAAACCAGGGCTCTTGCTGCAGGCGTTTAACGATAGCCTGCTGTACTTCGCGCGAAAAACGACGACGCGTACCGAAATCCATCAAATGGAAGCGGGACATATCGACATCTTTCGTTAAAGCAGAGAATTCTACTAGTTTGCTTTCCAGCTCATCGAGTGCCTGCGGGACGCCTGATTCAGGTGAACGGTAACGGTGTACCAGTTCGCTAATCACCGCTAACAGCGGGACTTCCCACATGATCACTTCACGCCACGGACCGGTTAAGCGGATGTTTAGCTTGCCGTTATCATTGGTGACGCAAACCTGTTCCGGGTTATAGCGGAAATCACGTAACCAGGTGAGGTAATCAGCTTTAAAGAAAGGCAGGCCGGAGAGCCACTGGTACTCATCCTCCTGCAGTCGCAGGTGCTGCATAGCATTCACCTGCTCACGAATAGAATCGGCATAAATACCGAGCAGGTCATCGCCACGGCAACGAAATTCAGCCGCTACTTGTACATCATAGTAGTGGTGAAAAACGGCTTGCTGCATATGCAACTTATAAGCGTCTGTATCCAGCAGCGAGTGCAGAACAGGAGAAGCGAATTGTGTCATAGGTGCGCAGTAGCATCCTCTCACGGGAGCGTTTAGTACAATAAACAACTAAGAAAACCGCTGGAGTATACCCTGTTTAGCGATTTATTGAACCCCGATCACACCATAAGCTCTCTTTCTGGTCGAGGGCAATTCGTGCCACGTGTTATGAAAATGTAGCAAAAAGGGTGTTTGTGCCTGAAAAGATGAACATTCTGCGTAGCGCGATTTACGCAACAGGAATAGACTGAAGCCGAGACTCTATTAAAGATGCTAAAGGTTTTTTTATGACACAACAGCCACAAGCCAAATACCGTCACGACTATCGTGCGCCGGATTACCAGATTACTGATATTGACTTGACCTTTGACCTGGATGCTGAAAAAACCGTGGTCACCGCAGTGAGCCAGGCTGTCCGTCATGGCGCGTCCGATGTGCCCCTGCGCCTGAATGGCGAAGATCTGACCCTGGTGTCGATCCACGTGAACGACGAGCCGTGGACAGAATATAAAGAAGAAGAGGGCGCTCTGGTCATTAGTCAGTTGCCGGAACGTTTTACGCTGCGTATCGTGAATGAAATTAGCCCAGCGGCCAATACCGCGCTGGAAGGACTGTACAAGTCCGGCGACGCGCTGTGCACCCAGTGTGAAGCGGAAGGTTTCCGTCATATTACCTGGTATCTCGACAGGCCTGATGTCCTGGCGCGTTTTACCACCAAAATTATCGCCGATAAAACCCAATATCCGTTCCTGCTCTCTAACGGCAACCGTGTGGCGCAGGGGGAACTGGAAAATGGTCGTCACTGGGTACAGTGGCAGGACCCGTTCCCGAAACCGTGCTATCTGTTTGCGCTGGTAGCCGGCGATTTCGACGTTCTTCGCGACACCTTTACTACCCGTTCCGGGCGTGAAGTAGCGCTGGAACTGTACGTCGATCGCGGCAACCTTGACCGCGCTCCGTGGGCGATGACCTCGCTGAAAAACTCCATGAAATGGGATGAAGAGCGCTTTGGCCTCGAGTATGACCTCGACATCTATATGATTGTCGCTGTGGATTTCTTCAACATGGGCGCGATGGAGAATAAAGGTCTGAACATCTTTAACTCCAAATATGTGCTGGCACGTACCGATACCGCCACCGACAAAGACTACCTCGATATTGAGCGCGTCATCGGTCATGAGTATTTCCACAACTGGACCGGCAACCGCGTGACCTGTCGCGACTGGTTCCAGTTGAGCCTGAAAGAAGGGTTAACCGTGTTCCGCGATCAGGAGTTCAGTTCCGATCTCGGCTCACGTGCGGTAAACCGGATCAGCAATGTGCGTACCATGCGTGGCCTGCAGTTTGCCGAGGATGCCAGCCCAATGGCGCATCCTATCCGTCCGGATATGGTCATCGAAATGAACAACTTCTATACCCTGACCGTGTACGAAAAGGGCGCTGAAGTGATTCGTATGATCCACACCCTGCTGGGTGAGGATAATTTCCAGAAAGGGATGCAACTGTACTTTGAGCGTCACGACGGCAGTGCTGCCACCTGTGATGATTTCGTGCAGGCGATGGAAGATGCGTCCAACGTCGATCTCTCGCATTTCCGCCGCTGGTACAGTCAGTCCGGTACGCCGATTCTGACCGTGCGTGATGACTACAATCCGTCAACTGAGCAGTACACGCTGACTATCAGCCAGCGCACGCCGGCCACGCCGGATCAGGCCGAAAAACAGCCGCTGCATATTCCTTTCGCCCTCGAGTTGTATGACAACGAAGGGAAAGTGATCCCGCTACAAAAAGGCGGACACCCGGTGAATTCTGTACTCAACGTCACCCAGGCAGAGCAGACGTTTGTCTTTGATAACGTCTACTTCCAGCCGGTTCCGGCGCTGCTGTGCGAATTCTCCGCGCCGGTAAAACTGGAATACAAATGGAGCGATCAGCAGCTGACCTTCCTGATGCGTCATGCGCGTAACGATTTCTCTCGTTGGGACGCGGCGCAAAGCCTGCTGGCGACCTATATTAAGCTTAACGTTGCCCGTCATCAGCAGGGACAACCGCTGTCGCTGCCGGTACACGTGGCTGATGCATTCCGCGCAATTTTACTGGATGAGAAAATCGATCCGGCGCTGGCGGCAGAGATCCTGACGCTGCCTTCAGTAAATGAAATAGCCGAACTGTTCGACATCATCGATCCGGTGGCGATAACCGAAGTACGCGAAGCGTTAACCCGCACGCTGGCGGCCGAGCTGGCAGATGAATTCCTTGCCATCTATAACGCTAATCATCTTGATGAGTACCGCGTTGAGCATGCCGATATTGGCAAGCGTACGCTGCGTAACGCCTGCCTACGTTTCCTGGCCTTTGGCGAAACCCATCTGGCTGACACGCTGGTAAGCAAGCAGTATCGTGAAGCGAACAATATGACCGATGCGCTGGCGGCGCTATCCGCGGCAGTGGCGGCGCAGCTACCTTGTCGCGACGCGCTAATGCAGGAGTATGACGATAAGTGGCACCATGACGGTCTGGTGATGGACAAATGGTTTATCCTGCAATCCACCAGCCCGGCGAAAAACGTGCTGGAAACGGTACGCGGCCTGCTGAAGCATCGCTCTTTCAGTATGAGTAACCCGAACCGAATCCGTTCGCTGATCGGTGCCTTTGCAGGTAGCAACCCGGCGGCATTCCATGCGGAAGATGGTAGTGGATATCAGTTCCTGGTCGACATGTTGACTGAGCTTAATAGTCGTAACCCGCAGGTGGCGTCACGTCTGATTGAGCCGCTGATTCGCTTAAAACGTTATGATGCAAAACGTCAGGCGAAAATGCGTGCGGCGCTGGAACAGCTGAAAGGTCTGGAGAATCTCTCCGGCGATCTGTTCGAGAAGATTGACAAAGCGTTAGCCTGAAACGTTGACCTGTAGTTTAGTAGGCCGGATAAGGCGGTAACGCCGCCATCCGGCAAAAGGCCCGGTAAGCGCTACCGGGCCTGGTTTTCTGAGCGGTTATCCATGTCGAAGAATCGGTTGTTCCGTCTCGCCGCGTTTCATAACCCGGTTCAACACTTCCGCTTCCAGATCGGATAACCGTACCGATCCCAAACGGCGGGGGCGCTGAATATCCACCGTCAGATCCAACCCGATTTTTCCGTCCTCAATCAGCAACACGCGATCGGCCATTGCCACCGCTTCACTGACGTCATGAGTGACCAGCAGTACGGTAAAGCCGTGCTCTTGCCATAAAGAGACGATCAGATCCTGCATTTCAAGGCGGGTTAGGGCATCCAGAGCGCCGAGGGGTTCATCCAGCAGCAGCAAACCGGGGCGATGAATTAATGCCCGTGCCAGGGCTACACGCTGTTTTTGTCCACCGGATAGCGCAGCCGGCCATTCGTGAGCACGACTCTCCAGCCCAACTGCGGCCAGCGCATCTCGGGCCGCATCGCGCCACTGACCTTTCAGACCCAGGCCCACATTATCGATAACCGTCTTCCATGGCAGCAGACGCGCATCCTGGAACATCATACGCGTATCATCCTGAATTTCCGCCAGTGGGGTGGTTCCGGCAAGTAATGCGCCTGAGGTCGGCGATTCCAGCCCTGCCAGCAGACGCAGCAACGTACTTTTACCACCGCCGCTGCGGCCAACCACGGCAACAAACTGTCCGGCCGGAATATGCAAATCTAATTGATTGAGCACTGTATTGGCGGCGTATTGTTTTGTCACGGCGCTCAGCAACAGCGGTGTACCCTGGTTCAGGCGAGCGGTATTCATACGGTAGCCTCCTTTACATGGTAAGCCGGATGCCAGCGTAGCCAGACTCGCTCCAGCAGTTGGGCGCTGACGTCGGCAAGTTTGCCGAGCAGGGCGTAGAGAATAATGGCCACCACGACCACATCGGTTTGCAGAAATTCGCGGGCGTTCATCGCCAGGTAACCAATACCGGCATTGGCAGAAATGGTTTCCGCCACAATCAGCGTCAGCCACATCAGCCCGAGAGCAAAACGCACGCCGACCATAATCGAGGGCAGGGCGCCGGGGAGGATCACATGAACAAACAGTGAAAAGCCGGATAATCCATAGCTGCGCGCCATTTCTACCAGC
Organism: Citrobacter sp. Cpo045; assembly: GCF_030332875.1. Classification (NCBI taxonomy): domain Bacteria; kingdom Pseudomonadati; phylum Pseudomonadota; class Gammaproteobacteria; order Enterobacterales; family Enterobacteriaceae; genus Citrobacter; species Citrobacter sp. Cpo045. Next base: position 70,202 of record NZ_JAOWGZ010000105.1, read on the forward strand.
CCACGATCGATACTACGGATCCCATGCCAGGTGTTGATGTAAATTGGGAACAGCGTGCCCAACGCCACGAGAAAGATCTTGGCGGATTCATCAATGCCGAACCACAAAATCACCAGCGGGATCAGCGCCAGATGCGGTACGTTACGCAGCATCTGCACCGAGGTATCCAGCAGGCGTTCTCCCCAACGCGAAAGACCGCTGATAAGTCCCAGTGTCAGGCCAATCGATCCACCGATGGAGAATCCGATCAGCGCGCGCCAGGAACTGATGGCCAGATGCTGCCAAAGCTCGCCGCTGGCGGAAAGCGTCCAGAAAGCTTCGATAACACCTTCCGGAGAGGGCAGAATGCGAGTGGACAGCCAGCCCATTGAAGATGCGAGCTGCCAGAGCGCCACCAAACCTACCGGTAAAAACCAGGGCGCGAGGCGTAATAACCACCTGTTTTTCGGCGTTGCCATTAGCCGCTCCTTAGCTTTGCGGGACTTTGCGCGGGATAAATTCGTTTGCCACCGCTTCACCTTGTTGTTGCAGGTATTGCGGCTGCGGAATTTCCGGTATAGCAACATCCAGATGCGGGAACAGCAGCTCGCCAACCTTGTATGCCTCTTCCAGATGTGGGTATCCGGACAACACAAAGCTGTCGATTCCCAGCGCGGCATACTCGTTGATACGCGCCGCGACAGTCGGACCATCTCCGACCAGCGCGGTACCCGCACCACCGCGTACCAGTCCAACGCCTGCCCACAGGTTCGGACTAATTTCCAGTTTGTCGCGTTTACCATTGTGCAGTGCAGCCATTCGCTGCTGACCAACCGAATCCGTTCTTGAGAAGGCGGCCTGGGCTTTGGCAATGGTGTCGTCATCAAGGTGGGCTATCAGACGATCCGCTGCCTGCCACGCCTCGTGGGTTGTCTCCCGTACGATCACATGCAGACGAATACCAAAGCGGATCTTGCGCCCGAGCGCCGCTGCTTTGGCCCGCACCTGTTCAATCTTCGCTTTCACCTGTTCCGGCGGCTCGCCCCAGGTCAGATAAAGATCAACCTGCTCGGCAGCAAGGTCTTGTGCGACATCAGATGAGCCGCCGAAATAAAGTGGTGGCCGGGGTTGTTGTACGGGAGGGAAAAACAGCTTCGCGCCGCGAACATGAATATGTTTGCCGTTGAAATCCACCGTTTCACCTTGCAGCAAGCGCCGCCAGACCTGAGTAAATTCAGCAGAGGCTTCATATCGTTCTGTGTGATCGAGGAACACGCCGTCACCTGCCAGCTCCTGCGGATCGCTGCCGGTCACCAGGTTAAATAACGCCCGGCCATTTGAGAGTCTGTCGAGCGTCGCAGCCTGACGTGCGGCAACCGTTGGCGAGGTGACGCTTGGGCGCAGCGCGACCAGAAACTTTAATCTCTGGGTGACCGGGATCATCGAAGCGGCGACCAGCCAGGCATCTTCGCAAGAGCGACCGGTTGGGATCAGGACGCCGGTAAATCCAAGACGATCGGCCGTTTGCGCGATTTGTTGCAGATAACTGTGATCGACCGGGCGCGAACCTTCTTCCGTTCCAAGATAATGACCGTCACCGTGGGTGGGTAAAAACCAGAACATATTCAGACTCATAATTTTTCTCCTGCCTGCTGAGTGGGTTGCCAGATACGCTGGCGAATATCGATTTTTTTCGGCACCAAACGGTTGTCATAAAACAGATCGGCGGTTTGTTGTTGCAGGGCAGCAACAGAGGCGTTGACTGGCACAATGGTGGTTGGCGGACGGTGATCCAGATAAGACGCAATCACCGGTTCGGGCAGCCCCATGGTTTTGGCCAGCAGGGTAATGCTTTGCTGGCGCTGACTGAGCGTTAACGCATCGGCCTGGCTAAAGGTATCCAGTACGCCAAGTACAAAAGCGCCATTTTTCTCGGCATAAGGACGGGCGGCGAGATAAAACGAACCGGTTTGCTTGAGGTCTGAGCCGTCTTTCAGTACGCGTACATCACCTTGCAGTAACGCGGCGGAATAATAGGGATCCCAGATAGCCCACGCATCCACGTTTCCTTGCTGAAAGGCCGCTCGCGCATCGGCGGGAGTCAGATACGTCGGTTGAATATCGGTAAATTTCAGTCCGGCCTGTTGCAGCGCCCGGAGCAGTAAATTGTGGGCGCTGGAGCCTTTCTGGAAGGCGACTTTATGTCCTTTAAGCTGCGCGACGCTCTGGATCGGGCTATTTTTTGGCACCAGAATCACTTCGGCTTTCGGTTTGGGCGGCTCGACGCCCACGTAAACCAGATCGGCCCCGGCTGCCTGGGCGAAAATCGGCGGAATGTCACCGGTACTGCCGAGATCGATACTGCCGATATTGAGTGCTTCCAGCATTTGCGGTCCAGCCGGGAATTCGACCCACGAGATTTTAGTCTGCGGATAGCGTTTCTCGAGTAGCTGATGGCTTTTGGCCAGCACCATACTGACGCTTCCTTTCTGGTAACCAATACGCAGAGCATCGGGGGCCGATTCTGCGGCATGCCCCAGCGTTGACAGCGACAACAACCCGGTCAGTGCCAGCCATGACGTGTGACGCCTGAGAAAATCAAGCATGAGCGGCACCTCGCAGGGTGTTCAGTTGAGGAAGTTGGACATCGCGACGATGCAACGCCAGCCAGAAGGTATCGAGCGCACTGTCCAGACGCTGCTGAAGGTTGGGCGTAAACTGAGGTTTATGCTGATAATCAATCACCTGTGAATCATCGGCAAACACACCGTGCAGGATCTCCTGGGCCTTTAATGCGCTCAGTACCGGTTTCAGCGCGTAATCGACGGCAAGTAAATGCGCCACGCTGCCGCCGGTCGCCAACGGCAAAACCACTTTCCCTTCCAGCGCCCGCTCGGGGAGTAGGTCGAGCAGGGTTTTCAGGGCGCCAGAGTAAGCGGCTTTATAGACTGGTGTTGCGACAATCAGCCCGTCTGCATCCTGCAATTGTTCGATAAATGTGTTCAGCGCCGGACTGTCGAAACGAGCATAGATCAGGTCTTCCGGGGCAAAATTGTGCAGGTTCCAGTGAAAGATTTCGACATCCTGACCGTGAAGTTTTTCTCGGGCATATTCCAGTAACGCACTGGATCGAGAGGGAAAGCGAGGGCTCCCCGCCAGAGTGATGACGCGCATAATTTCATTCTCCCCTTATAACTAATTGTTTGCTTTTGGTTAACATTGATAACAATTTGAGCAGTCTGGCAGAGAGATTTAGCTTATCGAAATGATTTATACGGGATAGAAAAGTTGGAAATTGAATAAAAAGGCAGAGGCGAGGAAAACGATTGCTATTTATTGCCGCAGGTCAATTCCCTTTTTGCTCGCGATCGCACATAATACGCCCCCGGTTTGCACACCGGGAATCCAGGAGAGTTCATGTACTACCCCTTCGTTCGTAAAGCCCTTTTTCAGCTCGATCCAGAGCGCGCTCATGAATTGACATTCCAGCAATTACGTCGCATTACCGGCACACCGCTTGAAGCGCTTGTGCGCCAGAAAGTACCGGCAAAACCGGTTACCTGTATGGGGTTGACGTTTAAAAATCCGCTCGGGCTTGCTGCCGGACTGGATAAAGACGGGGAGTGCATTGATGCGCTCGGCGCGATGGGATTTGGTTCCATTGAGATTGGTACCGTGACGCCACGCCCTCAGCCGGGTAACGATAAACCGCGTCTGTTCCGTCTGGTCGATGCAGAAGGTTTGATCAACCGCATGGGGTTTAATAACCACGGGGTTGATAACCTGGTTGAGAACGTTAAAAAATCACATTTCGACGGTATTCTGGGTATTAATATTGGTAAGAACAAAGATACCCCAGTAGAGAACGGCAAAGATGACTATCTGATTTGTATGGAAAAAGTCTATGCTTATGCTGGCTATATCGCGATTAATATCTCTTCGCCGAATACGCCGGGATTACGTACGCTACAATACGGCGAGGCGCTGGACGATCTCCTGACGGCAATTAAAAATAAGCAAAACGATCTGCAAGCGATCCACCATAAATATGTTCCGGTGGCGGTAAAGATCGCGCCGGATCTTTCTGTGGAAGAACTGATCCAGGTCGCCGATAGTTTAGTTCGTCATAATATTGATGGCGTAATTGCGACTAACACCACCCTCGATCGTTCTCTTGTTCAGGGAATGAAAAATTGCGATCAAATGGGTGGTCTGAGCGGTCGACCGTTGCAATTAAAAAGTACAGAAATTATTCGCCAGTTGTCTCAGGAATTAAAAGGTCAGCTGCCGATTATTGGTGTTGGTGGTATCGACTCGGTGATTGCTGCACGTGAGAAAATAGCTGCTGGTGCAACCCTCGTACAGATTTATTCGGGCTTTATTTTTAAAGGTCCGCCGTTGATAAAAGAAATCGTCAGCAATATCTGAATGCTACCTTAATCACAAACCAGGGCTTTATTTCTAGCCCTGGTTGTTTTATATTCCTTTACTGTTGCTTATTTAAACATTCTGAGCTTTTATTATTAGGGCAATAAACGAAGCGGCAAAAGGATACTGTCGTAACGGTGATGATTAAGGAAAGGAGAGAAACTGATGCGAATTAAACCCGACGATAACTGGCGCTGGTATTATGATGAAGAGCACGATCGAATGATGCTCGATTTAGCCAATGGCATGTTATTCCGTTCGCGTTTTGCTCGTAAAATGCTCACTCCTGATGCATTTTCTCCGTCAGGTTTTTGTGTTGATGACGCCGCGCTTTATTTTTCCTTTGAAGAAAAATGTCGCTACCTGGATTTAGCCAAAGAACAAAAAGCGGAACTGGTGCTTAATGCGCTGGTGGCGATTCGTTATCTCAAACCGCAAATGCCAAAAAGCTGGCACTTTGTCGCACACGGTATTAACTGGTCGCCGGTCGTGGGTGACGCAGCCTGTGTTGATTTAAGCGATACCGATGAACAGGTAAACCTGTTAGTGGTTGAGCCGGGTGAAAACGCCGCGCTTTGCCTGCTTGCGCAACCTGGCGTGGTTATCGCCGGGCGTACGATGCAGCTTGGCGATGCGATTAAAATAATGAATGACAGACTGAAACCGCAGGCCGTTGTTGACAGTTTCAGCCTTGAGCAGGCGGTTTAGCTCTCCAGCCTGATTGCCGTTTTGGGAATACAGCTGCAGCACAGAATCGTTCCGTCGTCCCCCATCGCTGATTTCTTCAACGGGCTAACTTCGCCTTCTACCAGCCGAATTCGACAGCATCCGCAAATGCCTGCCCGGCATGAATAGGGAACCCGGATACCCTGGTTTTCCAACTGCTCAAGCAATACCTGCTGATTATTTCCGCGAAAGGTCTGTCCCTGCCAGTCAATAAGCAACGTGGCATCAGGTTGTTGTTCGGGTGTAGTTTCGTCTGATTCAGCCGCGCCGTACGCTCTGGCGGGGCCGGTTGCCAAAATTTCTACCTCATCGCCGACGCGAATAACGCCACTGTTACGCGCGATAAGATTCTGACCGAAATCGACATCGCCGTTATCTACCGCAGTGCGGAAGGTTTGCAATGTGGCAAGCGGTTCACCGGATGGATGTTTCTGGCCTTTTTCCGGGCTAACTGTCGTGAAAATACAGCGGCTACAGGGTTTTGCTACATCAAAAATGACGTCGCCAATACGAATCACTTTCCAGGTATCTTCTTCCCAGGCACCAGCTCCCGAAACTACTATATTGGGGCGAAACTGTTCCATTTTGACGCTTGCCGGACAGCGCTGTTGCAGATCGCGCAGGGATGCTTCGTTGGCCAGCAGATAGGGATAACCATCAGCGAAGGATAAAGGAACATCAACATGGCGTTTTACACGGCGCGTCAGCTGCGGTCCGACCCAGCGTAACTGCACGTTACGGGAGAAAAAGCCGCTAAGCCACTGGTTGATAGCCGCTGGCGCAATACGCGCGGTAAAATGGTTTCCCCATACTTCTGTTGGTGCATCCTGGAGAGCGAAGTCGGCAAATCGCACGAGCGCGCTGCTGCCATCTGGAGCTGCAAGATGCAGTCCATCGTGGAATGGGGAAGGCGTAAAACGGACCATTTGTGGGAACTGGCGGGCGGTTATGAACGTTCCGTCAGGTTCAGTGATCATAAATATGCGATCAAAGGCGAGACCGCTAATATCTGCCAGGGCATGCGTAAGCCCAATGCCGCGCATTGATTTAACCGGATGAATAAAAAGTCGGGTTAACGTGACCACTGTACATCCCCTCGAATGAAAATAAGCCTTCAACTTTATGACATACAGCCCATATTAGCTATAATGCGCAGCAATTTTCTTGGAGTAAAAGTGACATTATGAATTCTCTGTTTGCCAGTACGGCCCGCGGGCTGGAAGAGCTGTTAAAAACTGAACTGGAAAACCTCGGCGCGCTGGAGTGTCAGGTCGTTCAGGGTGGGGTCCATTTTAAGGGCGACACGCGGCTTGTTTACCAGAGCCTGATGTGGAGCCGCCTGGCCTCGCGCATTATCCTGCCGATGGGAGAGTGCAAGGTCTACAGCGATCTTGATCTGTACCTCGGTGTTCAGGCAATCGACTGGACAGAGATATTTAACCCTGGTGCTACGTTTGCCGTCCATTTTAGCGGACTGAACGAGACCATTCGTAACAGCCAGTACGGCGCGCTGAAGGTCAAGGATGCGATTGTCGATGCCTTTACCCGCAAAAATATGCCGCGTCCGAATGTGGATCGTGAATCTCCGGATCTGCGCATCAACGTCTGGTTGAACAAAGATACTGCCAGCATTGCGCTCGATCTGAGCGGTGACGGTTTGCATCAGCGTGGCTATCGCGATCGCGCGGGTCAGGCACCGATTAAAGAGACGTTGGCCGCGGCAATTGTTATGCGTTCTGGCTGGCAGCCGGGAACCCCGTTACTCGATCCGATGTGTGGTTCCGGCACGCTGCTGATTGAAGCGGCAATGTGGGCGACCGATCGCGCGCCGGGTCTGCACCGTGGATACTGGGGCTTCAGCGGTTGGGCGCAACACGACGAAGTTGTCTGGCAAGAAGTTAAAGCCGAAGCGCAGGTGCGTGCGCGTAAGGGACTGGCTGACTATACCTCGCATTTTTATGGATCCGATAGCGATGCGCGCGTGATTGAAAAAGCGCGTAGTAATGCTCGCCGCGCCGGTATCGCCGATCTGATGACGTTTGACGTGAAAGATGTCGCCAAACTGAGCAATCCGCTGCCGAAAGGACCGTATGGGACAGTTATCAGTAACCCGCCTTACGGCGAACGTCTGGACAGCGAACCGGCGCTGATTGCCCTGCACAGCCTGCTGGGCCGTACGATGAAAAACCAGTTTGGCGGCTGGAATTTGTCGCTGTTCAGCGCCTCGCCGGATCTGCTCAGCAGCCTGCAATTACGTGCCGACAAGCAGTTCAAAGCGAAAAACGGTCCGCTGGATTGTGTGCAGAAGAATTATCACGTTGCAGAGACCACTGCGGACAGCAAGCCTGCCACGGTCGCGGAAGATTATGCCAACCGCCTGCGCAAGAATATTAAGAAGCTGGAAAAATGGGCGCGTCAGGAAGGCATTGAATGCTATCGCCTGTATGACGCTGACCTGCCGGAATACAACGTTGCAGTAGATCGTTACGGTGATTGGGTCGTGGTTCAGGAATACGCACCGCCGAAGACGGTTGATGCGCAAAAAGCACGTCAACGCCTGTTCGACATCATTGCCGCCACGCTGTCAGTACTGGAAATCGCGCCAAACAAACTGGTGCTGAAAACCCGTGAGCGTCAGAAAGGCAAGAATCAGTATCAGAAGATGAATGAGAAGGGTGAATTCATTGAGGTAAGCGAGTACAACGCGCGCCTGTGGGTTAACCTGACTGACTACCTTGATACGGGTTTATTCCTCGATCACCGTATTGCGCGCCGCATGTTGGGGCAGATGAGTAAAGGTAAGGACTTCCTCAACCTGTTTTCCTACACCGGTAGCGCCAGCGTACATGCAGGATTGGGCGGTGCGCGTAGCACCACGACGGTCGATATGTCGCGTACCTATCTGGAATGGGCGGAACGTAACCTGCGCCTGAACGGATTGAGCGGTCGCGCTCACCGTTTAATTCAGGCCGATTGCCTGGGCTGGCTGCGTGATGCGAATGAACAGTTTGATCTGATTTTCATCGATCCGCCGACGTTCTCTAACTCAAAACGTATGGAAGATTCGTTTGATGTGCAGCGCGATCATCTGGCGCTGATGAAAGATCTGAAACGTCTGCTGCGTAAAGACGGCACGATCATGTTCTCCAACAACAAACGTGGGTTCCGTATGGATCTCGACGGTTTGGCTGAACTGGGATTGAAAGCACAAGAAATTACCCAAAAAACGCTTTCCCAGGATTTTGCCCGTAACCGTCAGATCCACAATTGCTGGCTGATTACCGCAGCCTGAAAGGATAAATAAATGTCATTGATCAGTATGCATGGTGCATGGCTGTCGTTCAGCGATGCGCCGCTTCTTGATAATGCAGAACTGCATATCGAAGATAACGAACGCGTCTGTCTGGTTGGCCGTAACGGCGCAGGTAAATCGACGCTGATGAAGATCCTGAACCGTGAGCAGGGGCTTGACGACGGGCGTATCATTTATGAGCAGGATCTGGTTGTGGCGCGTCTGCAACAGGATCCGCCGCGTAATGTTGAAGGCAGCGTGTATGATTTCGTTGCCGAGGGTATCGAAGAGCAGGCCGAGTATCTCAAACGTTATCACGATATTTCGCGTCTGGTGATGACTGATCCGAGCGACAGAAATCTGAATGAGATGGCGCGGGTTCAGGAAATGCTCGATCATCACAATCTGTGGCAGCTCGAAAGCCGTATTAATGAAGTGCTGGAGCAGTTGGGGCTGGATCCAAACGCCGCACTTTCTTCGCTTTCAGGCGGTTGGCTGCGTAAAGCGGCGCTGGGCCGCGCGTTAGTGAGCAATCCGCGTGTACTGCTGCTGGATGAACCAACAAACCACCTGGATATTGAAACCATCGACTGGCTGGAAGGGTTCCTGAAATCCTTCAATGGGACAATCATCTTCATTTCCCATGACCGTTCATTTATACGAAATATGGCGACGCGTATCGTCGACCTCGATCGTGGCAAGCTGGTGACTTATCCGGGGAATTACGATCAGTATCTGCTGGAAAAAGAAGAAGCGCTGCGCGTAGAAGAGTTACAAAATGCAGAGTTTGACCGCAAGCTGGCGCAGGAAGAGGTCTGGATCCGTCAGGGGATCAAAGCGCGCCGTACCCGTAATGAAGGCCGCGTGCGCGCACTGAAAGCCATGCGTCGCGAGCGTGGCGAACGCCGCGAAGTGATGGGCACGGCGAAGATGCAGGTCGAAGAGGCGAGCCGTTCAGGCAAGATTGTTTTCGAAATGGAGAACGTGGATTACCAGGTTGATGGAAAGCAGCTGGTAAAAGATTTCTCCGCACAGGTACAGCGCAGCGACAAAATTGCGCTAATCGGACCGAACGGCTGCGGCAAAACAACGCTGCTGAAGCTGATGTTAGGCCAGCTTCAGGCTGACAGTGGACGCATTCACGTCGGCACCAAGCTGGAAGTGGCCTATTTCGATCAGCACCGCGCCGAACTGGATCCCGATAAAACCGTGATGGACAACCTGGCTGAAGGTAAGCAAGAGGTGATGGTTAACGGTAAACCTCGCCATGTGCTGGGTTATCTGCAGGACTTCCTGTTTCATCCGAAACGCGCGATGACGCCAGTGCGAGCGCTCTCTGGTGGGGAACGAAATCGCCTGCTGTTGGCGCGTCTTTTTCTGAAACCCAGCAATCTTTTGATTCTTGATGAACCAACGAACGATCTTGACGTCGAAACGCTGGAACTGCTTGAAGAACTAATTGATAGCTATCAGGGGACTGTACTGCTGGTAAGCCACGACCGTCAGTTTGTGGATAATACTGTAACTGAGTGCTGGATCTTCGAGGGCGGTGGTAAAATTGGTCGTTATGTCGGAGGTTATCATGACGCGCGCAGCCAGCAATCTCAGTATGTGGCGTTTAAACAACCGGTCGCGAAAAAAACAGAGGAAGCTGTTGCTCCTAAAGCAGAAATTGTCAAACGTGGCACGAGCAAACTAAGCTATAAACTGCAGCGCGAACTGGAGCAGCTCCCCGCTCAGCTTGAAGAACTGGAAGCTAAACTGGAAAGGCTACAAGCGCAGGTTGCTGACGCCGCTTTTTTCAGTCAGCCACATGAGCAAACACAGCAGGTATTAGCTAATCTGAACGAAGCGGAACAAGAACTTGAGCAAGCCTTTGAGCGCTGGGAGTATCTTGAATCTTTGAAGAACGGCGCATAATTTAAAGGAGCACATATGTGCGAACATCACCATGCCGCGAAGCATATTTTGTGCTCGCAGTGTGACATGCTGGTGGCGTTACCTCGCCTTGAGCATGGTCAAAAAGCGGCATGTCCACGATGTGGCACTACGTTAACGGTTGAGTGGGACGCGCCGCGACAGCGTCCTACCGCCTATGTATTAGCAGCATTATTCATGCTGCTTCTGTCAAACCTCTTCCCCTTTGTGAATATGAACGTCGCAGGGGTGAGCAGCGAAGTGACGTTGCTGGAGATCCCCAGCGTTCTCTTTTCTGAAGACTACGCCAGTCTCGGCACCTTCTTTTTATTATTCGTGCAGTTGGTCCCCGCGTTTTGCCTGCTGACTATCCTGCTGCTGGTGAATCGGGTGCAGATGCCCGCCAGACTTAAGGCGGGTCTTGCACGCGTCCTGTTCCAGTTAAAAAGCTGGGGGATGGCGGAAATCTTCCTCGCCGGTGTGCTGGTCAGCTTCGTTAAGCTTATGGCTTACGGCGATATTGGCGTGGGCAGCAGCTTTATTCCGTGGTGCTTCTTTTGCGTTTTGCAACTGCGCGCATTCCAGTGCGTTGACCGTCGCTGGCTGTGGGATGATATTGCGCCAATGCCAGTGATTAAGCAGGAGTTAAAACCAGGCGTGCCCGGCATTCGACAGGGACTGCGTTCCTGCTCTTGCTGCACCGCGATTCTTCCCGCTGATGAACGGGTGTGTCCGCGCTGCCAGACGAAAGGATATGTGCGGCGTAAAAACAGTCTGCAATGGACGTTGGCATTACTGTTTACGTCAATCATGCTTTATCTTCCTGCCAATATTTTGCCGATTATGATTACCGATCTGCTCGGGTCAAAGCTGCCATCAACGATACTTGAGGGGGTGGTTTTAATCTGGAGCGAAGGCTCGTATCCGGTGGCTGCGGTTATTTTTATCGCCAGTATTATGGTGCCGACGTTGAAAATGATCGCCATTGCCTGGTTATGTTGGGATGCCAAAGGCCACGGCAAACGCGACAGCGAACGTATGCACCTGATTTATGAAGTTGTGGAATTTGTCGGTCGCTGGTCAATGATCGACGTCTTTGTGATTGCGGTACTCTCTGCGCTGGTACGCATGGGAGGGTTAATGAACATTTATCCTGCAATGGGTGCTTTGATGTTTGCTTTAGTCGTCATTATGACAATGTTTTCTGCGATGACATTTGATCCGCGTCTGTCGTGGGACCGTGAACCAGAACCAGGCCATGAGGAGTCCTGACAGCATGGAATCTAAAAGTGGGGAAGCCAAAGTGCAAAAGGTAAAAAACTGGTCGCCCGTGTGGATATTCCCTATCGTCACTGCACTCATTGGCGCGTGGGTACTGTTTTATCACTACAGTCATCAGGGGCCGGAAGTCACGCTGATTACCACCAATGCCGAAGGTATTGAAGGGGGCAAAACGACGATTAAGAGCCGCAGCGTGGATGTCGGTATCGTCGAGAGCGCAACCCTGACTGATGATTTGACCCATGTGGAGATTAAAGCGCGTCTTAACTCCGGAATGGAAAAGCTGCTGCATAAAGATTCTGTCTTTTGGGTGGTGAAGCCGCAGGTTGGACGTGAAGGTATCAGTGGGCTCGGCACGCTATTGTCCGGGGCTTATATTGAACTGCAGCCCGGCAATAAAGGCAGTAAGCTGGAAAATTACCAACTGCTGGATTCACCGCCCCTGGCCCCGCCAGATGCAAAAGGGATCCGTGTGATTCTGGACAGCAAAAAAGCCGGTCAGTTGAGCCCAGGCGATCCGGTGCTTTTCCGCGGCTATCGTGTGGGCTCGGTTGAAACCAGCACGTTTGATGCGCAAAAGCGTACGATCAGCTATCAGCTTTTCATCAATGCGCCTAACGATCGTCTGGTGACCAGCAATGTACGTTTCTGGAAAGACAGCGGGATCGCCGTAGATCTTACCTCAGCAGGTATGCGCGTAGAAATGGGATCGCTCTCCACGCTGTTTGGCGGTGGTGTAAGTTTTGATGTGCCCGAAGGACTGGAACAAGGTCAACCGGTTGAGCAGCAGGCCTCATTTAACCTCTATGACGATCAAAAAAGTATTCAGGATTCCCTGTATACCGATCATATTGATTACCTGATGTTCTTTAAAGATTCGATTCGTGGCCTACAGCCTGGTGCACCGCTGGAATTCCGTGGCATCCGCTTGGGTACGGTGAGTAAAGTACCTTTCTTCTCACCGAATATGCGTCAGGTATTTAACAATGATTACCGCATTCCGGTGCTGGTGCGTATTGAACCTGAACGTCTGAAGGCACAGCTGGGAGAAGATACCGATGTTGGCGCTCATTTGGAGCAACTGCTTAAACGAGGATTACGAGGATCGCTCAAAACCGGGAACCTGGTAACCGGCGCGCTGTATGTCGATCTCGACTTCTACCCGAAAGAGCCGCCGATTACCGGTGTACGCGAATTCAATGGTTATCAAATTATTCCGACCGTGAGCGGTGGTCTGGCGCAGATCCAACAGCGTCTGATGGAAGCGTTGGATAAGATTAACAATCTGCCGCTGAACCCGATGATTGAGCAGGCAACCAATACGCTGTCGGAAAGCCAACGCACGATGAAACATCTGCAAACCACGCTGGATAACATGAACAAGATCACGTCCAGCCAGTCGATGCAGGATCTGCCGGCGGATATGCAGAACACGCTACGTGAACTGAATCGTAGTATGCAGGGCTTCCAGCCTGGTTCCGCGGCCTACAACAAGATGGTGGCGGATATGCAGCGTCTTGATCAGGTACTGCGTGAACTGCAACCGGTACTGAAAACGTTGAACGATAAGAGTAATGCGCTGGTATTTGAAGCGAAGGACAAAAAAGATCCAGAGCCGAAGAGGGCGAAACAATGAAAAAGTGGCTAGTGGTGATGATGGCGGTCTGGCTGACGTCATGCAGCTCCAGCGGAGAAAATAAAAGCTATTACCAGCTCCCTATCGCACAAGGCGGAGTGCAGAGTTCTGCCAATCAGGGAAACCGTCTGCTGTGGGTTGAACAGATTGCGGTACCTGATTATCTGGCCGGTAATGGGGTGGTTTACCAGACCAGCGATGTGAAATATGTGATAGCCAATAATAATCTCTGGGCCAGCCCATTAGATCAGCAATTGCGCAATACACTGGTTGCGAACCTCAGTATGCAGTTGCCTGGCTGGGTTGTCGCTTCACAGCCGCTGGGAAGCACTCAGGATACGCTGAACGTTACCGTAACCGGCTTCCACGGTCGGTACGATGGTAAGGTTATTGTGAGCGGTGAATGGTTGCTGAATCATCAGGGACAACTGATCAAACGCCCGTTCCACATCGAAGCTGTACAGACTAAAGACGGCTACGATGAGATGGTGAAGGTTCTTGCCAACGCCTGGAGTCAGGAAGCAACGGCCATTGCTCAAGAGCTGAAACGCATCCCTTAAGCTTAAATAATTGTAAATTATGCCGCCCCTGGTTCATTGCCCGGGGCGGTTTTTTTTATTTTTTTAGCCGTGAAGATAGCTGTTCTGACTGACTATTTTTGTACAAATGATTTAGAGGCTAGCTCACAAATATGACACTGGCGTGAATTTTGCGCATTGACGAGCCTGATGTTTAGGGGTATTCGTTTAGTGTGATTGCACACTTAGTAATCACTGTTTTCTTTTCCACCAGACCCAAAAATGAGGGAAACGAGGCATGAAGAGACAAAAACGAGATCGCCTGGAACGGGCACATCAACGTGGATATCAGGCCGGCATTGCCGGACGCTCAAAAGAAATGTGTCCCTATCAGACGCTGAATCAGAGGTCATACTGGCTGGGAGGCTGGCGAGAAGCCATGGGGGATAGGGTTTTAATGGCCTGATTCTGTCTCTTTAGATAAAAGAAACCTCCGCAGAGCGGAGGTTTCGCCTTTTTGCACACCAGATAAAACGGGGAAACGTTAATGTCTGGATGCTTCGCAGTTCTGGATTAGAACGCGGAAGTGTCCTGGAACAGACCCACTTTCAGATCGTTTGCAGTGTAGATCAGACGACCATCAACCAGCACTTCACCATCTGCCAGGCCCATGATCAGGCGACGGTTAACGATGCGTTTGAAGTGAATGCGGTAAGTGACTTTCTTCGCGGTCGGCAGAACCTGACCGGTGAATTTAACTTCGCCTACGCCCAGCGCACGGCCTTTACCTTCGCCGCCCAGCCATCCGAGATAGAATCCAACCAGTTGCCACATGGCGTCGAGACCCAGGCAGCCCGGCATCACCGGATCGCCGATAAAGTGACAACCGAAGAACCACAGGTCCGGGTTGATATCCAGTTCAGCTTCAACATAACCTTTGTCAAAGTTGCCACCGGTTTCGGTCATCTTGATGACACGGTCCATCATCAGCATGCTTGGTGCTGGCAGTTGTGGCCCTTTAGCGCCAAACAGCTCACCGCGACCAGAGGCAAGAAGGTCTTCTTTCGTATAGGATTCGCGTTTATCTACCATGTTCTCTGTAAGCCTTATTTTATTGAAGCACGCAGGATAGCTAACACGTGTACGCTGAACAAGTCCGATCAGTTCGGAATAATCCAGTTCAGCCAACGTAGCGGCCATGGAAAACGGTGACGACCTTCCTGTTGCGTTGCCGTGGCAATACGCTCCTGAATGGTTTGCATCAGCGTTGTCTGGCCTTCGCCATCCCACACCAGATTTAACAACAGTGGCAGCGCATCGGTCACGTCGTCCACCGCCCAGATAGTGAATTTTTCTTCTTCTATGGCCTGTAGCAGCGCAGGCTGCAGGCTGAGGTGTCTGACGTTAGCCGAAGGAATGATAACGCCCTGCGTGCCCGTCAGCTCACGCTGCTGGCAGATGGTGAAGAAACCTTCAATTTTCTCATTCAGACCACCGACAGGTTGTGCCCGACCAAACTGATCGACAGAACCGGTAATGGCGATACTTTGATTTACAGGAACGTCGGCGAGAGCGCTAATCAATGCGCACAGTTCTGCCATAGACGCGCTGTCACCGTCCACCTCACTGTAAGATTGCTCAAAGGTCAGCGAGGCAGAGAAGGGGATTTGTTGCTCCAGCTGGAGTTCCGACATCAGGAACGCCTGCATAATCATCATACCCTTGGCATGAATATTTCCGCCAAGCTCGGCTTTGCGCTCAATATCCGTAAACTCGCCGTCGCCAATATGCACGACGCAACTGATACGAGAAGGCTCGCCAAATGCGCGTGGGTGGCCCGGAAACTCAATCACCGACAAGGCGTTGATCTGGCCAATACGCTCGCCTTCCGTCTCGATAAGGATCTGCTCTTGCAGAATTTCATCCTGCATGCGTTCAGCCAGGAATCCCTCACGCCATTCGCGCTGAGCCAGCATCAGGCTGAACTGTTCAGCGTTGCAGGTTTCGCCCTCGCATAACGGAGCCACCTCTTTGAACTGTCGGGTGATCCACAGCGGGTTAAGCGGCAATGTATCCTGTTCACCGGTATAGCGAACGGCTTCACGGATCAGAACCTGCCAGGCATCAGGAGCGGGGTAAGGCAAATTATTGCGCATGGCGGTATGCGTGACCCATTGACACCACTGCGTCATGGTTTCGGCATCCACTATCTGCAGATTATCTTCAAACTCGCTGTAAATGGCCTGCTCAGCCAGCTCTGGTTCCATGTCCTGGAAATCCGCCAGCGATTCACGCTCACCCACCAAAATCACTTTCAGTTTAAGCGGCATAGGCGGAACGGAGACAGGCAGCGGGCGAGACTCATCAAAAGCCACCCAATCAAAACGCTCGTGGCTGACAATGGCTTTCAGGCGCATCCATAACAGCGGTTGGGCCAACAGCGTGCGCAATGAGATAACCAGCACACCTCCATTGGCCTGATGTACCAGACCTGGCTGCAGCGTAATTTCGCCATTGAACTGACGCAGACAGCCAAACAGTTGTTCGGCTTCGGCCCAGTCAGCGCTGACCACCTGCGTCAACGTCGCAAAATTGTCTTCCGCTTTCTCAGCTGTACGATAACGAATAGTGTGACCGAAGATGTCGTAATGACCGCCAGTCAGGCTTCCTGCATCCGTGTGCAAGGGACGTGCAGCCTTTGCAATAAGGTTGAGATACTCAAGCTCTTCCGGTGCTTTTACCAACATGAACGAGGATGTTGTCCAGTGCTGAAGAAGCTGCTCTAGCGCGAATTGTAAACGTGGCTGAGTATCACTAAGTAAGGTGTCGGTGTCGTCAGTGACGTGCGGCTGTGCAAATACTTCCTGATAACTGTCGGTATCAGGAACCAGATCACGCCATGCAAGTTTCGTAATGGTCAAAGTTGATGTTTTTTAGTCTGTTGTAAAAAACGAGATTATACCGTAACCCTCACCACTAAACACCTGGAAAGCACCGCGAAACGGTTGTGATGACGCGCGACAGTTCACAGGCTGGATATTCTTTTCTTCAGATGCCGAAAAAGCTGATATTCTGATAAGAGTTACACGGTAACATTGAGAACGCAATGAAATATCAACAACTTGAAAACCTTGAAAGCGGCTGGAAATGGAAGTATCTGGTGAAGAAGCATCGTGAGGGGGAATTAATCACCCGTTACGTCGAGGCCAGCGCTGCCAAAGAAGCCGTTGATTTATTGCTAACCCTCGAAAATGAACCGGTTCGGGTCAATAGCTGGATTGAAGAACATATGAATCCTGCGCTGCTTAATCGTATGAAACAAACCATACGTGCCAGGCGCAAGCGGCACTTTAATGCTGAGCATCAGCATACCCGGAAGAAATCCATCGATCTGGAATTTATGGTCTGGCAGCGTCTGGCTGGTCTTGCGCAGCGGCGCGGAAAAACGCTTTCTGAAACTATTGTGCAGCTAATTGAAGACGCAGAGCATAAAGAGAAGTACGCGAACAAAATGTCGACATTGAAACAGGATTTACAGGCGTTGCTGGGGAAAGAGTAGCGGTCGGCTGGTTTAATGCGTGGCTTACTTTGGATGAAAACAGATGAAAAAAAACCCCGCATAGCGGGGTTTTTTATAAGACGATAACTTAAGCCTGAGGCTGAGTTACAACGTCTTTGATGCCTTTAACTTCGATCTCAACACGACGATCCGGAGCCAGGCAGTCGATCAGTGCAGCGCGAGCTTTCACGTTGTCACAGGTGTTGCCAGTAACTGGGTTGGATTCACCCATGCCACGTGCAGAGATTTTGTCAGAAGGAATACCTTTAGAGATCAGGTAATCAACAACGGACTGAGCACGTTTCTCGGACAGAGCCTGGTTGTAAGCGTCAGAACCGATACGGTCAGTGAAGCCCAGAACTACTACGGAACCGTCTTTCGGATCCAGGTTGCTCAGCTGGCTGTACATCTGATCCAGAGCCTGCTGGCCTTCTGGTTTCAGAGTTGCTTTGTTGAAGTTGAACAGAACGTCAGACTTCAGAGTGAAGTGCTTGGTCTGTACTTCTGGAGCCGGAGCCGGAGCAACAACTACTGGAGCTGCTTCTTCCTGCTGGCCGAAACGGTAAGAAACACCAACGCTCAACAGACCGTTATCTGGACGACCGCCAACGGTGTTCGCGTCACCGATGTTGTTGGTCCACTGGTATTCCAGACGGGTAGCGATTTCAGGAGTAATTGCATACTCTACGCCACCAGCGAATACTGGGGATACACCAGTGTCGTGGTCTTTGAAGTTAGTGTTGTTTTTAGCGTCTGCACGCCAAACCATACCACCCAGACGGGTATAAACGTCCAGATCGTCAGTGATTGGGTAACCCAGTTTAGCGGTCAGCTGAACGCCCTGAGCTTTGAAAGCGCCGTTGTTGTGAGTCGAGTCGTTGTAGCCTTTGTACGGCATACGGCCCAACCAGTCGTAACCCATTTCAAAACCAACGTACGGGTTAACCTGATAACCACCGAACGCACCGGCACCCAGTTGGCTTTCGTGGGTAGGACCGGCGTTGTTGATCTGGTTGTTGCCAATATCATGGTACTGAGACCAGCCCATTTTAGCACCAGCGTACCAGGTGTTATCTTTCGGAGCGGCCTGCGCCACGGTAGCGAAACCAGCCAGTGCCACTGCAATTGCGATAGCTGTCTTTTTCATTTTTTGCGCCTCGTTATCATCCAAAATTCGCCATGAATATCTCCGAAGAGAGATAACACGGTTAAATCCTTCACCCGGGGACCAGTTCAATAGTTACTCTACCGATATCTGCGGCTTACGCCGAGCACCCCTGGCGATGTAAAGTCTACAACGTAGTTGAAAACTTACAAGTGTGAAGTCCGTCAGGCATATGAAAAAAAAAGGCTTGTATACACAATATTTAACATTTATGGCTGAATAAATGTACTGAGGATATCCTGAAAACCGCTTCAGACAAGCGTTCAGACGAAAAACACATTACAGCTCAAAGACAAATTGAGAGATGAAAAAAAAATTCCAGGATAAATCCTAATTTTACTCAATGATACAAATTCGAGTGAATTTTTAGCCCGGAATGCTGTCTCCCCGCAAGTGTCTGGGCGCGAACCGGACGCATGATAAAACCCATCGCATTACCTTCATCAGCCGCTTTGACCAGTTCGGCATGTTCATCTTCCGTTAATTCTTCCGCCAGCCAGCCAATAACGACGCTGTAATTACCCGTGCGCAGCGCACGAATCATCGATTCCAGCGTATTGCAGGGGGAGAGCTGACTAATTTGCATGACTTTCGTCAATGGAAGTCCAGCTGACTGCACCCACTCCCGGCTTAATTTTTGCTGAGGCGTCAGCCACAGCTGCCAGCGTGATTGTTGCCCTAACTGTTGCAGCAGGGGAAGCAGCAGCAGTTGTGTCATCATGGGCTGGTCCTCGCGATAGACAACTTCACTGATAAGCCCAGCGGTTGCGTTCTCTGATGAAACGCGCGCAATGTTGCTTGATGTGGAAGAGAACGACGATGAACGATTTGCATAGCCTGAAGTGTACATAATCAATCCAGCCCTGTGAGTTACTGTATGGATATACAGTAACCCTGCCATCAACAAAGATCAACCTTATTTTCGGAAACAGGTTCGCATTTTTTAGTCGTCGTCACGGGAAAAATAAAATTCATCTTGCCCCATACGCATAAGTTGCCTATTTTCGTCATTAACGGATCCGCTACTGAAAATCATTTTCTTACGTTATGATTTAAAAAGGATTTTTATGAAAGAGCTTTCTTATGCAAGGATCTATAAATCGCAGGAATATCTGGCTTCTCTGGGGACAATTCACTATCGCTCACTGTTTGGTGGCTACAGTCTGACGGTTGGCGATACGGTCTTTGCCATGGTCGCTAATGGTGAGCTGTATCTTCGCGCCTGTGAGCAGAGCGCCCAGTATTGTGTACAAAATTCTCCTGTCTGGCTGACATTTATTAAGCGCGGACGTCCTCTTGTACTTAATTATTACCAGGTGAACGATGCCCTGTGGCAAAACCAGCAGCAGCTGGTGTCGCTATCGCGATATTCGTTGGATGCAGCGGTTAAGGAAAAACAGAGTCGCTTTGCCCAGCATCGTCTGCGGGAATTGCCGAATATGACGTTTCATCTGGAGACTCTGTTGAATGAAGCAGGAATTAAAGATGAGGGGACCATGCGATCGTTGGGAGCACAAATGTGCTGGCTGAAACTTCGGCAAAATAACCCGGCTCTGACGGTAAAAGTACTCTATGCCCTTGAAGGCGCGGTAGGGGGGATACATGAAGCCGCGCTCCCGGCGACGCGTCGCCAGGAGCTGGTTGAGTGGGTAAGTTCTCTTACGCCGGAGCCGGGGTATTAGACGGCAGCACGTCAATTTGCTGCTGTAATCGCCGGATCTCTGGGAGCAGGGCGATCAATAGCCCAACTTGCTGAACGACCAGCGGCTCTTTACTGTCCGGGCGTGGTTCCAGGTGCTGAATTCGCTGCTTCAGCCCTTCTAACGCCTGATATACACGCTGCTCGTCAGCGGGTTGATGGTGAAGGGCATCATCAACATAGCAAACGGCGTCATCCAGCAATGCCAAAACGTCTGGATTGGTCAGCTGTTCGCGATGTGCGCCCAGCGCAGAAATATAGCTGGTAAACGTATGGTTGAGACACAGTAAACGGAACGCCGTTTCGCGGGTTTGGGCCGTGACATCCGGCTCGCTTGACATGTTTGATACCACGGAGGCGAGTTCAGCATCACGATTATGCGCATCACGGCGAGCGATACGGTAGGCCAGACGATTATCACGACCCTGATGATATTGCTCGAGAATTGCATCAAGGTAGCGGCAGTTAGCGTCAGTCGCCCGTTCAATTACCCGTGGTAGGTTACGAAAACGCCAGTCTGGCCAGATGAAACTGACAGCAGCCCAGGCGATAGCACAGCCAATTAGCGTATCGATGACACGCGGCAGTGCAACCTCAAAGCCTTCGCCGAGCAGGTTAAAGCACAGTAACACCAGCAGCGTGATAAACATTGTGGCGTGTGCATACTGGACGTTGCGAAAGGCAAAAAACAGTACACCAGTGATCACCAGGAGTATCAGCTGCCCTTCGAGAGAGGGTACAAACCACAGGATCGGTAAACCAATGGCAATCCCAACCAACGTGCCGATAATCCTGAGCGCCAGGCGATGTCGGGTGGCGTTGTAGTTTGGCTGACAGACAAACAGGCTGGTCAGCAAGATCCAGTATCCGTGATTCATGCCGGTTATCTGGATAATGGCATAACCAACACAGAGCACTAACGACATGCGAACGGCATGGCGAAACAGAGCAGACTCAGGGGTGAAATTACGGCTCAGGCGTAACCAGATATCACTGAATCCATGGGGACTGTCATCGGCAAGCTGATTTTCAGACTCATTGCGCGAGAGTACCTGAGCCTGTTCAGACTCTATGGTAGCAAGCTGCGCGTCGATTGCCCGTAGGTTTGACAGTAAAAAACCCAGCGTATTGAGCAGGTCGGCAGGTTCACCACTGGCACGCATGCGCTCAAGTGCGGCATCTATATGGGTGAAGGCGCGCTCAAAGTGCGGATCGTGCTGGTAAGGCGTGCGCAATAAAATACAGCGAGATAATTGTGAACAGGCTTGCCCTTGCATCGACATCAACCGCTGGAAACGGAACATCACATCGCTGTGACGGAAATGATCGCGTAGCGTTTGATACTGAATGTGTGAAGAGCTTGCGCGTTCATGAATATCCTGCGCCACAAAATAGTAATGTAGCGTGCGACGTGTTCCCCGTTGTCCACGGTCACCGCGCAGGCGGGTCAGCAGCGACACTTTAGTCTGATTCAGCGTTGCCATCAGTTGGCCATTCGCGAGAGCTAAATCATACAACGGTGCCTGGCTTTCATCTTCTATGTCGGGGTCAAAAAGACGCGATTTCAGTTCCAGGTAGTGCGCTAACTGTTCGTAGCTGCGTGCCAGATTGTCCTGTAAGGGGCGGATGGGGAACAGAAGATGTCCGGTGAGCGTCAGCAGGTTATACCAGATAGCGCCAGCGAGCAGCAGGATGGGTTGTTGATACCACTGATCGTAAAGTGAGGTGCCCAGCATCGTGTAAATGGCGATCAGCAATGCACCAAAAGCAATAGTTGCATAGCGCTGGCCTAATCCCCCCAGCAGAATAAAGCCGCTGGTGGAAAGCGTTAAACCAATAGCAAACAGCCATGGCCATGGGAAGAGCAGTTCAACGGAGGCTGAGGCAATAAAAAAGCACACCAGTGTGATGATTAAATTGCGCAATCGGCCCGCGAGACGATCGTCCAGATCGGTAAGTGCGGCAGCGACCATACCCAGCGTGAGTGGGATAGTCAGCTTGACGTCATCCAGCCACCAGGGTAGCGCCGTTGTGCCGCATAGCGCGATAAAAATCCGCACGTAGTACAGCCATGTGCTGTTCCAGGTATAGCGTTTGAGCAGAGGACTTAACATAAAGGCCATCGGTCCTGATTATTCAAAACGACGACGTGCATTGGCTTCACGCGCTGCACGGGCAACTTCTACTGAAACCACCCGGCGACCCACCGGCCAGAGCGCAATGGCAGCGATTTTAAAGTTTGCAATGCCAACCGGAATACCAATAATCGTAATGCACTGAGCAATACCAGAGATAATGTGCATCAGGCACAACCACCAGCCGAAGAAAATCAGCCAGAAAATATTGAGCACGGTGCCGCCGGTATTTAACAGGACGCTTTTACCGGCCGGATTCAGTTCATCGACATGAATCGCTTCGTTACCATAGGGAAACAGCGAAAGTCGGGTTATCTCCCAGCATGAACGGGTCAAGGGTAAAGTAAAAATAAGCACGACACTGACCAGCGTTGCCAGCAACCAGGCCAGGGTGGTGGCGAACCCCCCAAGCACAAAATTTAAAATATTCAGAACAGTACGCATAAACCCTCGGTTAACTCTGGTTTTCTGTGAATTCGGCAATTGTAACGTTTTTTTGGGCTGGAGCACGTTTTCTCTGGCGGTTACACTGATAAGCAAACCTCTTCGTGTGGATCCGCTTGAGTCTTATGGAACTGAAAGCAACTTCTCTTGGAAAACGTCTGGCACAACACCCTTACGATCGGGCCGTTATTCTCAATGCCGGGATTAAAGTTTCCGGCGATCGTCACGAGTATCTTATTCCCTTCAATCAGTTACTGGCTATTCATTGCAAACGCGGCCTGGTATGGGGCGAGCTGGAGTTTGTACTCCCGGATGAGAAGGTGGTTCGTCTTCACGGTACAGAGTGGGCGGAAACCCAGCGCTTCCATCATCATTTGAATGCGCTCTGGCAACAGTGGAGCCAGGAAATGAGTGACGTTGCTGCCGGGGTTTTACAGCAGCAATTGGATGCGATAGAGGCGCGTACTAGTGAAAGTAAATGGCTGACGCGCGAACAAACGTCAGGGCTGCAGCAGCAGATTCGCCGTGCCTTTGCCGCGTTACCGCTCCCGGTTAATCGGCTGGAGGAATTTGAAAATTGCCGGGAGGCGTTACGTCAATGCCAGGCATGGTTGAAAGACATTGAAGCCTGTCGCTTACAGCACAATCAGGCGTACACCGATGCAATGCTGGAAGAGTATGCCGAGTTTTTCCAGCATATTGAATCTTCGCCGTTGAACCCTGCTCAGGCGCGCGCGGTGGTGAATGGTGAGCAATCATTGTTGGTACTTGCAGGTGCTGGAAGCGGTAAAACATCTGTGTTGGTTGCTCGGGCTGGTTGGTTGCTTGCACGAGGAGAAGCCGCACCAGAACAAATCCTGTTGCTGGCGTTTGGACGCAAAGCCGCCCAGGAGATGGATGACCGCATCCGTGAGCGTCTGCATACGGATGAGGTCACCGCACGGACGTTCCATTCACTGGCGTTGCATATTATTTCGCAAGGTAGCAAAAAAGTTCCAACGGTGAGCAAGCTTGAAAATGATGCTATCGCGCGCAACAAACTCTTTATAACAACCTGGCGTCAGCAGTGCAGTGAGAAAAAGGCTCAGGCTAAAGGTTGGCGACAATGGTTAGAAGAAGAAATGCAGTGGTCTGTACCCGAAGGTAACTTCTGGGATGACGAAAAATTACAGCGCCGTCTGGCTTCCCGGTTGGATCGCTGGGTTAGTTTGATGCGTATGCATGGCGGAGCACGGGCGGAGATGATTGCTAATGCTCCGGAGGAGATCCGTGATCTGTTCAGTAAACGCATAAAGCTAATGGCGCCGCTGCTCAAGGCCTGGAAGAGTGCCCTGAAGGATGAGAATGCCGTCGATTTCTCCGGGTTGATCCATCAGGCTATTGTCATTCTGGAGAAGGGGCGGTTTATCAGTCCGTGGAAACATATTCTGGTCGATGAATTTCAGGATATTTCCCCTCAGCGCGCCGCCCTGTTAGCCGCCTTGCGTAAGCAAAACTCGCAGACCACGCTGTTTGCCGTGGGAGATGACTGGCAGGCCATTTACCGGTTCAGCGGAGCACAGCTTTCTCTGACAACCGCATTCCAGCAAAATTTTGGTGAGGGCGATAGCTGTAATCTGGATACGACTTACCGTTTTAATAGCCGTATTGGCGAAGTCGCAAACCAGTTTATCCAACAAAACCCACACCAGCTCACAAAACCGCTGAACAGTCTGGCGACCGGTGATAAAAAAGCCGTCACGTTGCTCGACGAAAGCCAGTTAGATCTGTTGCTGGATAAGCTGTCGGGTTTTGTAAAAGCCGAAGAGAGAATTCTGGTGCTGGCGCGATACCATCATCTCAAACCTGCCAGCCTGGACAAAGCGGCCACCCGCTGGCCCAAGCTGCAGTTGGATTTTATGACTATTCATGCCAGCAAAGGGCAGCAGGCGGATTACGTCATTGTTATGGGGCTTCATGAAGGGAATGACGGTTTCCCGGCTCCGGCCCGCGAGTCGATTATGGAGGAGGCGTTACTCCCGGCTGTTGAAGATTTTCCTGATGCAGAAGAGAGACGGTTGCTGTATGTGGCGCTAACGCGTGCGCGGCATCGGGTATGGCTACTGTTTAGCAAAGACGCGCCATCATGCTTTGTTGATGAGCTTAAGCAATTAGACGTTCCGGTGACCCGGAAACCCTGAAAAGCAGGCGGCAGTTGCCGCCTGCTTAGCGTTTATTTGAGGCGTTCTGCAAGATAACGGGCGTAATCCGGGATCAAGATATCTGTTGCGTCGTTGAAGTTTGGCGACTGGATAATAAAATCAGCCGTTGACACGTTGGTGGCGACTGGAATGTTCCAGACCGTGGCCAGGCGTAGCAGGGCTTTGACATCAGGATCGTGGGGAACGGCGTTGAGCGGATCCCAGAAGAAAATCAGCACATCAATTTTCCCTTCTGAAATCAGCGCACCCACCTGCTGGTCACCCCCCATCGGGCCGCTCAGCATGGCGTTGACGTCCATTCCTGTCGCGCGTTGAATTAAGTTTCCTGTTGTTCCTGTAGCATACAGAACGTGTTTTTCCAGTAATGGCTGGTGGCGTTCAACCCAGCTCATCAACATCTTTTTACAGTGATCGTGTGCGACCAACGCAATATGTTTCTGCGCTGGCAATGTGCGAGTCGTTAATTCCATAGTACAGCTCCCAAGTTAACCTTGTTACAGAGTACTGGAAGCACTTGACGCTGCAAGAGAAAGACAAAAAAAATGCGTATACGAACATAAATGTCACGATGGGGGTTGTTTCTCCGCCCATTGTAAGAAGTTACTTCGCGTTTGTGCGTCAGCCTGTTGAAACCAATATTTTAAGCGCTGTTCGGTCAGTGTTTGCGACTGAGGCGGCACGCGATCCAGTTCAGACACCCCGGAAAGCAGCGAACTGTCATCGGCCATCATTGTGGCAAATTGCGGTAAAGACGCATGCTTAGCCGCTTTGTTATAGCGCTCTGTTTCCATTTCATAATCTACGATTTTTGCGGTGGACGTGATTGACAGAATATCCAGCTTAACCGGTATAGGCATGGAGTCCCCATCCAGCAGTTCTACGCGCGGGGCATCATCAAAATGCGTTGCATCCCGCTCGTTGCTCAGACGTGGGAGGTGGAAATTAACCTGACTGACGAGTTGGGTATCAAAGCTGATGACCAACGGAGGCGAAATATACAGACGTTCTTCGTGGCTGGACAGGCGAATGCTTTTTTCTACGCGAAACACGAGCTGGTGCCGACCATTTTCCAGCTCAATACTGTCGGCACCACGCAGTAATGAGCTGGAGACTTTTTTTCCGTCCAGTACCAGAAGGTCAATATCATTAGACAGACGTAAAGAGGTAGCAAAAACGGTTACCGGCAAACATAGGGCAATCAAGGCTGTCACAATGCCGGCTTTCATAGGTTTCTCCTGTCCAGAAAATATCTGTATAAGATGTATCTAAATTTTTCGATAATCATGTTTACTAACATATAGACATATTTTTGAGTTTAGCTCTCATGCGCCAGTATGGGATGAATGGTTGCGGGGGCAGGTTTGTCGTACACTTTGCTAAACAGCCTGGAGGAAAACGATGAAAGAGACCGATATTGCTGGCATTTTGACAACGACCCGTACGATTGCGCTGGTGGGGGCAAGCGATAAACCCGATCGTCCAAGCTATCGGGTGATGAAATATTTACTCGATCAGGGTTATCACGTTATTCCTGTTTCACCGAAGGTTGCCGGAAAAACGCTGCTGGGGCAGCAGGGTTATGCGACGCTGGCAGATGTACCAGAGAAAGTGGATATGGTAGATGTCTTCCGTAATTCTGAAGCGGCGTGGGGTGTTGCTCAGGAGGCAATTGCCATCGGAGCGAAGACGCTATGGATGCAGCTCGGCGTGATTAACGAGCAGGCAGCCGTGCTGGCTCGCGATGCAGGGATGATGGTGGTGATGGATCGCTGCCCGGCGATTGAGATCCCGCGGTTGGGACTAGCGAAGTAAGGCTGATCTGTAGCCGAACAAAACGCACAGGCCCGATTAGCGAATCGCCATCGGGCCTGTGTTAGCATCAATTGCGCAGGCGCGGGGCCTGAAGCTGTTTTCGAATTGTTCGCGCCAGTTCATCCATCGACGGTTGTTCCGGATGTTCTTCCTGTAGCTCACTACTCAGCTGTGCTTCGGCCAGATACGTATGCACTGGCAGACCATTATCGTCTTCCATCACCACGTGATACCAGGGAGCGGCGCGAAGTTCGTCGTTAACCGCCAACTCATCGGCTGACGGTTGATCAAGCGAATATTCCGGGTCGATATCCACGACCACTCCGAGGTAACCTAACAGGGAATGGCGGACCTGCTGGCCGATACCGAATTTGCTGGCAATCATAGTCACCTCCCGGGAAATAGATACCCTTTATGTAAGGGTAATATTCCACTTTTCAAGTTACATGATGCGACAGGCAAACCCTTTCAGATACAGCCCTTCCGGGTAGGTAGCGATCACCGGGTGATCGGCGGCCTGACGGAACTGCTCTATAAATTGTACATCACGACCAGCATCTATTGCGGCATCAGCGATGATTTTCTGAAATAAATCGGTGGTCATTAGCCCAGAGCAGGAGAAAGTCAGCAGCACACCGCCCGGATTGAGCAACTGAATAGCCAGCATATTGATGTCCTTATAGCCGCGGCAGGCACCCATCAACTGGCTTTTGTTTTCGACAAATTTCGGCGGATCCATCACGATGACGTCGAATTTCTCACCACGATCGCGATAAGCACGCAGAAGTTTGAACACATCATCACGCACGAACTCAGCTTTGCTCAGATCCAGCTTGTTCAGTTCCACGTTCTGGCGGGCAATATCGAGCGCTTCCTGAGAGGTGTCAACGCTGACGACCTGACGGCATCCGCCCATTAATGCTGAGACCGCAAAGCCGCCGGTATAAGAGAAACAGTTCAGTACACGCTGATTTTCCACATAACGACGCGTGGCCAGGCGGCTGTCGCGTTGATCGAGGTAATAGCCGGTTTTGTGACCATGCTGAATATCAACCAGCAGCTTCATTCCGTGCTCTTCAATTGGCAGCAGGGCTGGCGGAAGCTCACCCGTTACTGGCCCTTGAGTCAGCTCCATACCTTCTTTTTTACGTACGGCCACATCGCTACGGTCATAAATGGCGCAGTCCGGGAAAACAATTTGCAGAGCGCTAATCAGCGCGGCGCGTTGGTATTCAGCCCCCGCACTGAGCAACTGCAACACCAGGAAGTTGCCAAAGCGGTCAATGGTGATGCCCGGCAGGCCATCGGATTCTCCGGCGATCAGACGGTAACTGTCCAGACCGTCTTTTTTCGCCAGCCAGTCACGCCATGTTTGCGCTTGTTGTAGACGACGGGTGAAGAAATCAATATCGATGGACTCAGACTTGTCGAATGTCCAGACGCGTGCACGGATCTGCGACGCGGGTGAGTACGCGCCGCGTGCTAACCATTTACCCTGATGGTCAACAATATCGATGGTTTCACCGAGGTTGGCTTTACCTTCCATACGTGCGACAGCACCGGAAAATACCCACGGATGGCGGCGCAGTAATGATTTTTCGCGCCCTTTGGCTAACACTAAACGTACACTC
This sequence comes from Citrobacter sp. Cpo045, assembly GCF_030332875.1. NCBI lineage: Bacteria > Pseudomonadati > Pseudomonadota > Gammaproteobacteria > Enterobacterales > Enterobacteriaceae > Citrobacter > Citrobacter sp. Cpo045. The sequence continues at coordinate 98,625 of NZ_JAOWGZ010000105.1, forward strand.
ATAATTTACTATTCTGTCAATTCAAAGAAATGGGCGCCATTGTCCTGAGTTTTACGCATATTTGCAACGCGCGCTGTGATGATAAGGAGAACCGCAATGTCGAAAGTCTGCATAATCGCCTGGGTCTATGGCCGGGTTCAGGGGGTAGGATTTCGCTACACCACCCAGCATGAAGCACAACGGCTGGGGTTGACCGGCTACGCGAAGAATATGGATGACGGCAGCGTAGAGGTTGTCGCCTGTGGTGAAAGCGACCGGGTAGAACAACTGATGAAGTGGTTGAAAGCCGGGGGGCCGAGCAGCGCCAGGGTTGACCGGGTTCTTAGTGAACCACATCGTCCTGGCGACGAGCTAAAGGGATTTAGTATCCGCTATTAAATACATTTCACCGGTTTCGGCAGGCCGGCAATTTTAGTCGCCTGCTTGGCCGGACCTTTCGGGAACAGGCGGTAGAGATAACGGCTGTTGCCTTTCTCTTCGCCAAACTTGTTGGCCATTGCTTTTACCAGCATACGGATAGCGGGGGAGGTATTAAACTCCAGATAAAACTCGCGGACAAAACGCACCACTTCCCAGTGTTCCGCGGAGAGCGTAATGCCTTCGTTTTCGGCGATTCTCTCCGCCAGCGCCTCGCTCCACAGCGTGGTATCTTTCAGATAGCCTTCGCTATCGGTACTGATTTCTTTACCTTCAAAGATCAACATAATTCGTCACTGCGTTAGTCAAACTGGCGGCAGTTTACCAAAAAAGAAAGCCCCGCATAAGCGGGGCTGGATAATGCGTGTGGACATCTTAATCGCGGCTGGCGAAGCCCAGAATACTCAGCAGGCTGACGAAGATGTTGTACAGCGAAACATACAGGCTAACGGTGGCACGAATATAGTTGGTTTCACCGCCGCGGATGATATTGCTGGTTTCAAACAGGATTGCGCCTGAAGAAATCAGAATAAACACCGCGCTGATTGCCAGATGTAATGCTGGCAGTTGCAGGAAGATATTGGCAACCATACCAATCAACACCACTACAACACCCGCCATCAGCATACCGCCGAGGAAGGACATATCTTTACGCGTGGTCAGCACATAGGCTGAGCAGCTGAAGAAGACCAGCGCCGTACCGCCCAGCGCCATGGCGATAACATCACCCATGCCTGCGGACAGGTATGTATTCAGCATCGGTCCCAAGATGTAGCCCAGGAAGCCAGTGAAGGCGAACGCTGACAAAATACCAACCGGTTTATCTGCCGTTTTATAGGTCAGGAACATCAGACCATACATACCCACCAGCGTCAGGATAAGTCCCGGAGAAGGTAACATCAGTACGGTACTGGCGGTTGCGGTGATCGCTGAAAACGCCAGCGTCAGGCTGAGCAGGAAATAGGTATTGCGCAGCACCTTATGCGTGCTGAGTAGCGATGTACGCTCGCGCGAAGAACTAATAATACGATCCATGAGTCACTCTCTTATGACAGATGTAATTAATGATGGAGGATAATGAAATCAAGGGGAATGACACAGCGGTTTTACCCATCTTTACGCATTCTAGCCCGCCAGACTTAAGCATATTATTTCAACAAAAGTTCCCGAATTAGATGTTAGCACTGTATGTGCAAAAATGTCAGATCGCTATCTACCAGGTAACTTAAAAATATTGCGTTATTCCTGAATCTCTCTGACAGTGACAGCGGTGTCTACATAAAACAGAGCAATAAGGTAAAGGGAATGATTCAACATAAATCGAAGATATTGACGTTTACGCTGTTGGCTGTCTGTTTGATGTCTATAAACGGCGCGGCGAGGGCGGCAAATGTTCCCGCAGGAACACTACTGGCAGAAAAACAGGAACTGGTCAGAAACAACGGCAGTGAGCCGGCATCGCTGGATCCGCATAAAGTTGAAAGCAACGTCGAGTTTAATTTAATCAGCGATATGTTCGACGGTCTGGTGGCTGTCAAGCAGGATGGGTCTATCGAACCCCGTCTAGCCGCGTCCTGGGAGAATAAAGGCAACGCTGTCTGGACCTTCCATTTACGCCCGGGCATAACCTGGTCAGATGGATCTGCTATTACCGCACAGGATGTCGTCTGGAGCTGGCAGCGTCTGGTTTCGCCGCAAACGGCTTCACCTTATGCTTCGTATCTGGGCAACATGCACGTTGCGAACGCGGTTGATATTGCCCAGGGGAAAAAAGATCCCGCTACGCTGGGAGTCAAAGCCCTGGATGATACCACGCTGGAAATTACCCTGACGCAACCGACGGCGGCGTTTCTGGCGATGCTGGCGCATCCATCTCTGGTCCCGCTGGATAAAGTGTTGATAGGTCGTTTTGGCGATAAGTGGACCCGGCCAGAGCATTTTGTCAGCAGCGGGCCGTACAAATTATCGCAGTGGGTGGTTAATGAGCGCATCGTTGCCGAGCGTAACCCATATTACTGGGACGATCGGCATACGGTTATTAATAAAGTTACTTATTTGCCTATTAGCTCAGAGTCGGCTGACGTAAATCGCTATAAGGCCGGTGAAATCGACATTGTGTATAGCGTACCGGTTAACCAGTTCGCGCAACTGAAAAAAACAATGGGGGATGAACTGCATGTCTCGCCTCAGCTTTCAACGTATTACTATCAGTTCAATACAACCCGCGCGCCGTTTAATGATCCGCGCGTGCGCCGGGCGCTGAATATGGCGTTGGATAAAGATATCATTGCGCAAAAGGTGATGGGGCAGGGGCAGCGAGCAGCGTGGGTTATCAGCCAGCCGGAAATAGGTGGGGTGAAACTGCATGCGCCGGAGTATGCGTCATGGCCGCTCGAAAAACGTATTGCTGAAGCCAAAAAACTGCTGGCTGAAGCCGGTTTTGGTCCTGAACATCCGCTTAGCTTAAATCTGCTCTACAACACCTTCGAAACGCACCAGCGTATTGCGATTGCCGCATCGTCGATGTGGAAGAAAAACCTTGGCGTCGAGGCGAAGCTGCAAAACCAGGAATGGAAAACCATGCTGGACACTATGCACACCGGTAATTTTGACGTCGTGCGTTATGCGTGGATAGCCGACTATGATGATGCCTCAAGTTTTCTCAATATCTTCCGGACCGGTGATAGCGAGAACACCACCAAGTACAGTAACCCCGCCTTTGATAAAGCGATGCGTAATGCGGCACAAGCAAGTTCACTGGAAGAACGCGGTAAATACTATCAGCAGGCTGAAGACCTTTTAGGTGAGGATGTGCCCGCGATTCCAGTTTACCACTATGTCCGCACGCATCTGGTGAAGCCGTGGGTGGGGGGATTTGCGCCGGATAACCGGGGAAATTACTACACCAAAGATATGTACATCAAAAAACATTAAGCGCTATAGCCGGTATTCGTGCTGAATAAATGGTCAATTTGTTGTTATTTCAGTCGATTAACAACATTTTGGCTGTTTTTCAGGCAAACGAACACATTGGTGCTTTACAGGTCCGTTCGGGATGTTTATAGTGCGCCTCATTGGAAGCGTGGCCGAGCGGTTGAAGGCACCGGTCTTGAAAACCGGCGACCCGAAAGGGTTCTAGAGTTCGAATCTCTACGCTTCCGCCAAACATAAACCCCAAGCTATAAAATAGCTTGGGGTTTTTTCATTTTGCTCGGTTTATATTTTGCCTTCCTTTACTCGTCTTACTCGCGCAAGGGCAACTGCGCACCTGACCGGTTGAATGCTGGTGAACTGAGTAATCCCCCGCCTCGCAAGACCTAAATGAGCGAACGTCTCTTCATTAGTCGTGCTATCCATAGCAAGCCCAGCATAATAGCCAGATAGCCCATAACGTAATTTCCCTGTTGCTTTCGTTCAGAAATCGTCGGGTCGGCAGCCCATGCCAGAAAGGCGGTAACATCCCTGGCATATTGCTCCTCAGTTTCAGCTTTTTTCGACGCTGGGCTCCATTGGATCTCCCCACTCGTCAGCGGTTTTTGCATGTTAATCACACCGCCAGGAAAATAGCGATTAGCCTTCAGTTCGGGATCGGCAGGCAGATAGCCGGTTAGCAGCGCGTAAACGTAATCTGCCCCCTGGTCCGTGTAGGGCAGAAAAGCATCTAACAAAAATTGTGGGAATCCGCGATCGTATGAGCGGGCACGGACGATATAGCTCAGGTCAACGGGTTCAGCGCCATTATTAAGGTAGCGTGCTTCCCGGTCGTTTAGATATGGTGATATAAAGCTGTCATTTAGCGTACCGTCGCGCTCACCTATCTGGCCGTCATCCTGAATCGCAGGAAACTGATAGCCGCTGGCGATACTTCTTGCTTCTTCAACCGTGAGTTCCAGACCACCGGGTCTGGTCAACGTCCGAAAGGTAAGGTGTTTCATGCCGTGACAAGCGCGACACTTCTCTTCATAAACCTGCAGACCACGTCTAAGCTGTTCCTTATCATATTGACCGGTAATGCCGCTGAAGCTCCATTCCTGGCGTTCAGGCGTGGCTTCCTGCGCATATGAGGAACCCAGCCCCAATAGAGAAAAGGACAGGACGCTGAATTTCAATAGTTGTTTCATCCTCAATCCTGTTTTTCCAAAAAACGACGGCAAGGTAAGACGATTAAAAACCAGGCAAACCAAATCAGTGTCGAAAGCTGGGATGCGGCACGAATCCAACCCTCTTCATTACGAAAGCCATCAAGAAGATCCGGGCCAACCAGCGCTTTCGACCCTAACCAGCCTAAAAAGCAGGCATTAATAACCCATAGCCAGTATCCGCACTTAACCAGTTTGCTGTAATGGCGAAAACGAGCTCGGGAAGTATCAAGCCAGGGCAGAAAATAGAAAATCAGTATCGAACCGCACATCGCGGCTAGTCCCACGAATTCATTCGGGAAGCAGCGCAAGATGGAGAAGAAGGGAAGGAAATACCATTCCGGCGCAACAATCGCGGGTGTAATCGTTGGGTCCGCAGCAATAAAGTTGTCGGCGCTGCTCAGATAGTGCGGTGCGAAGAATAAAAACCAGGCGAAAACCATCAAAAAAAGAGTGATTTTGATAGCATCGAGATCGGTAATTTTGTAATCGAACAACAGGCTCCTGGACTCTTTCTCGCTAAACTTCTTTTTCATCGCTTGGGCAAACGCCGACTGTACGGTACGTATATGGATAACCGTGGCGACGATAATCACGAAGGGAAGAATAAAGTGGATAACAAAAAAGCGGCCAAGCATCGGTGTCCCCGGCGTATGGCTGCCGACTAAATATGCGTAAATTGAATCACCCACCAGCGGGATAGCCTGGGCAAAACGGGTAATTACAGTTGCCGCCCAGTAGCTTTTTTGCCCCCAGATAAGGCTATAACCAAGAAACGCAGTTATCATCAGCAGGATATACAGCGTGACGCTAACCATCCACATTGTCGTCCAGGGCTTGCGGTAAACGTTGTAGTACATACCACGAAAAATATGCAGATAGCAGGCAAAGAAAAAGAGCGACGCGCCAATAGCATGCATGTTGCGTAACAGCTCTCCATGGCGAACCGCGCGCATAATATGAATAATGGAGTCAAATGCCAGCTCAGCCGTCGGCACGTAAAACATCGCCAGCACAATACCCGTAAGGATCTGCACCCCGAGCATAACCAGCAGGATAGCGCCGATTGCAAATACCCAGAGTCCAGCAACAGAGCGAGGAAAAGGGATACGCCCGCGAAGCGAATAGACAAGCTCATTCCTCATTTCAGACTTCCTTCGTGCCGATACGCACGACCTGCCCATCGGAATGAATAACGTAGTCTGGGATTGCCAGGTTGGCAGTCGCGGGCCCGCGTGTCACGCGCCCGGAGGTATCAAACTCAGAACCGTGGCACGGACAAATCCACCCCTCCCCTCCCGGTCGGGCGTTGGGTACACACCCGGCATGTGGGCAATAACCTTGAACTACCAGCCATTGAGGATGGGCTGCAGAGACCCTGGCGCTGTCTGGCTGTGGGTCGATAAGCGTATCCAGGTCGGCACTTCTGGCAGTAATGATTTCATCCGTGGTGCGATGGTGAATAAGAATCAACTTTCCTTGCCATACACGTCTGACGGTTTGTCCAGCAGCAACACCTGCAAGAGAGACATCAATCGGTTCATTTTCCCCAAGCGCTTTTTCATCCGGACCCAAGGCCGAAACCAGCGGCCAGACTGCAGCCGCGATGCCTGCTGCACCGACAAATTTTGTCAGTTTACACAGGCATTCCCTACGTTGTTCCTGGATTTCGCCGTCTGGAAGTTTATTCTCTGCCACCTCGTATACCTCCCTGAGTATCGCGGATTAACGTTTGTCGATACGCGCGTAAATTTCCTGAAAGCGCTTGTCAGCAATACCTGGTGCTTTGAACGCTCGGTAGCTTTCTGGTAACGAGGCATCTCCAACCTTAATCAGCATCACCATGCCCTGTGCGTAATGCGGTGTACATTTGATGCCGTAAAACCCGGCATTGTCATAAGTAACTTCGATCTCTTCATCTATTTTTCCCATAAATCCAGGATAGCCAGCCGGAGACAATTCAGCGATTGAAGCCGCGTTGTGGCTCTTATGTTTACGGATAAACTTCACCGTATCCCCTGGCTGGATCTCCAGATAATCTGGCTCATAGACCATTGGTCCCCCAGCCCCACGATTTTTCATCAACACTTCGTGAGTTTGTGCGAAGGCAGAAGAGGCGAAGGCGAGTAAACACAAAATTTGCAGACTCTGTTTGAGGTATTTCATTGATTCTTCCTTAAAATTCATCAGGCCGTTGATAACGAATAAAACAATTTTCACCACCCGCATCCTTTTCAATGATGGCGTTGATTCCAAACCAGGTGTGGAGGTTTTCGCGGGTAAAAACGGTGCAAGGTTTCCCCTGCATCGCCATATGTCCGGACGTCATTACGATGATGCGATCGCAGAACATCGCGGCATGATTAAGATCGTGCAGAGCGGCAATCACCGTGAGCTTTTCACGTTTAACCAGACTCAGCAGGCCAATCTGATGTTGAATGTCGAGGTGGTTGGTGGGCTCATCCATCAGCAACAACTTCGGTTGTTGCGCCAGCGCCCGGGCGATATGCAGGCGCTGTTTTTCTCCCCCTGAAAAGGTATGCCAGCAGCGATGCTGTAATTCACTGAGATCGACCTTTTCCAGCATAGTTTGCACAATATCGTCATCTTTGGCGGACCAGGGGGAGAGCATGCTAAGCCAGGGGGTTCGCCCCAGAGAAACGGCTTGTAAAGCGGTAAGACGCTCGCTGGTTTCAGCCTGTTGTTCGACCAGCGCCACCTGTTGCGCAAGATGACGCCGCGAATAATGCTGTAGCGCCTTATGTTGCAGAGTGATGTACCCGGAGGTCGGCTTCAGCAAACCGGCCAGCAGTGAAATCAGTGACGTTTTGCCCGAGCCGTTGGGACCAATGATGCCGACAAACTCACCGGGCGTTACGCTGAGTGAAATGTCATCAACAATCGTCTTACCTTTAACCCTCCAGCGCAGATTACAGGCTTCAATAACGGCTTGTGCAGAGTTCACAAGGGGGGATACGAGATTCACCGTCATTTGTTCTGGTTTCCTCTAATCAGAATGATTGAAAACGCAGGGGCGCCAACCAGAGCTGTGATCACGCCTATTGGTAGAACCTGGCCGGGGAGTAACGTGCGGGAAATAACATCTGCGATAATGAGGAAAATCGCGCCGGTAAGCGCACTCACTGGCAGCAGTCGATGATGCTGGTTGCCGACCAGCAGACGAGCGGCATGCGGGATAACCAGACCGACGAAGCCGATCGCACCAACAATGGAGACCATAATTGCCGTCATGCCGGTGACGGCGGCAATCAGTACTGCACGGGTACGTTTTACTGGAATCCCCAACGATGCCGCAGACTCAGTGCCAAAGGAGAAGGCGTCGAGATGACGGGCATAACAGAAGCACAGCACAATACCGACCAGAGCGGTAGGAATGGCTAAGACAACATCGGGCCAACGTACACCGCTCAAATTACCTAACAACCAGAACATAATTCCACGCGCTTGCTCGGCATTTGCTGAGCGGGTGATGATGAGCGACGTAATTGCATTGAAAAGCTGCGAGCTGGCGATGCCGGCAAGAATTATTTGGGTTGTCACACCGCCGCCTTGTCTACCGCCAGCAGCCATTGCCAATAGTGCAACGAACATAAATGCCGTTAGCGCGCCAATGAAAGCCCCCAATGACATGCTGATAACGCCGGCCCCAAGCCCGGTGAGAGCAATCAGCACCGCTCCGGTGGATGCTCCGGCAGAAATCCCCAGTAGATAAGGTTCGGCGAGTGCATTGCGTAGCAGCGACTGTAACACTACGCCGGAAACAGCCAGGCAGGCACCGCAACTGGCAGAGACCAGCGCTCGGGTCAGGCGATAGTTCCAGACGATCCCTGCATCCAGCGCATCGACAGGATAGTGGGTATCAAAAAGATGATTTGCCAGCGTACTGAGCACATGCCGCCAGGGGATCAGCGTTTCGCCGATGGAAATCCCCGCCAGCAGTACGCAGCACATCAGCGCACTGACCCAGACGGTATGCCCACCGACTCTCACTGCAAGCAGACCAAAGGCACGACGCATCCTGCGTGGATCACTCATGATTATCTGCGTTCCTGAGTAACAGAGATGCGCTATACCGCGCAGGATATAGCGCAAAACGTAGATTAATGAGCAGCCTGCGGATGAGCTAAGCCATATTCAACCAGGGCATCAGCCAGTTTTTCTAGCCCATCAATAGTTCTGATCCCAGCATTCATTGTCTGTACGTCGATGACCGGCAGATGGTTTTCCTTAACGGCAGGAACCAGCGTGGTGACAGGATCGGACTTGAGGTATTCCATCTTGATCTTCCAGTCATCTGCCGGGAAGCGGCGACGGCTCATCTCGCCGAGCACAATGACAGAAGGATTAGCTTTAGCGATAGTTTCCCAGCCCACTGTTGGCCATTCTTCGGCAGAATCAATCACATTCTTCACACCCAGTGTTTGGGCTATCCATGCTGCTGGGCCAAACTTTCCGGCAACGTAAGGATCGAGCTGTAAATCGGCACTTGAAAACCAGAACACGGCAGAAACATTCTTATCAATACCGGTAATTTTATTTTTCGCTGCGGCTTCACGTGCTTTAAGGCTGGCAATCAGCGCTTCGCCTTTATCCTGAACATCGAAGATTTTTGCCAGATCGGCGACTTCCTGATACACCATGGTGATATCAAACATCCCTTTACGGACACCATCACCACCATCTTCGTTATCTTTCGCACAGTCAGCTGGCGCGGTGTAAACAGGAACCTTCAGTTCACTAAACTGTTCATAAGAGGCAACCGTGCCAGCTGGGCCGATTTGCCACTCAAACTGGCTGGCGACCAGATCCGGTTTTTTAGCCAAAATCCCTTCAAAGCTCGGAATATTTTGCGCAATAACGGCAACTTTTTCATTTTCTGTTTTATAGGTGTCCAGTACCGGGCCAAACCACAATGAAGTACCGACGACGCGATCGGCAAGCCCTAATGAATAGAGGATCTCGGTACTGTTCTGACCCACCGTTGCCACGCGCGTTGGTGCCTGATTAAAGGTAATATCGCGGCCGCAGTTTTTAATCGTCAGAGGATATTCAGTTTTTGCCGCGTTAGAAAAACCGGAAGCGAGCAGCAGAGCAGTGGTACCAAAAATAGCCAGAAGCGTTTTTTTAGAGGAGTAAAAGGTAGAATTAGCGTGCATTGTCATCGTCCCGTTGATGCCAGAATCTTAAGGTCTGGTCATGGCTCATTTCATTCCATATATCGGGAGGAGACATGAAGATAGATGACATTGAATCGTGAAATTTAAGAATAAAGATATGCGAAAAATGCAAATAATCCTGACTTAGCCAAAATCTTATTCATAAATACACTACTGCTTGTGTCAAATAATTCATCCCATGGACCATCCCGTCCACTCAATGGTATACATCATTGACAGCAGGTCTCCTGACTCACGGTAATCAGAATATCAGCCTTCCCATAAAGATAAACTTTACAGTGACCAGTGGCTTATTAGCCACACAAGGATATTCTGCATCCGCCTACAGTTGCGGGGGCAGTTATGGAATTGAATTAAATAATTCTCACCATATTCCTATTCATACACAAAATGTAATGAAATACTGTCGAAAGTGACTCTAACGGCAATTGTTAACAAGGTCAACCACGGAATGTAAGAGGTAAAGAGATAATGCCGTTCTGAAAATTATCAGTAAAAACAATAGGATGTAGATGCATTCCTCTGTGTGTTGCTATAAATGAAAATAACAACAGAAAGCTAAATGAGAATTGATTGATGTTGATCAAACTACGAGCATGATTCAATCTCTGCGTATGAAACATATTGATCACCATCAAAAATGCTGCGGATTGGTGTTTGAATCCTTTTTTTATGAACTCTCCATATGTACCAATTGCCATTCATCCTGCATATCCATAATCACCTTAAAATTATTACGCAACCAGAAGTGATATCCTCCGGGTAAAAAATGATGGGTGTGAAGATACAACGTTTTATATTGATGTTGCTGGCAGAATACATCTGCTAAAGCAAACAATTGGCTACCAATCCCCTGTCTACGATAGCGTTCATCCACGTAGCAACGACAAATTTCTGCCGTTTCACGCAAGTTGTAACGCCCACGCAGTTCAGTAATACGATCATTATATTGACATACCGCCAGTGTGGCGATTAATTCTTGGTTTTCACTCCATGCGCAAAGCAATAAATTTCTTTCCTGTAACAGATACTGTTGTTCGAGATCAAAGAGATCTTCTTCGGTAGAAGGCATGGATCTGCCGGCATTGAAGAATAAATTAAGATGCTCAATAAGGAACGACTGAACAGCAGGAATATCGGCGTGAGTCATCTCACTAAATCTAAATGGGATCATGGCATGCATAACTCAATCTTAGAATGGAAAACGATAATAACAATAAGCCTCCTTTAAAAACAATATTGAGCGGCAAGAGTCAGAAATGCAATTATCTTTGGCGCTATTCTGCATACGGATTATAAATGGGAATCGTAAGTCCCTGCTGCTGGCGACGGTAGTGACCACGCCGCTGAGGGGATTTGGGGGGCCACAATCGGATGGTGAGGCGCTTGCTTGTGACTGGTTCCCGTCGCAGCCGTCGCCTTCATCTGGCAGTGCGAATTTGCCATGAACAACGTACTGCTTCTTTGCGTCGGGATGCTGACGTTACTCACCGCACGCCAGAAGACCAACACGCTGTGTTCCGTTTTACCACTTACCTGCACCACTAACTCTCAAAAATGAGAGGCCGATCCTCTGAGCAGGACTTTTGTCCTCAATCACCTCACAAACGTCTGGTTACAATCCCTGCATATCTTCAATACCCATAATTCAGGAATTGTTATGACTGCACATATTAATGCCAAGCCAGGTGATTTCGCTCCAACCGTTATTATGCCGGGCGATCCGCTCCGCGCTAAATTTATTGCCGAAAATTATCTAATGGATTACCGCGAAGTCACCAATGTACGTAATATGCTGGGTTATACCGGTTTATATTTTGGGCAACCTGTTTCGGTGATGGGACATGGAATGGGCATTCCTTCAATGACGCTTTATGCCCATGAACTGGTACATGATTTTGGTGTGCAAAGAATTATTCGCGTTGGCAGTTTAGGCGCAACACAACATCATGTCAAAATGCGCGATATTATCCTGGCCATCGCAGCCGGAACGGATTCAGTCACAAATTTAAAACGTAGCGCAGGCTATGCGATGGCAACATCCGCCTATTTCCCATTATTGCAGCAGGCGTGGACGCTGGCACAGAAGGCCGGTATCGATATTAAAGTCGGCAATGTTTTTAGCGGCGATCTTTATTACGATCCTGACGAAAATTTAATACCGGCACTGGAAAAATTCGGTGTGCTGGGTGTAGATATGGAAGTAGCAGGCTTATACGCTTTAGCGCATCAGTTTAATATTGAAGCGCTGGCTATTTTAACTGTCTCCGATCATTGCCTGACCGGAGAAGAAACAACCGCAGAAGAACGACAATTGACCTTTAACAACATGATTGAGTTGGCGCTAAATACTGCTGTTACCGCTTAGTTCCGGCTTTTAATTGAACCAATCAGAGATGGCATTATATGAAGAATAAAATAGCACTTACGCTGATTAGTTTTCTGGCAAATTTTATTATGGTAGGGTTTGCCAGTCAGTTCGGTATGCTAATCGAACCGATTGCAGTACGCTACGGTGCCGATGTGAATACCGTTGCTTCGATATTTTCGTTGCTCAATGGTGGAGCATTAGCCGGCACCATCGCCGCCTTTTTCCTGATTGAGAAAATCGGTGTGAAGCGTATGACGCTCATTATCTATTCGATAGTGTTCCTTTGCGCTCTGGTAATGCATTTAAGCCCTGGCTTATGGCCTGTGATGGTCGCCATGACCCTGGTGGGCTTTTGCGGTGGGATCGGTCTGTGCGTGGCGGGAACGATTGTGGTATCGGTCTGGCAGGATCGTATTCAAAGTACGATGCTGGTGGTGCAGGACGCCACTTTCAACGTTGCGGGCGTGGTTTTTCCGCTGATCACGACCTTCGCCCTGACGCACAATATGTCGTGGAGTTACAGCTATCTAAGCGTGGGTATGGTGGCCTTACTCACGCTGGGCGTTGTGGCGCTCACCCGCTTTACTGCCTGCGAGACGGCGCCCACGGCAGATCGGACAGATAAGGTAAAATCGGAGTGGAATCCAGGGATCATCAGCGGAGGCATTGGCCTGTTCTTAGGTATGCTGGCGCTGTACACCTTCCTGACCTGGGCACCATTATTTGTGAAGAACAAATTTGGCATTCCCTTTGAAGAAGCAGGAAATATTATTACGCAATACTGGGGTGCTGCGCTGGTCGGGGCATTAGTATCAACCGTCATTGTTTCTCGGGTGAAGATACATTATTTCCTGCTAAGTATTATTCTGCTGGCAAGCATTATTACCACAATTATCGTCACGAAGGATAATATCTCCGGGCTTGATTATCTGGCATACAGTTACGGGTTTGTCTGTGCTGCGCTGTATAACTCATTTATTGCCTATGGTGTTTCTTTCGTGAAGCGTGCGAGCAGTCAGAACGTTTCTTATATTTTAATTAGCGGCAGTGCCGGGGCCATGTTTAGTCCGGCGATCAGCGCGCTCATGGAAAAAACAATGGGATTGCAGAAAATTATGTACGCGATACCGGTGTTGTATTTAATTATCTTTGTCATGTTGATGGTGACATTAAAACTCAAACGTAATTAAAAGCACTGATAACACTTACCTCTTTAATTAAATAGCCAGTCGCCACACCATTTATATGGTGGGGCGATACTCAACCTTACTCAAAGGAATTGAAAAATGCTGAAGAACAATAAGTTAATGATTAAAAAAATAATCCTGGGTGCAGTAGTGGCAATGAGCTGTATGCAAGCATTCGCGGCTGACTATACTGATGGCAACATCCGTAAAAATGATTTTAACTGGATGCAGATGAACTTAATGCAAAGTGTGGACGCGAAAGTGCCATATGGTATTCGCAATGACACCTATCTGGAACTGGAGTTTGGTGCACGCTCTGGCATTATCGATCTGTACGGTTATGTGGATTTCTTTGATATTTTGGATCGCGAGCAGGACGATCGTCATGGTGGTGATAACTTCTTTGCCAAGATATCTCCGCGTTTTTCCCTGGACGCCATTTTTAATAAAGATTTATCCGTTGGGCCGTTTAACGAATTCTATATTGCAACGGTAAATAACATTGGCGACCGGGAATTATTTGAACATTACGTTGGCCTGGGTACAGATGTGAAGGTCCCGTGGTTTGGTCTGGTGGGAATGAACATCTATGCGCACTATGTTCGTGAAAACTACGGTGCGGATAACGAAGGAAAGTGGGATGGCTATATGTTCTCGACTAACTGGTCGACGCCATTCTATACCTTTGCCAACGGCAGTTATCTGAACTATCAGGGGTACTTTGACTACCAGTTCGCCGCGAATAAGATTGCTAATCAACCGTTATACAGCAATAACGCGATTGAATGGTATAACGGTATCTACTGGCATTCAGAGCATTATGCAGTCGGTTATGGCCTGAAGTATTTCCGTAACATGGCATTGATGGAAAACCACGGCGGAGCAGGGCGTACCACCGGGCTCGGTCACTATTTCAGCCTCACCTATAAGTTCTGATTGCGCCGAAATGACACACCAATGCTCTGTTAACGAGCGTTGGTGTGTCAGTCAATGATGTCATTGCCGAGAAATTTACGCAGCCCATCCAGATCCTTAATTTCCAGTCCTTGCTTCGTTCGCGTTACCAGCCCGGCATCCGTCAGCGCTTTAACCGCCCGCCGATAGACCCGGTCGGTTGTGCCGAATCGCTCAGCTTCCTGGTATTTTTTATGGAAACCATCCATCGGCTGCTTGTTCTGATGCTGGCGATACAGGTCATACGCCACGTTATGTACGATAGGGTAGAGCATCCGGTGCAGGAAGATTTCCAGCATATCCTGATAATCAATCGCCATTGCACTGGCAAAAAATATCGCCAGTCTGGGGTGCTGATTTAGCGCTTCTTCCAGACGGTCACAGCTGCACACCGCTACGGTCAGTGGTTCTTCCGCGACGATATCAAGCTGGCAGCGATACCCGGTAAAAAACTCCATTTCACCAAACAGCTGCTCGTCGCATTCCATGGCGCCCAACTGGAATCGGCGGCCATTCTCCGCGCTGTAACGCAGCGAAATTCTTCCGGATTGCACCATGATCAGTCGATCGACAACCTATCCCTGGCGGTATAGATACTCATCTTCCTGGATAATCTGCGTTTCAGAGAGCAGTTCCTCAAATATCTTCTCAATCAAGGCATCATCCTGCTGCCAGATGTTGTGAAAACGACCTTTCGTGAGGGGTTTAAGCTGCATGACTCAACGTCTTATTGTTTAAGATAATTCTTATCTCAGACTGTATGCCATCTGCTGGGCAATGTCATTAAGAGCGCGGGGCGGATAATAAAAGGACCAGCACCATGCTGGTCCTGACACACTAAGGATGGCTGATAAAGCGAGACAGGCGCTGGCGCAGCAGGCGGTTTTCCTGGCGTAACTGAGCGTTCTCCTCCAGCAACGTCAGCGCAACGGCAATCCCTGGCCAGTCAAGTTCCAGCTCCTGACGCAGGCGCACCGCGCGACGCATTACTGTCAGCGCATGATCGTCAAACGTCTCGTCTTCATGAGGTTCTATCACCCCTAAGCCGACAATCTCATGCAGTTCTTCTTCTGATACACCGGTGTACAGACAAAATTCGGTAATGGTAAAAGTGACGGTAACGTTAGCCATTATGCTTTCCCCCACTCTTTGCGCGGATCAAAGGTCTTTTGTGCATCCGCCAGTTGTTGCCACAGGGCGGCACTGGCGTCGTCAGGTTTCGGTGGCATGACGATCTTGATCACCGCATACAAATCGCCGGTATGTTTTTTACTTACCAGACCCTTGCCCTTAATGCGTAGCCGCTGACCGGCCTGGCTGCCTGCAGGAATGGTCAGCAGGATGCTCTCTTTCAGCGTCGGAACGGTTACTTTCGTACCCAGCGCAGCTTCCCACGGCGCGAGGGGAACGACAACTTCCAGATCCTGATTAACAATATCGAACAGCGGATGCGGCGCAATATGAATCACCAGCCACAAATCACCGTTCGGTCCACCGTTTTCGCCGGGGGTACCCTGGCCTTTCAGACGGATACGCTGACCGTTACCGACGCCAGCCGGAATTTTCACATTCAGCGTTTTAGGAATTTCTCGTTCTACCATGCCAAACGCATTATAGACTGGCAGGTTGTAACTGATAGTGCGGCTATGCTCAGTAAGCGTTTCTTCGAGGAATACGGCAACTTCAATTTCAATGTCGTGCCCGCGGCTGGCAGGGCGCTGGCGCGACTGGTGCGCACGCTGGCCAAAAATGGAGGAGAAGATATCGTCGAAATCTTCGGCGCTGTAGCTTTGATTCTCTCCTTGCTGGAATTGACGGCTGAACTGTGGGTCGTTGCGGTGCTGCCACAGCTGGTCGTACTCGGCGCGTCGCTGCTCATCACTCAAAACTTCCCAGGCTTCTGCAACCTCTTTAAACCGGGCCTCTGCGTCAGTCTCTTTGCTGACATCAGGATGATATTTACGGGCGAGTCGACGATAGGCGGTCTTGATTGTCTTGAGATCGTCTGTCGGTTTCACGCCCATAATGGCGTAATAATCCTTTAATTCCATAGCGTTCTCTCGTGTAAATCAACACTTGCAGAAGGTGAACCCTGACAACAGGTATCACCGCTAAGTTTAGGGTAATCCTGATAACGGCGAATGCCAACCGGGAAGGGAGGATATTGCGATAAACGATGCAGGCATTGCACCACCAACAGCGCAGTTGAGGTTACGGCATCTGTTGTGTGGTGCGAAAAATGAGATTAGCTAAAAATCAGGATTTGCTTATCAGGAAGCGGACCGTATCAGCATAGTTTTGCACGAATGCATTAAGGTCATCTGACTTCAGTCCTTTTGGATTGATCATATATTTTCCGTTGATAAAAATGGCGGGCACACCGGTTAGATCAACTGCCTTCGCCATTTCTTGCTGCTTAGCGGTCAGTGATTTCACGGCAAAGCTATTCCATGCCGCATCATAATCACTGGCGCTGACGCCCGCGCTGATAAATACGTTACGAATATCGTCCGCTGTTTTAACGGTTTGTTTTTTCTGAACGGCATCAAAAAGCAACGGCTTAACTTTATCTTGTACGTTCAACAGCATGGCGACGGACCAGGCGTGGGTCATGTCTCGCCCCAGCGGACCTAAAAAGTCGACGTGGTATTCGGTGAGTTTGACATCTGCAGGCAATACTTTTTTCACGTTATCAGTGATTTCAAAAACTTCATCGTACTGATAACAGGAAGGGCAATAGAATGAGAAAAACTTCAGTGCGGCTGGAGCGGAAGCGACAGGTTTTTCCAGTGAGATATACTCTTTGCCGTCGGTAAATGATGCTGCCTGAGCGCTAACTGTAAAAAGTAACCCAATCAGGGGTAATAAATATTTTTTCATTTCCATATACTCTAAATAACATTTAATAAACAAATTATCTGCTAATGAATACGTTATTCATTGCGTCTGAATATAATAAGGAAATTCTCTGGAAATGCGCTGACCCTTACTTTCATTTACGCATCAGTACGTGGTGGGCATTATCTGTGTGCTGTCATGGAAATATCTTTCGGCATTCTTCGTAAATAGTGAATGATAACTTGGGTGATATTTTCAGGGGTGTTTTTAGCAATGTTATAGTGTAATAAATAAAGGCGGGAATATGATTAATTATCATTTCGTTTTTAAAGCGTGAATTGCAGGTTGTTGCGTTAAGTTCTGCAAATAACTCCGTAGATTTTCTTTTTCTTGTCGCGCGTGAATGAATAGGGTAAGTGTCAGAGATGAGCAACCCAAATGGATATCGCTATGATCGACCACCTGGATCACCTGGTACTAACCACCAATCATGAAGAGGCTTGCGTACGTTTCTATGTCGAGCTTTTAGGCATGAGGCTGGAAACCTTCGCGCAAGGTCGGAAAGCCTTCGTCTTTGGCAATCAGAAAATCAATCTCCACATTCGGGGAAAAGAGTTTGAACCCAAAGCCTACGCGCCAACGCCGGGGGCGCTGGATTTATGTTTAATCACCACGCGTACGCTGGAAGAGGTGATGGAGACGTTTCAAACCCACGGGGTCGAGATTATTGAAGGGCCCGTTGCACGTACCGGTGCGACAGGACCTATTCGCTCGGTGTATGTCAGGGATCCCGATCTCAATCTGATTGAAATCGCGGTATATCCAGCAGATGGCAGGACATAACTTTACAGCGTAAAGGTTGCCAAAACCTGGCGAGTGGTTAAGATAACTCGCATCAATGAGTGAGGGTATAATGGCGAAACGTCAACGGATGGGATGGTGGTTCCTCTGTCTGGCATGTGTTGTGGTGATGGTTTGCACCGCACAACGCATGGCGGGCCTGCACGCGTTGCAGATGGATACCGCCGTTACAAGCGTTGTCGCCAGCGCACAAGTGCAGACCGATGAGGCCTCACCCGTTACCCCTTGTGAACTGAGTGCGAAATCATTACTGGCTGCGCCACCCGTATTGTTTGAAGGTGCTATTCTGGTGCTGTGCCTGCTGCTGTCGTTGCTGACGCCAGTGCGGGCGTTTCGTCTACCTTTTTTCCCACCGCGAGCCATCTCGCCGCCCACTCTCCGGGTGCATCTCCGATTTTGCGTCTTCCGTGAATGACAGAACAGCCGTTGCTGACTGTTAGATAATTATTCACGGAGAAAAACTATGATGACTGTTTTCAGACAGGCGCTGCTCTGTCTGTTATTGCTATGGCTGCCCGTATCCTGGGCGGCTGAACCCGGCTGGCTGCGTTCACCCGATAACGATCACGCCAGCGTGCGGTTACGCGCTGATACGTCCGCAGGCGGAGAAACCCGTCTGTTGCTGGATGTCAAACTGGAGGACGGCTGGAAAACCTACTGGCGTTCTCCGGGCGAGGGAGGCGTTGCACCTGCTATCGCCTGGAAAGGGGAAATGCCCGCAGTCGACTGGTTCTGGCCAACCCCTGCTCGTTTTGAGGTCGCCAATATCACTACTCAGGGGTATCACGATAAGGTGACGTTCCCGATGGTGGTGCGCGGTAGAGCGCCCGCCACGCTCAGCGGCGTTTTGACGCTATCCACCTGTAGCAACGTTTGCCTGTTGACGGATTTTCCTTTTTCCGTGAAGCCCACAGCCCAGGACCCGACTTTTGCACATGACTATGCTCAGGCGATGGGACAGATCCCACTTGCCAGCGGCCTGACCGATGTTCTGAGCGCTGGCGCACGGGCGGGAGAGTTAGTCGTCGAGGCTCGCCGTGCGGGAGGCTGGACTGAACCAGGGCTGTATCTGGATGCTGTTGATGATGCGGATTTTGGCATGCCGCAAATTCATGTTGAGGGGGATACGTTACGCGCTACGGTACCTGTACATGACGGTTGGGGAGAAGGCGCGCCGGATCTGCGTGGTAAGTCAGTCACGCTGGTGCTGGCAGATAACGGTGTTGCCCAGGAGAGTCGTCTTGCGATTGGCGAAGCCCCGGTTGTTGAGAACGCCTCACTCCCACTGTGGCAAGTGGTGCTCATGGCACTGCTGGGTGGTTTGATCCTCAATCTGATGCCTTGTGTGTTACCGGTTCTGGGCATGAAGCTGGGCTCTATTTTGCTGGTCGAGGAAAAAAGTCGTCGCCAGATCCGTCGTCAGTTCCTCGCATCGGTAGCCGGAATACTGGTCTCGTTTATGGCACTGGCGCTATTGATGACGGTGCTGCGTTTAACCAATCAAGCCCTTGGCTGGGGGATCCAGTTTCAGAATCCGTGGTTCATTGGCGTCATGGTGCTAGTGATGCTGACGTTCAGCGCCAGCCTGTTCGGGTGGTTTGAATTCCGACTCCCTTCTGCAATGACCACCACGCTGGCGACTCACGGCGGCAACGGACTGTCGGGACATTTCTGGCAAGGTGCATTTGCGACACTGCTTGCCACGCCGTGCAGTGCCCCGTTTCTGGGAACGGCGGTGGCGGTAGCATTGACCGCTTCGCTGCCGACGTTATGGGGATTGTTTATCGCACTTGGGCTGGGGATGAGCTTACCGTGGCTGCTGGTGGCCCTGCGTCCCGGTCTGGCGCTGCGTTTGCCGCGGCCAGGGCGGTGGATGAATATTTTGCGGCGTCTGCTTGGCGTGATGATGCTGGGTTCGGCTATCTGGCTTGCAACGTTGCTGCTCCCACACTTAGGGTTTAGCGGACAAAGTAGCGCTAAAGAAAGCGTGAACTGGCAACCGCTAAGCGAGCAGGCGATTGAGGATGCGCTGGCGCAACATAAGCGCGTGTTCATTGACGTCACAGCCGACTGGTGCATCACCTGTAAGGTAAACAAATACAACGTGTTGCATAAAGAAGACGTACAGGCCGCATTGCAACAGCCGGATGTGGTGGCGCTGCGCGGCGACTGGACACTCCCTTCTGAAGCTATTACCGAATTTCTAAAAAAACGCGGCCAGGTTGCTGTGCCGTATAACCAAATTTATGGCCCCGGTCTGCCGGATGGCCAGGCGTTACCCACGTTGTTAACCCGCGATGCGGTACTGCAAACGTTGAATGATGCCAAAGGAGTAACCCCATGAAAATGATGATTGTTCTGTTGTTAACCCTGTTTTCTGCCGTCAGTATCGCGAAAGAGCCTGCGCCGTTTACCCCGGAACAGGAAAAGCAAATTGAAGCATTAATTCAGGAAGCCTTGTTTAACGATCCCAACAGCCCGCGGATTGGCGCGAAGCAGGCGAAACTGACCCTGATAAACTTCACCGATTACAACTGCCCATACTGCAAGCAGTTGGATCCAATGCTGGAAAAAATTGTGCAGAAATACCCTGACGTGGCGGTAGTGATTAAACCGCTGCCGTTTAAAGGTGAAAGTTCGGAACTGGCGGCGCGGACCGTGCTGACCACATGGCATGAGCATCCGCAACAGTCCCTGGCATTACATGAAAAATTGATGCAGAAGAAGGGCTACCATACCGACGTCAGTATCAAACAGGCGCAGGAAAAAGCGGGGGCCAGTCCGGTGACGCTGGACGCCCAAAGTGCTGAAACGCTGAGCACTAACCTGCAACTGGCGCGACTGGTGGGGGTGCAGGGAACCCCGGCAACGATTATTGGTGATGAACTTATTCCCGGCGCGGTGCCGTGGGAAACCCTTGAGGAAGTGGTAAAAGAAAAACTGGCGGCGGCCAATGCTCAGTAAACTGCGCCGCTGGTTGCGCGAAGGGCTGATCTTACTGGCACTGTTGGCGGGGGCAATGCTCTTGATGGATGCCTGGCGCGCGCCGCATCTCCCTGCCTCCTTTGACAGCACGCCTTTACAAACACTGGATGGTGAAACCGTCACGCTGGCGGCGCTCAGCAAAGACGAGCCGGTGTTGCTTTATTTCTGGGCGAGCTGGTGCGGCGTATGCCGCTTCACGACGCCGGAAGTCGCCAGGCTGCGTTCGGAAGGGGAAAATGTGATGACCATTGCGTTACGTTCCGGAAATGAAGCTGAGGTATCTCGCTGGCTGTCGCGTAAAGGCGTGGACTTTCCGGTCATCAATGATGCGAACGGGGCCATTTCCCGCAGTTGGGAAATCAGCGTCACGCCAACGCTGGTGGTGATGTCACAAGGTCGGGTAGTATCAACCACCAGCGGCTGGACCAGCTACTGGGGCATGAAACTTCGGTTGTGGTGGGCGAAAACGTTCTGATAAATGTGCCGGGGAAACCCGGCATTTTTTATGGCGTCGCCCTCCCCAGGAAGGCATATTTCGTTGCCTGACGAAGCAAACACGGTGATTAACGTCCAGAATCAGTCATCTTCTCTTTTCCAGGAAAGTGCAACATGACGAGTTCTTTAGCGTTTGGACCCGCTCTGGTGGTGATGATTGCCGCCACATTTGTCCTCGCCGGGATGGTGAAAGGCGTTACGGGTATGGGATTACCCACCGTGGCTATGGGGATCCTCGGATCGCTTATTTCGCCGGTTGCCGCGGCGGCCATGCTGTTATTGCCTTCGCTGATAAGCAATTTGTTCCAGTTTGGCGGCGGTGGAAATACACGCCAATTACTCAAACGACTGTGGCCAATGCTGCTGACAGTAGTGGTGGCGACACTGCTTGCCAGCGCCTGGATTACCGGTGGTGACACCACCCGAACTCAGTTTGCACTCGGCGTAGCGCTGGTGGCCTACGCTATCTGGACGCTGGCGGGAAAGAAAATCGCGGTGGCCCCGCAGCGTGAAAAACCGTACTCCCTCGTTATTGGATTTGTGACCGGCTTATTGACCGGCGGAACCGGGGTGTTTGTGATGCCCGCCGTGCCCTGGATCCAGTCCCTCGGCTTTGAGAAAGATGAACTGGTGCAGGCGCTCGGGATCTCTTTTACCTTTTCGACCCTGGCATTGGCGCTGGGTCTGTGGTGGCACAACGCGCTGCCCATACAATCGTTAAGTTTGTCGGCTTTGGCCATTGTTCCTGCGCTGATTGGCCAATGGATAGGTACCCGTGTGCGAAGGGTTATTTCTCCGCTCGTGTTTAAACGCTGTTTTCTGTTTTGTCTGGTCGGGTTGGGGACAGAGATGATGCTGCGTGCTGTGTGACCGGTGCGGTGACTTTGCGCGACTTTCATGGCATCGTTAATTCAGAGATTCAGGGCCAATGAGGTCGTTATGGCATCCGTGATGTTACATGAAGAAGAGGGCGATCTGGAGTCGAAAATGGCACTCACTGCGGCAGTGATGGCCGATAAATCGCGCTCACGTATGTTGTGCGCCCTAATGGATGGCTGCGCCTGGACTGCAACTGAGCTCAGCGCGGTGGCGGATATATCCGCGTCGACCGCCAGCGCGCATCTGGCGCGTCTGTGCGAACAACGTTTTGTTGTCGCGTTGGCGCAGGGCAGACATCGTTATTTTCGCCTTGCAGGTTCCGATATCGCTGAACTGCTGGAACGCCTGATGGGCGTTGCGTGGGCGACATCAACGCCCCGCAGAATCACTACACCGCCAGGTTTGCGGCATGCCCGCACCTGCTACGACCATCTCGCCGGAGAGGTCGCGGTGAGGTTGTTCGATACGCTGGTTTCCCGTCAGTGGTTAACGCCGGATGGTGAAACGCTGACCCCATTTGGCCAGGAAAAGCTGGCACAGATGGGGATTGTCCTGGCGGCTGGCTCATCCCGGCGGAAGTTAACCTGTGGTTGTCTGGACTGGAGCGAACGACGTTATCATCCTGGTGGTGTGCTTGGCGCAACGCTGCTGCGCTGGTTCAGTGAACAGCGATGGATAAAAACCGAACAGGGCAGCCGCCATGTCATCTTCACACCTCTTGGCATTCGTAAACTCGAAACCGAGTTTGGTGTTAAA
The DNA here is from genome assembly GCF_030332875.1 of Citrobacter sp. Cpo045. NCBI lineage: Bacteria > Pseudomonadati > Pseudomonadota > Gammaproteobacteria > Enterobacterales > Enterobacteriaceae > Citrobacter > Citrobacter sp. Cpo045. Next base: position 121,705 of record NZ_JAOWGZ010000105.1, read on the forward strand.
ACGACACGCTAGATGGTCTGTTTTGCGAAAGCGTTCCCGGAAATATGTCATATTTCTGTCACACTCTGTTGTGATTGATAACAACAAGAGGTCGTAGGGATGAATAAATCGTTAATCGCCACAGTCGTGGCAGGGGCTGTCTTATTGTCAACCGCCGCGCAGGCGCAGACCGCGCCGGAAGGCTATCAGCTTCAGCAAGTATTGATGATGAGTCGGCATAACTTACGCGCACCTTTAGCCAATAATGGCAGCGTTCTTGAGCAGTCCACCCCCAAACAATGGCCAGAATGGGATGTCCCCGGCGGACAACTCACTACTAAAGGCGGTGTGCTGGAAATCTATATGGGCCACTACATGCGAGAGTGGCTGGCAGAGCAGGGGATGGTGAAATCGGGCGAATGCCCGGCACAGAACACGGTCTATACCTATGCTAACAGCCTGCAGCGTACGGTCGCCACGGCGCAGTTCTTTGTCACCGGTGCTTTCCCTGGTTGCGATGTTCCGGTCCATCATCAGGAAAAAATGGGCACCATGGATCCCACCTTTAACCCGGTGATCACCGATGATTCCGCCGCCTTCAGCCAGCAGGCCGTTCAGGCCATGGAGAAAGAGCGCAGCAAAATGCAGCTCAACGATAGCTATCAGTTGCTTGAGCAAATGACCGACTACAAAGACTCTCCGTCCTGCAAAGAAAAACAGCAGTGTTCCCTGACCGATGCCAAAGATACGTTTAGCGCGAAGTACCAGCAGGAGCCAGGCGTTTCGGGGCCGCTGAAGGTGGGAAATTCGCTGGTTGATGCCTTCACGCTGCAATATTACGAAGGCTTCCCGATGGACAAGGTTGCCTGGGGCGAGATTAAATCGGATCAGCAGTGGAAGGTTCTGTCGAAGCTGAAAAACGGCTATCAGGATAGCCTGTTCACCTCCCCGGAAGTGGCGCAGAACGTCGCCAAACCGCTGGTGAAATATATTGATAATGCGCTGGTTACTGAACGTGCGAAAGCACCGAAAATAACCGTGCTGGTGGGGCATGATTCAAATATCGCTTCGCTGCTCACCGCGCTGGATTTTAAACCGTACCAGCTTCACGATCAGAACGAGCGTACGCCGATTGGCGGGAAGATTGTCTTCCAGCGCTGGCATGACAGCAATGCAAATCGTGATCTGATGAAAATCGAGTATGTGTATCAGAGCTCGCAGCAGTTGCGTAATGCAGACGTTCTGACGCTGAAATCTCCGGCGCAGCGCGTAACGCTGGAGCTGAAAGGATGTCCGATAGATGCGGATGGTTTTTGCCCGATAGATAAGTTCGATAGCGTGCTGAATGAGGCGGCTAAGTAAAAGAAAACTCCCCCGTGTTCGCGGGGGAGTCAGCGCGCTAGACGTTTTTGCGTTCGATAGTCTGTTCACCCCAAAAGAGCGAATCTTTGTCTGTTTTTTCAAAGGCTTTGGTGAGTACCTCATCGCTACCTTCTTCCCAAATTTTTTCCGCCAGTTTCTCGTCATAATGTGCGACTTCAAAAATGGCTTCGGCTATTTCCGGCGATGTATTGCGCAGACTTGCCCATTCGCCGACGCGATGGGCTTTCGCTTCTTGAGTTGGCATTTGAATCCTCCTGTTGAAGATTAGCCGTTGAGTTTTACTGCCAGACCTGCGACATATTCACCCTGATAGCGGGCGATAGATAACTCTTCCTGACTTGGCTGGCGGGAGCCGTCGCCTCCGGCAATGGTGGTTGCACCGTAAGGGGTACCGCCGCGAACTTGAGAGACATCAAACAGCTCTTGCGCCGCGTAACCGATAGGTACAATCACCATCCCATGGTGGGCAAGCGTAGTCCAGGTTGATGTAATGGTTTGTTCCTGACCGCCGCCGGTTCCCGTTGAGCTGAATACGCTGGCGAGTTTGCCGTACAGGCCGCCAGAGGCCCACAGCCCGCCAGTCTGGTCGAGGAAGGTACGCATCTGACCGGACATATTGCCAAAGCGCGTGGGGGTACCAAAAATAATGGCGTCGTAATCAGCCAGTTCTTGCGGGGTTGCGACTGGTGCGTTTTGTGTTTTGCCGCCAGCCTTAAGGAAAATCTCGGGCTGCATGGTCTCTGGTACACGCTTAATAATCACTTCCGCGCCATCTACCTTATTTGCGCCTTCTGCGACTGCGTGGGCCATAGTTTCAATGTGTCCGTACATGGAATAATAAAGCACCAGAACTTTTGCCATTTTACACTACTCCTCGAGTTAACCGTGTCCGTAGCGATTCGCTACCTACCTTTAAAGATATGACGTACTGTCAGGAGTGCAAATTTCACAATCACTTCTTTGATTTATAACAATTTTTATAACAACCTTCTTTGTAGCAAAATGATACATATTTAACCGGGTAGAATTCGGTAGTCATAAGAAAGACTTATTGATTTCTTATGGTGATTATTTCTTTGTCACTCCTGATCCTGTTGCAGGATATTACAGTTAGCGTCTGCCCTGGTCACACTTCACTATGCTTATTCCCACGCAGTTATTTTCAGGGCCTCGCCCGTAACGCTGCGTGAGGTATCACTCCTCAGTACCTATGCAATATGATGTCTAATCAATGACGGAGGTCAGTAATGGCAAACCATCGGGGCGGTTCCGGCAACTTTGCGGAAGACCGCGAAAGAGCATCAGAAGCAGGTCGAAAAGGTGGCCAGCACAGCGGGGGCAACTTCAAGAATGACCCGCAACGCGCTTCAGAGGCAGGCAAAAAAGGGGGCAAAAATAGTCACGGCAACAACAAATCGTAATTGTCGGGCTATCTGTCAGATATGTCGTGACGGCTGAGAGTCAGAGACAGACGTTACGTAGCCACCGCCGCCGGGTCTTTCCGGCGGTTTTTTTTGTCTGCAAGGTTGAACTGTAACAAAACGCAACGCAGACTAATGACATTCAGTTAATCGGGTGTCTCATGTCATTACTTTCTCGTTATTCCTTCTCTGTTAAACCTCAGGAAGCGATCCTCATTGTGATCACCATGTTCTGGGGTGGCACGTTTTTGGCGGTGCAATATGCCGTTACCCTGAGCGGCCCTTTTTTCTTTGTCGGTGTGCGTTTTGCCACTGCCGCGCTGGCGGTCGCACTTTTGTCGTTACACACACTGCATAAGCTGACGTGGCTGGAAGTTAAAGCAGGGGTTGCAATCGGTATCGCAATTGCGCTGGGCTATAGTCTGCAAACCTGGGGGTTACAGTTTATTCCCAGCAGTAAATCGGCGTTTATTACCGCGATGTACGTACCGTTGGTGCCGCTTTTACAATGGTTGTGTCTGGGACGCATACCAGGTCTGATGGCGTGCGTCGGCATTGTGCTGGCCTTTATCGGATTGATTTTTCTTGCCGGACCGGGAGGCAATTTACTGGCTTTAGGCGAAGGCGAGTGGATTACGCTCGCCGGTGCGGTGGCGATTGCGGCAGAAATTATCCTGATTAGCGCGTGGGCAGGAAAAGTGGATGTTCGTCGGGTAACGGTAGTGCAACTGGCAACCGCTTCGATAGTGGCGTTTATGGCGATGGGACCGGCCGGAGAGACCGTACCACCAATGTCTACCGGATTGCTGGTGGTGGCGCTGGGGCTGGGGATTTTTAGCGCGATTATTCAGGTCACCATGAACTGGGCGCAGCGCAGCGTTTCGCCGACGCGCGCGACGGTTATTTATACCGGTGAACCGGTGTGGGCGGGGATCTTTGGCCGTCTGGCGGGTGAACGCTTACCGCTACTTGCATTGCTTGGTGCGGCATTCATTATTGTTGGCGTACTGGTCAGCGAGCTGAAGTTCAAAAAGAAAAAAGCGCTTGGACAAGAGGCGCCGCCGGAATCGCTTTAATTTAACCATTCACCGTGTGATTTGGTATGCTGACGCCCTCACAAGAAGGAGAGGGCGCATGGTCCAACGCGCAGAGAAAAAAACAGGTAAGCGCTCGCAGGCCGTCAGTGCAAAACGCCAGGCCATCTTAACCGCGGCATTAAATATCTTCTCCCAATATGGGATCCACGGCACGCGCCTGGAGCAGGTGGCAGAGCAGGCGGGCGTGTCAAAAACCAATCTACTTTATTACTACCCGTCAAAAGAGGTGCTTTATATCGCCGTTTTACGGCAGATCCTCGACATCTGGCTGGCTCCATTGAAAGCTTTTCGCGAAGACTTTGCGCCGCTGGCGGCCATTAAAGAATACATTCGCCTTAAGCTGGAAGTGTCGCGCGATTACCCTCAGGCCTCACGGCTGTTTTGTATGGAGATGCTGGCCGGAGCGCCTTTATTGATGGCAGAACTGGAAGGGGATCTCAAAACGCTAATTGATGAGAAATCCGCGCTGATTGCCGGTTGGATCAAAAGCGGAAAACTGGCTCCGGTCGATCCGCATCATCTGATTTTTATGATTTGGGCTTCAACTCAGCACTACGCCGATTTTGCCCCACAGGTAGAGGCGGTGACGGGCGCAACGCTGCGTGATGAAGCCTTTTTTAACCAAACGGTGGAGAGCGTACAGCGGATGATTATTGAAGGGATCCGCGTGCGTTAACTGGCCGGCGGTAACGGGCAGCTTAAATCGCCTTCTTCACACTGCAAAAGTGAGGCGAGAAACGCTTCGCGCTCGTTGGTCTTATCCGTCAGGCACTGGCTGGAAATCATCGCCTGAACGCTACCGCCTTCAGTGCCAGAACTGATTAACGCACAGTCCGCATCGCGCAAAGTTATCCAGGATATTTGCGCTTTTTTCAGTAAATCGCGCTGGGTTGGGGCGGCGCGCTTCAGCGCATTCTGATAAGTTTCATTAAGTTTGGCGTCGGCCGCTTTATACTGCTCTGCCGCACAGGTGTTCATCTCAATCTGCGTGTTCGCGTTGGCGCAGTCATCCGCCAGCGCCTGGCCGCTCAGCAGCAGCGCTGCACATGTCAGTACGATTCGTTTCATGCTTCCCTCTGGCTTCATAAAAAAAGGCCCCGTTACCGGAGCCTTAATTAACCACAACCTTAGCCGATTGTCATCAGGCTGGCGTTCCCCCCAGCTGCGGCGGTATTGACGCTCAGGGAGCGCTCAATATACAACCTTTCCAGCAGGATATTGCTTTCGCCGCGGGCAAAGCCCTGGACCGACACAATCGCCCCTTCGCGGGCCGCCACCGCTTCACACAGTGCGCGAAGCTGATCGGAATCACCGTGGAATATAACCGCATCAAACGGCTGCGTAGCGATGTTGTCCGCTTTGGCAAACTGGATGCGCCCGGAAACTACTGCTGGCAGACGTTTTGCCAGGTCGCGATGGAATGTATCATCCGGCCACAGAATTAAGCTACCAACGGAAGTTACAGCGGCAACCTGTACCAGCGCATCCTGTTCATCATCGGCGATACACAGCACGCGTTCGCGCGGCAACAGCGTCCAGGTATTGCGCTCGCCGGTGGGTCCTGGCAGCAGGCGTTGCGTTCCGGCCTGCGCCAGTTCACCAAACTGTTGGCAGAGCGCACGCAGTGCTGGGCGATCGGTTGCCCATTCGCTAAGCGCTTCCAGCGGCTGAACGAGCGCCGTTTTAAGCTGTGCATCGACCGGGTATTCGGCATCCTGACGGGCAAGCGTAATGCCTAACGCATTTTCCGGACGGTTTGCCAGCAGGCGGTACAGATACAGCGGTCCACCCGCTTTTGGCCCGGTTCCTGACAAGCCTTCGCCACCGAATGGCTGCACTCCGACGACGGCGCCGACCATATTGCGGTTAACGTACAGGTTACCCACATGTGCCGAACCCGTGACCTGGGCGATGGTTTCATCGATACGGGTGTGCACGCCCAGCGTCAGGCCGTAGCCGGAGGCATTAATTTGCTCAATCAGACTGCCCAGATTGTTGCGGGTGTAACGCACAACGTGCAGTACCGGACCGAACACCTCTTTTTGCAATTCGTCGAAGCTTTCCAGCTCGATAAGCGTCGGCGCGATAAAGGTACCGGTTTGCCATTCACGCGCATCGTCGCTGTTTTCGCGCGCGGCCTGGAACACCGGACGCCCTTTGGCGCGCATGGCCTGAATATGGCGCTCAATATTGGCTTTGGCTTCTTCATCGATTACCGGTCCAATATCGGTGGTCAGGCGACCCGGATTACCCATGCGGCATTCCGCCATTGCGCCACGCAGCATTTTCAGCGTATGGTCGGCGACATCGTCCTGCAGACACAGGACGCGAAGCGCGGAGCAGCGCTGTCCGGCGCTGTCAAAGGCAGAAGCCAGAACGTCGACCACGACCTGTTCCGTTAACGCAGAAGAGTCGACGATCATGGCGTTCATCCCGCCGGTTTCGGCGATAAGCGGGATTGGACGCCCCTGAGCATCCAGGCGGGTCGCGATATTACGTTGCAACAGCGTGGCGACTTCCGTTGAGCCGGTAAACATGACGCCGCGTACGCGCTCATCGGAAGTGAGCTGTGCCCCGACCGTTTCGCCCTGGCCGGGCAACAGTTGCACCACGCCTGGCGGCACGCCTGCTTCGAGTAAAATGGCAATACCCTGGGCGGCAATCAGCGGAGTTTGTTCCGCGGGTTTTGCCAACACGCTGTTGCCCGCCGCCAGCGCAGCGGCAATCTGCCCGGTGAAAATGGCCAGCGGGAAGTTCCAGGGGCTGATACAGACCACCGGCCCTAACGGACGATGGGTTTCATTATCGAAGTCATCGCGGACCTGACCGGCATAATAGTGCAGAAAGTCTACCGCTTCGCGCACTTCCGCAATGGCGTTGCTGAAAGTTTTTCCCGCTTCGCGCACCAGAATGCCAATTAACTGCTGCATCTGGCCTTCCATCAGAACGGCGGCGCGATGCAAAATAGCGGCGCGCTCTTGTGGCGGTGTGGCGAACCAGATCGGCGCGTTATTTACCGCGTTCTGCAATGCCTGTTCCACTTCGCTGTGAGTCGCTTCACGCACATAACCGACAATGTCTTTCGGTTCGGCCGGGTTGACGACTGGGGTCATTTCACCGTCAGCAACCGGATGTTCGAGCATCGGTTTAGCGTGCCATTTTTGCAGCGCGCTGTTGAGCAGGGCGGAGGACAGTGAGGCCAGACGATGTTCGTTCGCTAAATCCAGCCCGCCTGAGTTTTCGCGGCCTTTACCGTACAGGTCACGCGGCAGGGTAATCTTCGGATGTGGCAGACCAGCCTGGCCTTCCTGCTGCGCCAGTTTTTCAACGGCTTCGACCGGATCGGCTACCAGTTCATCCAGCGGCAGGGTAGTGTCTGCAATGCGGTTGACGAACGAGGTGTTGGCGCCGTTTTCCAGCAGACGACGCACCAGGTATGCCAGCAGCGTTTCATGAGTGCCGACTGGCGCATAAATACGGCATGGACGGTTCAGTTTGCCATCGGCAACTTTACCTGTGACCTGCTCATACAGCGGTTCGCCCATACCGTGCAGGCACTGGAACTCGTACTGACCCGGATAGTAGTTTTGACCGGCCAACTGATAAATCGCCGCCAGCGTATGGGCGTTGTGGGTGGCGAACTGCGGGTAGATCAGATTCGGTACCGCAAGCAGTTTTTTCGCACAGGCCAGATAGGAAACGTCGGTGTAGACCTTACGGGTATAGACCGGATAACCTTCCAGACCGTCCATTTGCGCACGTTTGATTTCGCTATCCCAGTAGGCGCCCTTAACCAGACGGATCATCAGGCGACGGCGGCTGCGCGTGGCGAGATCAATCAGGTAGTCGATAACATACGGGCAGCGCTTCTGGTAGGCTTGAATAACAAAGCCGATACCGTTCCAGCCCGCCAGTTCAGGTTCAAAGCACAGTTTTTCCAGCAGATCGAGGGAGATCTCCAGTCGGTCGGCCTCTTCAGCATCGATATTGATACCGATGTCGTACTGGCGGGCCAGCAGAGTAAGCGACTTCAGACGCGGATAGAGTTCATCCATCACGCGGTCATACTGCGCGCGGCTATAACGCGGATGCAGCGCCGACAGCTTGATAGAAATGCCCGGCCCTTCATAGATGCCGCGACCATTTGAGGCTTTACCAATGGCGTGGATTGCCTGTTGGTACGAAACCATATAAGCCTGGGCATCGGCGGCAGTCAGAGCCGCTTCGCCCAGCATGTCGTAAGAGTAGCGGAAACCTTTTTCTTCCAGTTTACGGGCGTTAGCCAGCGCTTCGGCGATAGTCTCTCCGGTGACGAACTGCTCGCCCATCAGGCGCATTGCCATGTCGACGCCTTTACGCACCAGTGGTTCACCGCTTTTACCGATAATACGGTTGAGTGAGCGTGAGAGGCTGGCTTCATTATGCGTAGAAACCAGACGACCGGTAAACAACAGCCCCCAGGTCGCCGCGTTGACGAACAGGGACGGGCTACGTCCAATGTGCGACTGCCAGTTGCCGTTGCTGATTTTGTCGCGGATTAACGCATCGCGGGTTGCCTTATCAGGAATACGCAGCAGGGCTTCGGCCAGGCACATCAGCGCGACCCCTTCCTGTGAAGAAAGTGAGAATTCCTGCAATAAACCTTGTACCATCCCGGCGCGGCCGCTGGCGGTCTTTTGGTTACGCAGTTTGTCGGCCAGATCGTACGCCAGCTTGTGCGCTTGCTCTGCGATGGGTTGCGGCAGACGAGCCTGTTCCATCAGCATCGGCACAGCATCGGTTTCGGCTCGGCGGTACGCGGCGGTGATTGCTGCGCGGGAAACTGACTGCGGCAGGATCTGTTCGGCAAATTCCAGGAAAGGCTGATGCGCTTCATTCTGCGGCGTGGTTGACTCCTCACCCTCATTCGCGGCACCCGCCAGCAGGGCCGGCAGTTCAGGAAGCGCGTCGTCATTTTCCAGTCTTTCGAGATAATTAAAGATGGCTTGCTTGATCAGCCAATGTGGCGTGCGATCGATTCGTGATGCTGCTGTTTTAATACGCTCGCGAGTGGCGTCATCCAGTTTAACCCCCATCGTGGTGGTTCCCATGCCGTTTACTCCTGTTGTACTGAAATACGGGTCTGATAGTTACCGAGAAATATCTACTATGTTGCAACTTTGTGCAACCGTGTTAAATGTGACTTGGTTTGCAAGCTTGGAAATGAATGAGATGTTAATAAATATGAGTCTTATGATGTGGGCTGTATAAATTACAGAATCTTTTTCTCTGCGGTAGTTAACACTTTTAAAAGGTGCAACCGAAAAAAATGTGAGAGAGTGCAACCTACAGAAAAATGCTATCTACTCTGGATCAAATTTGATGTAAATGGTGTGTTAAATCGATTGTGAATAACCATCGCTTCCGGCAGGATACGGTCGCCCTGGTCAACATAGATATCTTTGCCACGTTCCGGCAGGGTAATAAAACGGCAAGCCACGGCATTGCTGATACATAATTTTGGAGAGTTTTGATGGCTATTAGCACACCGATGTTAGTGACATTCTGTGTCTATATTTTCGGCATGATATTGATAGGGTTTATTGCATGGCGTTCAACCAAAAACTTTGACGATTACATTCTCGGTGGACGCAGTCTGGGTCCATTCGTGACCGCGTTATCCGCCGGGGCATCTGACATGAGCGGCTGGTTGCTGATGGGTCTGCCTGGCGCGATTTTCCTGTCGGGGATTTCAGAAAGCTGGATCGCCATCGGCCTTATTTTGGGCGCCTGGATCAACTGGAAGCTGGTGGCCGGACGTTTACGCGTACACACCGAATACAATAACAATGCGCTGACGTTACCGGATTACTTTACCGGTCGCTTTGAAGATAAAAGCCGAATTCTGCGTATTATCTCCGCGCTGGTTATTCTGCTGTTTTTCACCATCTATTGTGCTTCCGGTATTGTGGCAGGGGCTCGTCTGTTTGAAAGCACCTTTGGCATGAGCTACGAAACAGCACTGTGGGCGGGCGCGGCCGCGACGATCATTTATACCTTTATTGGTGGTTTCCTGGCGGTTAGCTGGACCGATACCGTCCAGGCCAGCCTGATGATCTTTGCTTTGATCCTGACCCCGGTGATGGTAGTCATTGGCGTGGGTGGATTCGACGATTCGCTGGAAGTGATTAAACAAAAGAGCATTGAGAACGTGGACATGTTCAAAGGGCTGAATTTTGTTGCCATCATTTCCCTGATGGGCTGGGGTCTGGGCTACTTTGGTCAGCCGCATATTCTGGCGCGCTTTATGGCTGCAGATTCCCACCATAGCATCGTTCATGCTCGCCGCATTAGCATGGCCTGGATGATTCTGTGTCTGGCAGGTGCTGTGGCCGTGGGCTTCTTTGGTATTGCTTACTTTAACAACAACCCACAGCTTGCCGGTGCCGTTAACCAGAACGCCGAGCGTGTGTTTATTGAACTGGCGCAAATCCTGTTCAACCCGTGGATTGCCGGTATCCTGCTGTCTGCTATCCTCGCTGCGGTTATGTCGACCCTGAGCTGCCAGCTGCTGGTGTGCTCCAGCGCAATCACCGAAGATTTGTACAAAGCGTTCCTGCGTAAAAATGCCAGCCAGAAAGAGTTGGTGTGGATTGGCCGCATCATGGTGTTGGTCGTGGCGCTGGTGTCTATCGCGCTGGCGGCGAACCCGGAGAACCGTGTACTTGGTCTGGTAAGCTACGCCTGGGCGGGCTTCGGCGCTGCGTTTGGTCCGGTAGTCCTGTTCTCCGTAATGTGGTCGCGTATGACCCGCAACGGCGCGCTGGCAGGGATGATCATTGGTGCGGTGACGGTAATCGTCTGGAAACAGTTTGCCTGGCTGGGTCTGTATGAAATCATCCCGGGCTTTGTTTTCGGCAGCATCGGTATTGTGGTCTTCAGCCTGTTGGGTAAAGCGCCTTCAACTGCTATGCAGCAACGTTTTGCCGAGGCTGATGCGCATTATCACTCAGCTCCGCCATCGCGTTTACAGGCAGAATAATCTGCCTCTGTCTTCAAGCCCGCCGCGTGCGGGCTTTTTTATTGCTTCCGTTGTAAACCTGCTATAACCATTACCCGCCTGGCTTTTTACATTCAGTCATCATTCTCAAAACATTCTGCTTGAGTTTTTCTTTTCTGTAATGATAATCACTATCACTGTAATTTACTTTTCTTTTCATCAATTGACCGAGAATAACGTTTAAGGGTTCTTCGCATGTTTGTTCCATTTCTAATTATGTTGCGCGAAGGGTTAGAGGCCGCGCTGATTGTCAGCCTGATTGCCAGCTACCTGAAACGGACTCAGCGTGGTCGATGGATTGGTGTGATGTGGATTGGTGTTCTGCTGGCGGCGGCGTTATGCCTGTCGTTAGGGATTTTCATCAACGAAACCACCGGTGAATTTCCGCAAAAAGAACAGGAGCTGTTTGAAGGCATCGTGGCGGTCATTGCCGTGGTGATCCTTACCTGGATGGTGTTCTGGATGCGTAAAGTTTCGCGCAACGTCAAAGTCCAGCTTGAACAGGCTGTCGATAACGCGTTGCAACGCGGCAACCATCACGGCTGGGCGCTGGTGATGATGGTCTTTTTTGCTGTTGCCCGTGAAGGGCTGGAGTCGGTGTTCTTTCTACTGGCAGCATTCCAGCAGGATGTAGGTATCTGGCCGCCGTTAGGCGCGATGCTCGGGCTGGCTACCGCGGTGGTTCTGGGTTACCTGATTTACCTCGGCGGTATTCGCCTCAACCTCGGGGCATTCTTTAAATGGACCAGCCTGTTCATTTTGCTGGTGGCTGCCGGTCTTGCCGCTGGGGCAATCCGCGCTTTCCACGAAGCCGGGTTGTGGAATCATTTTCAGGATGTGGCGTTTGACCTGAGCAGTGTGCTGTCGACGCATTCGCTGTTTGGCACATTGATGGAAGGCATTTTCGGCTATCAGGAAGCGCCAAGCGTTAGTGAAGTCGCTGTCTGGTTTATCTACCTGATTCCGGCGTTGATTATGTTTGCGTTACCGCCGCGTTCAGGCACTACGGCATCGCGTACCGCACCTTGATAAAAACGCGATGCAGAATACTTTTTAGTTACAACATACTTATTTATAGGGATAGGTTATGACGTTTAATTTTCGCCGTAGTGCGCTGCAGCTAGGTATAGCCGCGCTGTTTGCCTCCGCTTTTAATGCACAAGCTGCCGATATTCCGCAGGTGAAAGTCACGGTTAACGACAAACAATGTGAACCGATGACTATCACGGTTAATGCCGGGAAAACGCAGTTCATCATCCAGAACCATAGCCAGAAAGCGCTGGAGTGGGAGATCCTCAAAGGCGTTATGGTGGTTGAAGAGCGCGAAAACATTGCACCAGGCTTTAGCCAGAAAATGACCGCTAACCTCCAGCCTGGCGAATATGATATGACCTGCGGTCTGTTGACTAACCCGAAAGGCAAACTGATCGTAAAAGGTAGCGCAACGGCGGATGCCGCACAAAGCGATGCTCTGCTGAGTCTGAGCGGCGCGATTACCGAATACAAAGCCTATGTGACAGCTGAAACCGCGCAGTTGGTTGCGGGCACTAAAGCCTTTACCGATGCGATTAAGGCAGGTGATCTGGAAAAAGCGAAATCGCTGTATGCGCCAACCCGTCAGCATTATGAGCGTATTGAACCGATTGCTGAACTGTTCTCCGATCTCGACGGCAGCATCGATGCGCGTGAAGATGATTATGAGCAAAAAGCCGCCGATCCTAAATTCACCGGCTTCCACCGCCTGGAGAAAGCGCTGTTTGGCGACAATACCACCAAAGGTATGGATAAGTACGCCGACCAATTAAACAGCGATGTTCTTGACCTGCAAACACGTATTAGCGAGCTGGCTTTCCCACCGTCTAAAGTTGTTGGCGGGGCAGCAGGACTGATTGAAGAAGTTGCTGCCAGCAAAATCAGTGGGGAAGAAGATCGCTATAGTCATACCGATCTGTGGGATTTCCAGGCCAACGTCGATGGCGCGCAGAAAATTGTCGATCTCCTGCGTCCTCAGTTGCAAAAATCCAATGCTGAGCTGCTTGCGAAGGTGGATGCGAACTTCAAAAAGGTCGATACCATTCTGAGCAAGTACCGTACCAAAGACGGCTTTGAAACCTATGACAAACTGACTGATGCCGATCGTAATGCACTGAAAGGGCCAATCACGACGCTGGCGGAAGATTTGTCGCAATTACGCGGTGTTCTGGGTCTGGATTAAGCACTATGCAGCAAGATAATGAAAACGGCGTGAGCGAACCGTCACGCCGACGTTTACTGAAAGGGATGGGCGCCCTGGGTGGGGCGCTGGCGCTGGCGGGTGGGTGTCCGGTTGCCCACGCGCAAAAACCACAAAGCGCGCCGGGCACGTTGTCTCCGGATGCACGTAGTGAAGCGCAGCCGTTTTATGGTCAGCATCAGGCGGGGATCCTGACGCCGCAGCAAGCATCAATGATGCTGGTGGCATTCGATGTTCTCGCCAGCGACAAGGCCGATCTTGAGCGTTTATTCCGGTTGCTGACCAGCCGGTTTGCGTTTCTGACCACCGGTGGACCGGCGCCGGATACGCCGAATCCGCGTCTCCCCCCTATGGATTCCGGTATCCTCGGCGCATACATTGCGCCAGACAACCTGACGATGACGTTGTCAGTCGGCTCCTCGCTGTTTGATGAACGCTATGGCCTGAAATCCCAGATGCCGAAAAAGCTGCAAAAAATGACCCGCTTCCCGAATGATTCACTGGATGCGGCGCTATGTCATGGCGATGTGTTGCTGCAGATTTGTGCCAACACCCAGGACACCGTCATCCACGCGTTGCGCGATATCATTAAACATACGCCCGATCTCCTTAGCGTGCGCTGGAAACGTGAAGGTTTTATTTCCGACCACGCCGCACGTAGTAAAGGCAAAGAGACCCCGGTCAATTTGCTTGGCTTTAAAGACGGCACCGCGAATCCGGACGCTACGGATGCGAAGTTGATGCAAGACGTGGTGTGGGTTACGGACGGGCAGGGCGAGCCTGCCTGGGCACAAGGCGGAAGCTATCAGGCCGTCAGGCTCATTCAGTTTCGCGTTGAGTTCTGGGATCGTACGCCGCTGAAAGAGCAGCAAACGATTTTTGGTCGCGATAAACACACCGGCGCACCGCTGGGTATGCAGCATGAGCATGATGTGCCTGACTATGCCAGCGATCCTGAAGGCGAGGTGATTGCGCTCGACAGCCATATCCGTCTCGCAAATCCGCGTACGAAAGAGACCGACTCCAGCCTGATGATGCGTCGTGGCTACAGTTATTCGCTCGGTGTGACTAATTCCGGTCAACTGGATATGGGGCTGTTGTTTGTCTGCTATCAACACGATCTGGAAAAAGGTTTTTTGACAGTGCAGAAACGTCTGAACGGTGAAGCGCTGGAAGAATATGTCAAACCGATTGGTGGGGGATATTTCTTTGCTTTGCCGGGTGTTAAAACTGCAGATAATTATCTGGGACAGTCTCTGCTTGAAGCCTGATGATTATGCCCCGCAGTACAGCGGGGTTTTTCCTGACATCTTGATGAAGGAACAAACTATTTTTTATGATCGGTATGCGACTGAAATAATTCTGTCATCTTTCTGCAAGAGACTGTCTCTGGTGATAAGATAGAATTTAAGTTAACAGCAAGTAAAAATATTGTTGCATTAGCGAAAGGTTATGATGTACTTATAAGTAATAGCGGTAGTTCCCGGCGGTGATTGTCATTCACTATGGAGATCGCGAATGGAAAAGTCCTGTATTGGACACGTTTTTCACAGTAACAGCAGTACCTTACGCGGACGTTTCTCTTCCGGTAGCCTCCTCGTCACCGCTAAATCTCTCTCTCATTCACTTCTTATCTTCGCAACTGACGCCCTGTACGGTGCGCGTAGCTGTGCGTGGCGTCTTATCCGAAAGCAAGCAATGGCTTACAAGGAAGCCAACCCTCAGATGTTCGTGCGCATAATCGTGCCGCCAACGGCGCGTGTGATGTATACCTACAACTCAAGGTGCTATCCATGGGAAGACAAAAAGCAGTGATCAAAGCTCGTCGTGAAGCAAAACGTGTGCTGAGGCGGGATTCGCGTAGCCATAAGCAACGTGAAGATGAATCGGTCACCTCGCTTGTGCAGATGGGCGGCGTAGAAGCGATTGGTATGGCGCGTGACAGTCGCGACGCCTCGCCAATCACGGCGCGGAATGAAGCTCAGGCGCACTACCTGAATGCTATCGAGAGTAAACAGCTGATCTTCGCCACCGGTGAAGCCGGGTGTGGTAAAACCTGGATCAGCGCGGCAAAAGCAGCAGAGGCCCTGATCCATAAAGATGTGGACAGGATCATTGTAACCCGTCCAGTTCTGCAAGCTGATGAAGACCTCGGCTTCTTACCTGGAGATGTTTCCGAGAAGTTTGCTCCCTATTTTCGCCCCGTGTATGACGTGCTTGTCAAACGGCTGGGAGCCTCCTTCATGCAATATTGCCTGCGACCTGAGATTGGTAAGGTGGAAATCGCGCCGTTCGCCTATATGCGTGGACGTACATTTGAAAATGCAGTGGTCATTCTTGACGAGGCTCAGAACGTCACTGCTGCGCAAATGAAGATGTTTTTGACCCGCCTCGGGGAGAATGTGACGGTGATTGTTAATGGGGATGTGACCCAGTGCGATCTACCAGCTCACGTTCGCTCAGGGCTTAGCGATGCGCTGGCCCGTTTCGAAGAAGATGAGATGGTTGGAATTGTTCGTTTCAACAAAGACGATTGCGTCCGCTCTGCGCTCTGTCAGCGGACGCTCAACGCTTACAACTGATAAGTACTCTGTCTTCAAGGCCCGGGAAACCGGGCTTTGTTGTTTGACGCCAGTACATGACCGGTCGGGGCTTCTCATCCCCCCGCAGATGTGCAACATGCGAAAAAAAAGCCCGTACTTGTGTACGAGCTTTTCTCAAAATATGGCGGTGAGGGGGGATTGACTCGCTTTGCTCGCCCTTCGGGCAGCCCACTCACTCCGTTCGCGGTCTGTCCAGCTGGCTGCGCCAGCA
>NZ_JAOWGZ010000106.1:0-1800 GCF_030332875.1 Citrobacter sp. Cpo045
CGCGCTTGCTCTGCTCAAACGCGAAGGCCGGTGCCCGTCTGACGTTGAACACCGACAGATTAAGTACCGGAACAACGTGATTGAATGCGATCATGGCAAACTGAAACGGATAATCGGCGCCACGCTGGGATTTAAATCCATGAAGACGGCTTACGCCACCATCAAAGGTATTGAGGTGATGCGTGCACTACGCAAAGGCCAGGCCTCAGCATTTTATTATGGTGATCCCCTGGGCGAAATGCGCCTGGTAAGCAGAGTTTTTGAAATGTAAGGCCTTTGAATAAGACAAAAGGCTGCCTCATCGCTAACTTTGCAACAGTGCCTTCTGAAACGAAATTACAGATTACGGTTAAAATATAAAAAAAAGCCACCAATCCTGCCGGATACGGTGGCTTAAATACAGAATTAATTAATTTATTTCAGTATGTTATCACACATCAGCTGAAGTGTATTGATAAACCTTGCTGCATGAAAACCATCACAGACTGCATGATGAACCTGTACAGAAACAGGTAATAGTACGCGGTCACCTTCCTGCTGAAACTTTGCCATTGTAAAAACCGGGGAAAAATAATCATCATTTCCGGTGATATTCAGATTAAATCCGTCAAAACTCACCCAGGGTAACGATGATATATTCAGGTGATTCTCCGGTAAATTTCCCTGCGGAAACAACCTGGTATCATGCTGATATTCTGCTGTTACCGCGTTATAACCCGCCATAAACTCACTGAGATCCGGAAAATAACGGCAGGACAGTGCGGAGAATGTTTCGGTTTCTTTATGAAAGACAGTAAAGACCGGGTCTGACTGTTCCCAGTAAATCAGTTCATTATCTTTCATTGCCATCCGGAACTCCGGAAACTGATTAACAGCCCGGGAGATCAGGTAAATCATCAGCGGATAAAACTTATAACCGGTTTTCGCCAGTGCAGTACGCAAAGCGGTAATATCGAGTTTGGTGGTCAGGCTGAATCCGCATTTAATCTGCTGACGATAAAGGGCAAAATGTTCCCTGCGATTCCAGGTATTCAGGTCAATCCGGGTAAAATTCATGGTTATTCCTTCTGATTAATAGTGAAAAATATTAATAATCAGAAGGCAGTCTGGTTGTCTCAATGGGTAACATTCCGTCCTCCGTAAGCTGTCTGGTATTCAGTAATAATACCCGATACGGGCTTAATCTGTATTAAGCCCGGTTTTATTTATTCCGGCCACTCATCCGCAAATACATAGCGGATCAGTTCTGCGGATTCACGGGGCGGTGCTCTCAGCACATCCGCCATTAAATCAATTTCCATCTGACAGGTTTGCAGCTTGTCTTCCGCCAGCACATACGGATCATCCGTCAGGAAACTATCGCCGTATTTATCCACCGACCCCTGTATTTGTGCCGAAAATAATGACTGAATTTCATCAGCGGAATAATGCGCAACCGGAGCCCCTTCACCGGCTGAATTCACCAGATCCAGCAACGCTCTGTTACCGATAATAAAGTCACGGTACCCGGCGGAAGCCTTTTTCATATCCGGCGGGCCAGACACTTCCGGATGCAGCACACGAAAGCAGAAGTCACCGGAGGTATCCTGCGCCAGTGCTTTCTGCAAAAATTCCAGCCGCATTTTCCCGTAATTAATCACCGCGTCATCCCCCGCGAGATAAAGCAGTTTTTTAATATTTTCGGTGGCCCACTGTTGCAGGCGCATATAGTACTCTAAACAGGGCACTGTTGCAAATAGTCGGTGGTGATAAACTTATCATCCCCTTTTGCTGATGGAGCTGCACATGAACCCATTCAAA
>NZ_JAOWGZ010000106.1:1850-37471 GCF_030332875.1 Citrobacter sp. Cpo045
CTGGTAAGCAGAGTTTTTGAAATGTAAGGCCTTTGAATAAGACAAAAGGCTGCCTCATCGCTAACTTTGCAACAGTGCCTATCGATTTATGAGACCAAAATGGCATTATTAGGATATGCAAGAGTATCAACCAGCCATCAGAAACTGACGAGCCAGATTACTGAACTCAAAACAGCGGGAGTGAGGGATGATCGTGTATTTACTGACATGATGTCAGGAGCAACTGATGAGCGTGCAGGGCTACAGAGACTCCTTGCCAGAGCGGAGAAAGATGACATCATCCTCTGTACTAAAATGGATCGTCTAGGACGTAATACCGCTGATATGATTCGTATTGTGGATACTTGCTATAAAAAAGGCATCGCTATCCGATTTCTAGAGAATGGTCTTAGTACTGAAGGCACAATGGGAAAAATGGTTATCCAGATACTAGCAGCTGTTGCCGAGGCGGAACGAGAAAGGATCTTGGAGCGAACTAACGATGGGCGGAAGACCGCTATGATTAAGGGGGTCAAATTCGGAAGAAAGCCTCACAAGAAGGCTGAATTAGCTAATGAATTGATTAATAAGGACGTACAAGTTAAGGAAGTAATGGAAAAAACGGGTATATCAAGGGCGACCTATTTTAGGCTGAAAAGAAAAACAGCTATTAACTCTAACGAAGGATGAATTCAAAGTGAGTCAATACTTAAAGCTTGGAGATGACCAGTCTCCGGTTCAGTTGGATCCACACAGCGAAGTTGGTGCATTTAAAGTTGTTGGACACTGCTCATGGGCAAAACCAGGAGATAAAATCACTCCTGATTTTTTGCGTTTAAGAATAGAACCTTGGTTAACTGCTCTTTTTCAGTCTGAACACCTAAATATACTTATTGGCGCGGGACTTAGTTCAGCAATCCAAGAGTCAGCGACAGGCACGAAACCTCAAGGCATGGGATGGATTAATGATCTCAAAGTTTGCAAGGCTGAAATAGATAGTTATGTAGCTAAAACAGCTGAAGCCTCAGGAAGAGGAAGAGGTAATATTGAAGACCAAATCCGTTCAATTAATGAGTTAATTAAAGGATTAGAGATTTTAACTGCGCAAAATCTCCCACTTCCAGAACCGCCTCCTGGTGCTCTCCCATATCGAAATTTAAAAAGTGAGTTAGTTGAGTTAAATAATGAGCTAACAAGATGTTTGAAATTATTCTCAGATTCAGTTAGTAATGGGGAAAAGTTAATTCGCGATGCAAAAAACGATTTAAAAACACAAACGTTTAATTATTTAGTAAGTTTTTTGATGAGTTTTTCAAGTCGAACAGCGACAAGGGATCGATTACATATTTTCACGACGAATTACGACAGGATAATTGAAGCAGGAGCTGAAATAGCAGGTATTCGACTAATTGACAGATTTGTTGGTACTATAGCGCCTATTTTCAGATCTTCGCGACTAGAAGTCGACTATCATTATAATCCACCGGGTATTCGTGGTGAACCAAGATATTTGGAAGGTGTGGCGCGCTTTACTAAATTACATGGCTCATTGGACTGGTATACTACCGAAGGAGCCATAAGGCGATTTGGATTACCTTTTGGTGCGAGTTCGGTGGAACCCTTTTTACAAGTGGAGGCTGCTGGAGCAGCGAACTATCATCAATTAATGATTTATCCAAACTCGGTTAAAGACCGAGAAACATCAGAATACCCTTATGTTGAACTATTCAGAGACTTAGCATCTGCAACATGTCGTCCTAATAGTACTTTGGTAACATATGGTTATAGTTTTGGAGATGAACATATAAACCGTGTTATTATTGACATGCTGACAATACCCTCAACGCATATAGTAATAATTGCCTACGGCGATCCACTCGGTAGAATTATGCGCTTTGTAAACGAAAGTGGAAGAAAAGCTCAAATATCTTTATTACTTGGTGACCACTTTGGAGATATCAAGAATTTAGTGGATTTTTATCTTCCTAAAGCAGCGATAGACAGATCATCAATTCGTATGGCAGAACTATTGAAATCAAGGGGTTTATATCGTACAACAATTTCAAATAATAGCGAGGATGCTGAATGAACTCATTTCCGATTGAACAAGGTGAGCAACTCAGGGTCGGCACTGTAGATTTTGTTTCACCTAATGAAATTAGAGCAATATTAGAGATTGACTCACCTGATACTGTTGCTTTGAATGCAGGAACGCCTAGAAACTTTCCAAGAGTAAACAGTTATGTATTAATATCATGTGATAATGGTTACTTAGTTGGGCAAATAGAGTGGCTTGCTGTAGAACATTCGCCTTATCCAAAACAAAGAGATGTTCAAGAATTTGGTTTAGTAAATCTACCATTCCCCCGAAAAAAAATAAGTTTGAATCCGGTGGGAATGCTTAAACGTTTGTCCAAAGATGGTACTGATTATTTCAGATTTCAACGAGGTTCTGAATCGTTTCCTTCTATTGGGGCTGCTATTTTACTACCGACAGATTTACAACTTAGATCAATAGTCGAATCTGGAAATAATAGGCGAGTGATCATTGGACAAAGTCCACTTGCGAACAATGCAAATGTAGCTGTAGATCCTGATAGATTATTTGGTCGTCATATAGCAGTGCTCGGAAATACTGGTAGCGGTAAGTCTTGCTCTGTATCTGGATTAATCCAGTGGTCACTCGAATCTGCATTGGAATCACAAATAAAACCAAATGCCAGATTTATCATCCTAGACCCCAACGGCGAGTATGCACGTGCTTTGGGGCCAACGACGAAATTTAAAGGTAGAGTATTTAAGGTTGAGGCTGAAGGCAGTGAAAACCAATTACAAGTACCCTCATGGTTTTGGAATAGTTCGGAGTGGGCATCATTCACGCAAGCAAGTCCTAAAGCACAACTTCCATTACTAAAACGCTCCTTGAGAGCAATGAGAAATGAAGAATTTGATTTACAAAAGAATATAGATATAGAAGTTAAAAAATACCTAGGTACAATTTTGGTTTCTTTAAAAGCGGATAAATCTAAAGGAGCAGCGGCACTTAATGATTTCCCTGGAGCCAAAAATCTTTTGGCTAAAATTAATATTTGGCGTCAGAGTCTGGAAGAATACAAAGCGAGATTAACTACACCATGCCCTGAGCTAGATAAATTAATCATCTCTATTCAAGATTTTTGTGGGCAAAGAGAAGGCAGATATCCAGATTACAATGCTAAAGTTAGCGCAGTTGATAACATCATAAATGGAGTGTTATCTTCATTTCAGAGCCTTGGAGGCGATGAGTGTGAACTCCTTCCTAAAAACGAGGATATCCCCGTCCCTTTTGACGGAAATAATTTAGTCTCCTATTTAGAGGCGTTAGCACAAGAAAATGGTAGCGAGCAATATGTTGAATATCTAGTAGCTAGAATACGCACAATGCTTGCGGATACAAGAATGAAACCCATAACCAATGACTCAGAGCATAGAGTTGACTTGGCTAATTGGTTAGAAACATATATTGGGAAAGATGGTGATGGTGATAGCTGCGTTTCAATTATTGATCTTTCTTTAGTACCAACTGAAATTACTCATCTTGTGACAGCTGTCATTTCAAGAATTATTTTTGAATCATTGCAACGTTATAGACGACTATATAACAAATCTTTACCTACGGTACTTGTTGCTGAAGAAGCACATACATTTATTAAACGGTATCGTGAGGACAGTGAAAATCAGGATGTCGCAGCTGTTTGCTGTCAAGTATTTGAGAAAATTGCACGAGAAGGCAGGAAATTTGGTCTCGGTATGGTTATTTCTTCGCAACGACCATCAGAATTATCACCTACAGTTTTATCTCAATGTAATACTTTTCTTCTGCATCGAATTAGCAATGACAAAGATCAGGAGCAAGTTCATAAAATGGTACCCGACAATTTGCGAGGATTACTCCGTGAATTGCCTTCATTGCCATCTCAACATGCAATACTGATGGGCTGGGCATCTGAACTTCCTGTCTTAGTTAAAATGAAAAATTTGACGAAAGAGCAGCAACCCCATTCTGATGACCCTGATTTCTGGGATGTTTGGACAAGAAAGGATGCTGATGGGAAATTGGTCGAGAGAACGGCCAATTGGGAAGCTGTTGTAAAGGAATGGCAACAAAATTGAACTGAAGTAGGATGTGAAAACGGGAGGGCAGATCGGAATTGAAGGAACTTTATGCAATCAATCTACTTGGTATTGCGTTCCATCGACCATCAGCCCCATGATCATTGGAGTAGCTGTAAATGCAGCACCTAATAATTAAAATAAAACAATAGGTTAACCTATTAACGTGGTTTTTTACATCGTTGGCCCTCAAACCCCTAAAATCAGAAAAGTATCTTTCCAGACCTGTCAAATGGAAGCATTAACAAATCAGTTAACAAAACGGACAATATAGTAAAAAGTGGCTGGTAAGCATACTAACCACCTGATAGGCAGGTAGCAGCATAAAAGGGGAACCGAGTAATGAAAGGCTGTATCACCCGAAAAAGGTGTTTTCAGAGATGCACTATATGATGGAATAACAAGTTTTTGCAGATACTACCGGCGTAGAGGATGTCCCGAACACCTATAGCTGGAGTATCGATATTCACGGCATAATACGAATAAACCGAATGGGATATAAATATGGCAATTATTTTGGGTGTTTTATTTGTGATAACATTAACACTTAGCATCTATCAGTTGCGGAAGATAAGAAGACTATCATCCCGAATTAACACATTGGAATCCGTTATCCTGGGTGAACGGACGGGAAAGACAATTCCTTATGAATCGTTGCACCTTCTCAATATTTTGAGATTACAGGCACGACAATGGACTAGTTCGGAGGAAAATCCCGCTTTATTAACTATCCGGCCAGTTTGTATTGAACTGCTGGATGATTATATGTCTAAACTTTTAGCTTCTATTCCAGAATTGAATTTGATGATAGAACCTCGTCCTTCATATGCATCGCTATACAGTATCAATTCTGTAATGTTCTACATCGATAGTGAGAAACATGAAAAGTTGCCTATTCGCTTTCATTGCGCCAATCAAGACCTCGCAGAGCGCATTGCAAACTTGTTGCTATCGAAGGGCATTGAAGCTCGCGCAGCGATTGAAATGTCACACGTAGATTAGCCTGATATAAATAGATGGGCATTCTGTCCGGGTTGTTTATGCAGCCCTGTTTACAATGCACTGAATAAAACGGACAGCAATAACATAAGCCGTTAGCAAAAATCCCTCAATCAGAACCGTGGAAACAGCGACAGTCGTAAAATCCGTTGTTAGCTTGATCGCTGCTACTATCACCAGTCCGCCAAAAAGAATGCAGCGGGTAGCGATAGTTTCACGTTGAAACCAGCTAAAGAAAGCGCCCGCGATAATGACCAGGGAACAGTAAATCGAAAAAAGAAGTGTCATCATATTCTGTTATCCTATCTAACACAGAAAAAACTGGCCCGAAGCTTTTGAAACATATATGGAAATCAATCAGAGCACGTCTAACGAGCACGGTCTTATATATTCAATAACTATACATGTTGCTTATCATCATAAATGGATTTGGTATAGAGTGGCCAAAGAAAAAGGTAACAACAGTGGCAAGGACAACACAGGCTAACAATATCCACTCAAACTTTTCTGGAATGAATAATACCCGGATGGAACCTGCTGCGATAGTGCCACCAACTAAACCACCAATCAACGCTTCAGAAATTGTTGATAGTTCCATAAATTAAGTCTCCTGGTGTTTGGAGGGCTTCGGGAAGTTGCACCAGCTTATTCGCCAGACGCGTCCACTCACGTTAATAATAAAATCTGTCAGAAAACAACTCTACCAGAACCGTTGAAACTTCGATAAAAAAAGGACGCTGTTTTGAGGGCGTTTTCTATGCAAGTTATTTACAATGTTTCAGGCAATTACTTCACTACCGTAAGTTTTCGTTCGACAAACATTCAGATCCCATAGTTTGCGCTGGAACTGACCTATGTGGACGAGATCTGCTGTAGGTCTGTAGGGATTGGGGGCCATAGAGTAAATCTGGCATTTTTAGCTATAAAGTAATGATTGGGCTACACGTATGTAGGTTTTAAGGTTATGTTATCTCTGCCTCGTAATTCTGCGAGCACCTCATTAGGGAATAATATGAGTAACTTAAACCACATGGATAGAACCGTAACACAATACGTAAACACTAAAGTATTAGTGGCGCGTTTAGTACATCTTAGCGCCACTATCAGAAAGCTTGAATCCTACCAATCGTCATCTTGGGCAGATAGAGCTCTCCATGATTTATATGCAGAACTTCAGCGAATTTGGCCACAGGTGGAAGAGTATTATACTCAGATGCCAACATACC
Organism: Citrobacter sp. Cpo045; assembly: GCF_030332875.1. Lineage (NCBI taxonomy): Bacteria > Pseudomonadati > Pseudomonadota > Gammaproteobacteria > Enterobacterales > Enterobacteriaceae > Citrobacter > Citrobacter sp. Cpo045. The sequence goes on from NZ_JAOWGZ010000106.1 coordinate 8,207, forward strand.
AAATGGAACGTGAGTTTTACGCTGAACTCGTGCAAATAAAGATAAAGGCTGAAGAGTACCTACGTAGAACTAAGCAGGAACAATAAAACAATTCGTTTTTGGGGAGCCCGGTGGGCTCCTTTTTTGTGATGGTTCAATCCGGTGACGTGGGGTTACCGAGCTGGCGCATTCCCACGATTCGCACCTGATGGATTACCGGTTTTACTTGGTCAGTTCTAACCGGCGCTGATAACGCTCCCAGCGCATGACGAGATTCGCCGGGTCTATCGGACGGCAAAGCCCGGTAATCACATGGCCATCGTATTGCTGCAAATCGGGATCTTCGGCCTGCGCGACAGGGTCAACGTGGACGGTCAACGTCTCCGGGCAAATGGCAAGGACGTTGTCGTCAAACAGCCGGTGCAGATCGATACGAAGCAGCAAGCCATTACTCCAGTGATCCAGACCACCAGCACTATGCTCTACCAGGTGTGCGGCCTCTGTCCTGCGGCGTAAGCTTGCTCCTGTAATCACGCAGCGGTCGTTACAGTTTCGACGGACGGTAGCAGCGAAATCAGCCTGATCCGGCCTGGTCACCACGCAGGTTGTAGAGCCTTCACGTTTAGGGTGCGCCAGGGGCGCAACAGACGGTTCCTGCATGGAGACGCGGGATTGTTCAACTTCGACGGAGATCAGGGCTGGCTGGGGTGCTGGCTGCGATTCTCGCACTACATCGTGCGTAATGCCGTTGGTTTCCGCTTCTTTAAGCTTTCCGACCTGGCTTGCTGCGGCCAGCGCACGGTCACGCGCTTCCTGCTTTTCTTCCTTCGTCCATTTACGTTTGGCAGGTTCGTGTGTGGGAGCCGGGAGATTATCTGGTTCATTGACCGGCACAGGGTCAACCATCTTTTTGCCTTGCATTGACTCAGCCATAAACCGGCGAGCCAGCACATCAGCGCGTAGTCCCGTATCGCGATGCTCATAAAGATAGGTGCGAAATTCCGTCACACGTCCGCCCACCAGCTTAATGGCCTCACTCATTCCGGCCTTGTTGATGGAAGCGCTACTGGTTTTCAGGTTGGGCAAACCGTACTGACGTGGGTTTTCTTTCTGGGTGCTTTCAGCGCCGGTCAGACGGCTCTCTCTGATTTTTCCATTATGCCGGGTCGGTGAATCGCCATTCGGATGTTCAGGAGATCGCCAGGTGTCTGCGGGAGGCGTATACGTTGTACCGTTCTTCTGGGCCATGTAGGCGAGCACTTCCCGCATATCAACACGGGTCTTTTTGCGCTCGGCAATACCTTCATCAATCTGACGTTCAAGATCCGCTCGCTTCTCTTTGTGCAGGCGGCGCGATTCCAGTACGGTTTCGTTATCATTCAGGCGTTCTACTATCTCACCGGTATTTAAATTCTGGTTTGCCAGTTCGCGCACCATGCTCAGCACTAAATCGCCCATTGGATGCCGGGTTGTGATACCCAGGCGCTCAAACGCCCGGTTGGTGATCTCGTTTCTGCGGGTTTGATTGGCCAGTTCCGTGATCTTCTTCAGGCGCTCGATTTCGGCAAGCTGTGCCCGCTTCATCAATTCGCTGCCGGTTAGCATGGCAACAATCTGAACCTGACTCTCACCCTTCAGTAAGTGCTCGGTGATGAATGTAGAAAGAGCTGCCCGCCCACCGTGATTTTTAGGGATACCCAGCGTGGCCAGAATGTCTCTCTTTAGAATATTACGCAGGTTAGCGGCCTTTTTTTCCGCTTCATGTTTGGCCTGCATGTCCCGGCTATGCTGCTTACGTTCGGCCCGGGTTTTCTTCACCTTCACTTTCGTCGTCACTACTCTTTACCTGGCAGGGCATCATCATCATTGATACCGGTCGCGGGGCCTGCGGTCGTTACCTATCCCCCGCCGCTGGCCGCACATTTGATGGCGAGAGTATACCTGCTCTGTCGGCAGCGCGTCTTTTCTTGTCTTCATATATGCAAAATTAGTCCAACATACAAATGCGATCAGGGTCAACACCCCCGCGTCCACCCTGCAAAGCGCCCTTGACCTTTATACCCACTGAAACCCTCGCGCCCCCGGCCCCTCTTTTTTTTCTCTTTTTTTCTCTTTTTTTCTCATATTTTCTCGCATGGCTCATCCAGCGACCGGAGTCCCTATGTGGGGTTTGCAGGAACCGGACGGAAAGACCGGCACGGCCCGGTTGCCGCAGGCGGGGGAAATGGCCAGACCGGGCACGGCGGTTTCTTTTTAAAATGGTGGGCCCGGGCAGAATGGTTACCCCGGGCACGGGCCCGATCCTGAAAACGACACGGAGGTTTCAGGTACGGCTCCCCTTTCTGCCCCAAGCGAAGCGCAGGGGCAGAAAGGGGAAGTTTATTTGTATGTTGGACTAATAGAGGGTGATTTACGTGAATTCTGCCCGGGTTTTCCCGGCGATTATCCCGGAATCCATCACCGATATTCTTCCCTTTATCCTAATACCGGTGATGGCCACCGGCACAAAATGCAGGGTGTTCCGGCCCGGCGAAGATGCGGCCGCAAACCAGCACGAAAGTGTCGGTCGGAAAAAGGTGAAGCCAATGCTGGTGGCCGCACGGAATTCAGGCGGGCACTCGACGTTACTCACCCACGACTCCGGGTTAACGGTTCGACTCCGGGTAGCCTGGCCCGGGTGAAGCCCGGGGCAGGCTACCCTGTTTTTGTATGTTGGACTATTTTGACGGGTACTGGAGCAAACCACTCTGCCACACGATATGGCATTTAGTTACCGCTCTTGCGGTTCATGGATGAAATAGTCGGTTCTGTCAGGAGGGAGTCAGGGAAATGTGAAGAACCGAAATGGCCACGCTGAAAGATCATGTAGCCAGTTCAGATAAGCAAATTGAGTTAACGCCCTCGCTCATACCGCACCAGCTCTTCAGGTTTAGACAACCACTCTGTAATCTGGTGATCATGCATTGACGTATCGTATTCAAAGTCTGGCGGATAATACATATCGCCAACAAACCACTCTTCCTGCTTTAATTCATCCTCATCTATATCACAACCGCTATCAAGCCAGTCCCATCGGCCTCTTTTGTTAAAAATCACTCTCCCATTCGGCATAAAAGCTCCTTATTCAGTCAGATGGTTACGGTCTCGATATCTCGATGCCAGGTTAACATCGTTCACCAGTTTTACCACGGCTGGACGTTCGGCTTCAGTCCAGGAATCAGGCTGATAGTACACCCGCAGCGATTATCATCAAACTACTTCGCCTCTCAATCCCGCGCTCTCAAATTTCTGTTATGCATCATGCCAGAGTACAATATGAGGACACTATCGCCGGAATATTACCGACCGCCCCGACGATTAACGTTACCGGCCTAAGCTGAGGAAAATGGTTCTATGAAGTCATTTCTGATCAAAATGTCAAACGCGCATAACGAACACATCCGGGAAGTCGCTTCCGTGGATGAAGCTATTCGTATCGCATCCGAAAGAGCAAATGAAGGTTTCTGGCTTCCACCCAGCCGGGTCTGCGAAATGAGCAAGGAACATGAAGGCCGGTATACAGTCGGTGATGATGGCTGGTTCCGCCCCATCGAGCTGGCGGTTCCAGTCGAAATAGAAGAAGTGAAGTCGTCCTACGGGAACGGTGGTTACGACATGATTTCCGTAGGCAAATGGATCCAGACTCAATCAGGCTGGCAACCGTCACCGGCTGTCTGACTCTCCTTTTGTTTCGGTGGGGCTAGAGTGCCCCACTATTCTTCCGCTTTACGCTCGCGTTTTTCTTTGTCGCACTTCACTTTTTCATAAGCCTTGCCAAACCACTTAGGCTCTTTTCCCATCCCCGAATAAGATAGTCCTTCCGGCAGACTCTTCCAGAACACCGTTATCGCCTCGGCAAATTCTCTAAACTGTTCCTCGGAAACTTCAAGTTCTTCGTGGCGAGCTGGTCTCTCTTGCGGATAACCTTCGCATTGCCATACTGAGTAGTACTCCGGGTGAGCATTAACCAGTTTCTGGTGGGCATCACCATCTCCATGTTTATAAACGTTGACAACCTGATGACATGCACTGATTAACGGGAAACATGGCATGTTTCGTACTTCAATACCCAGCCATTCCATCAAATCCATAAGCCTCGGAAAACTGAGGTTCCAGATCAAATCTGATATCACAACCATGTCGAGCCACCGCCAGCTTCTGGCCTCCCGGATAAGCAGATCTCGTAATGCCTTGTCAAACTGGTGGTACATCCCAGCGGTCAGGGAAAGCGTGACCGTGACCTTCATTTCCCGCAACGCAACCCAGTGGCAAGCTTCAATCTGTTCAATATTCTCGTATACGTCACTTTCGTCGTGGTAATCAGGATTGAACCAGTCTCCAGCTGACTCTATAAATGACTCGCCTTTCTTTGTCGCTTCACTCCTGATCTCCACATCACTGAACTGCGACAGCAAACGTTCCTGCGCTTGTTCAGCGTAAAAAAGATGCGGGTTAAGCACCCACGGTCGGTCAATTGCCGCAAAGAAAAAGATGTTCCATCTCGGGTCGATAATTTCTTTTTCAGCATCAACAGCTGGCGCTGATACACTGCGGTTTGATTGTTTTTTTCTACCCATACCACTATCCAAATTAAAAACAGACGAAAAAAAACCGTCCAGCTGGACGGTTAATATCAAAATATCCTTCAGAAGTCTGACACGGGTCAGGCGCTAACCCGGGCAGTCGCTACTCACTAATTAAACCCCGCATAGGGGAAAACAATATTTTGATACTCCGACAACGCACCCCGCGATGGGGGAAGGTATGTCAGGCCAGTCTAACAAACCCAAAGCTCGTTGCAACCGCCAATCAGTGACTTAATCCTGGCAATCCTGATCATCAGTTTCAGTTCCGCAACTTAAGTAATCCATATTTAAAAACATTTTGTTCCCCGAGCCTGCCAATGCAGACAGACCTGAGATTTTACAGATCACGACAATCGACGGTACGCGTTTATAAATCTCGATTTCGCTTTCCCAACTTGACGCAAGATACCTTTCAAGCTGAAGTTCAGGGGTTACATCAACAGGTTGAATTCTGACCACAAAACCGTCTTTTCGCCCCTCATTGCGAAGAGATGTTAGCTGTTTTATCTCTGCATCGTTGAGTGTGGAAAATTTACGGCCATTAAGAATATGAGAGCAAAAATTGAAGCCAGTGATATGAGATGAGCCACCAGTTATCGATTCCAAAATGCTTGCATATTAGCTATCTGGGGGTTAGGCTCGCCTGTTTGCGGAGTGGATTCACATAATTCAAGGAGTCTTTCCAATTCCGATTTGGAATCACCCATACCCAATTCATTGCAAGGAAAAACATTGTGATTATTATTCATGAAAACTTGTCAACGCCAAGATTTATGGCCGTTTTTCGCCATTTTTAATGTCCGCTATTTGATCACTTCTGTTGTCCGCTTTCCGCCATTTCATCATCACTGATTGGCGTTGCGTTTTTAGCCAGCACTCCGGCTTTGCGTTTTTCCTTCAACCGGTAACTTTCTCCTTTTATATTCACTGTGGTTGAGTGGTGCAGCAGCCGATCCAGGATCGCCGTTGCCAGCACGTTATCGCCGAACATCTCTCCCCAGTCTGCGAAGCCTTTGTTTGATGTCAGGATTATGCTCGCTTTTTCATACCGGCGATTCAGCAGGCGGAAGAACAGACTGGCTTCCTCTCTGTTCATCGGCAGGTAGCCTATTTCGTCCAGGATTAGCACACGCGCATAGCTCAGCTGTTGTAGCTGACGCTCCAGCCGGTTTTCCAGCTTCGCTTTCATCAGCGTTGCTACCAGTCTGTCGAGTGGCATGAACAACACCCTGTGACCTGCATCCGCCGCTTTCACGCCGAGGGCTACAGCCAGGTGGGTTTTCCCCACTCCGGGAGGACCCAGCAGGATCACGTTCTCACTGCGTTCCACGAACGCCAGACCGGCCAGCTCCCTGACGACCTTACGATCGATGCCTGGCTGGAAGCTGAAGTCGAACTGCTCCAGCGTTTTGACCCACGGCAGACGAGCCTGCTTCAGCCGGGACTCCATACCGCGCTGATGCCTGCCGTTCCATTCCTGCTGCAGCGCCATGTACAGGAACTCCCGATAGTTCAGCTCTTTTTTAGCTGCCTGCTCCAGCAGACTTTCCACGTGATAACTCAGGTGCTCCATTTTCAGGCGACTCAGCAGCGCTTCAAGTTCATGCATCACAGCAGCTCCTCATACGCACTCAGTGGACGATGCTCCACCATGCTGACCTGCTGCCAGAGCGGGGCATGATGTTCCGGCACCGTTTGCCAGCCAGATGATGCTGAACAGAGCCGGTGTGATGCCACCTGCTGCTCATTACTGTAGATCCGCAACTCATCATCCAGCGATATGCGTATCGAGACCGGCTGGCCACACAGCGTTTCGGGAACGCTGTAGCGATTGCCGCCAACCTCGATATAGCTGTCCCAGGAGACATGGCGGATGTCGAAGTAGCTGGTATCGAAGTCCGTATCAGGCAACGGCTGCAGATGTTCCTGCTCGAGCGCGAAGCGCTGTTCCGGGGTCTGTCTGAACTGGCGAAGCTCCCGTTTGTCAGCCACATCAGCCATCCATTGCTCCAGTTGCTGGTTAACATGAGCGAAGCTGTCGAACCTGCGATAGCGGACGAAGAAGTTCTCCTTGAGATATTTCACCATCCGCTCCACCTTACCTTTGGTTCTGGCCCTGCGCGGACGACAGGCACGCGGCAGGAAGTCATAGTGGTCGGCCAGCAACAGGAACCCGGAGTTGAACACCACTTTCCCGTTGTTATTTTTCAGCACCGCCGCTTTCTGGTTATCAACCAGCACGGTTTTCACACTGCCACCAAAGTAGCGGAAGGTGCGAACCAGCGACTCATAGGTGTGTTCCGCATCCTGCTTTGGCGCGGCGAAGACATGGAAGCGACGGGAGAACCCCAGCGTATTAACCGCGAAGTTAACTTTGCATCGCTGCCCGGCGACCTCCACCTCAACTTCGCCCCAGTCGTGCTGCAACTGGTAAGCGGGCTGGGTTTCGAAGCGGACCGTTTTCTTCGACGGACGCATTTTGCGTTTGGGCTGGATGTAATAGCGCAGCATGGAGCGACCACCGGTGTAACCCATCGCTTTGATTTCTGCGAGGATGACCTCGCCATTCCAGACATTTTCGGCCAGACGTGTATCGATATAATCCATAAACGGCTTCAGTTTGGCCATTTTGTGGCGCGTCTTTCTGGCCGGTGGCTCAGGGTATTTAAGATACCGTCTGACGGTGCGTTCAGAGCAACCCACCTGAGTTGCAATATCGATAATGTACGCACCCTGCTTGCGCATTTGTTTTATCATGTAAAAGTCCTCTCTGCTCAGCATGTCGATGTCCTTTCTGGTGTGAGAACCTCAAGGAAACAACATGTTGGGTGGAGCGGACAATTCAAATGGTGAATTACCGTCTTATATCATTGGCGCTAACAAACTCCGTAGCATTAGATTTGAAGGCTAGTTTTCAACACTATGGGATCCCGAAATAAGTTCTCCCCCCCGCTCCCGGTAAGCTTTCGTTAATACCGCATAACTTTCTGAATTAACATGCTCATCAACCCCCGAACAAATCAGCCGGTTCGTCGGTGCTTCAAAAGCGTGGCGTTCGTATTTTTCGACCACGCGACAATCTTCCGACCATCTCTTGCCGAGCAACAAATCATTTGTGGTAATTGATGGAAACATCATCAATGCAAAAATTCCCCCAAGACAGCCTATTGGCACGAGCCACATGCAAACGATCTTGTTTTCGGAGCGTACAAATTTCAACCCGATGGTAGCGCCTATGATAGTCACGACAAATACCACCAGCAGAATTTTTAAGGGTAAAATCAGATCTGCGGCATAAATTAGCATTAATCATATCTCCTTAACTTTTCAATATTTGGTTCCTTCAAAAAGCCATCCATACTTTCCTTCATCTGGATGATCTGTCTTGTAGTTTATCTGGCAAGTGGTGAACTGACGCATCCATTCTCGTGACCTAAAAAATTTCCCACGAGGAAGTTTATCGCCAGGTAAGCATTGTTCAGCCCATTCGACAAAAGCAGGACAAACCCCCTTAAAGTGAGGAATAACAACTTGCGTGGCTTCTTTACGCATTACTGCTGACTGAATGGTTTTGGGATCAATCGTCATGGCTTCACAGGCTAACCCGACTTCACAAACATTTCTATTCTGCTGATGTTCTGTCATAGCGCCTTCCAGTTGAAGTTAAGTAGGGTCAGTTTGGATTTGAAAATTGTTGTACGGTAAGCCTGTTCTTGAACCTGCTTCGTGATCTTATGCCCGTTTGATGGCCACGGACTGACGCAAAAGTGCAAGAACGTCACTGACACTCATATCCCACGCATCCGCCTGCCGTTTCAGAATAAATGCCCCTACTTCCATTCTTTGGGCATGGTTCAACATATGCGTCAGCATATCCCCACCATGAGAAAAGTTTATCCCGCAGCCGGATGCACCATTGTTGATGAGCGTAAAACCTTTGTTTTTATCGGTTCCGTGAAAGTTTGCCCTCATCTCCTTTTCCAGCCCGAACAATACCGCGCAACATTGAGTTAATTCATAGCGATTCAGCTGGATGACGCGCTTAAGCTCCCATTGGGCTTCTTTTGCGCCATCAGCAATCGGAGCCATAGTGATGTTCACCGTGGGAAACGCATCCTTACCAGGCGAAACCACATATTGAAAATCAAGAGCAGTACGTTTTGCGCCCGTTTGCCGGTCTGCATAAAGCTTCAGCTGCTTACCAAATGTCGAAGTCATAACTATCCTCCAGAACTTAATTTACCCTGGTCATTCCAGCCGACAAAAGATTGTCGGGTTGTTTTCTACAGGCCTTCCCTCTCAATCCCACCGGGTATATTTTCCCCTTCCCTCTCGTTCCCACCGGCGATAAAAACTGTGCAGATTAAAAAAGTATCTTTTTGGGATTAGGCGAACAGCAGTAATTATAAAGAGGAGTGTTATTTTCTTTATTTTTCATGGTAATACAAGTTGTATTCAATAGAGGCCTGACGCGCCCCATCAGCTTTTCAGATGTAAATGGGACTATTTATCCTTTAGCGACTACAAAATCACGGGTGGGTTTGAGAGGGAAACGTCAACTTAGTGTTTTTGACCGGTGGGAATGAGACAGCACATTCCCGGAACCGGGCAAAAAGACGTTTCAAACATCAGGAACCTGTTAGTTTGGGATTCCGATCCGTGATCTGAATGGTGGGTACGCTGGTGTCCACCAGGTAGTAAAATTTCAGGTAACCGATGCTGGCAAGCACATCGAGAGCAGTTCGCATTTTCCGGTTCTGTTCGGCAATGCGCCCATTGAGCAGTAAACGCTGTCGAAGTCTGTCAAAGGTGATCGGGGCTGGATGTTGAGGTAGCGCTTCAAAAAATGTATAGAGCGCCTGAGCCGTTTCATTCCTGGTAAGTAGCTCCAGGGGTTTCTTCCGCAACAGAGTAAGATGATCTGAACGGTACAAATCCCAGAGTCGTTCGTCGGCTTCCAGGATGATGTAATCACTTTCACCATCAAATTCCGCCTCTTTCAGCAACCCGGCTACTTTGAACTTGGTGATCCCCGGGTTCTTCTCAAACCGAATGCTTTTTGAGCGAATCTTCGTCAACGAATCGGCTATCTCATTGCGCAGTTTCGTGCTGTAGCGTTTTGATGGGTAGCCGCAGAGTTTGGCAAATTCACTAAAGGGCATTTTAATCCGGTTACCTTTCAGCGCATCAGGCGATACGCTGAAGGAATGGACGATTGCTGTCCAGCACCGGAAGTCCTGGAAATAATTCAGCATCGGGCCGGTGATCTTTATGTCCGTGTACCCTTCCTGTTTTGCAATTTCCAGACTGGATAGCGCTTCCGTCACGTTTAGCGTGACCGTTGCCTCTGTTCGGCAACTAGGAGTAAAAACGCCCAGGCGGAGCAGTGATACAGGTTGTACTGATGAATTTTTTGTCACCGTCAGCTTTCCAGTCGACGGCTGATTGAAGTCGGGAATAGCGTCCTTGAAAAGAAGAACTTCATTCGAGTTCATCGTGTGGATCCCCCAGTTTTATTGTTATTTTCCGGGTATCTTGGAATGCCCAGTCCGGGCGAATGTATCACGGTGATTTTTATTGATCATGAGAAATAGGGGTCATTTAGTCCCCATTTATCGGGTATTGGTTTTTATTTGTACTAAATCAATACGTTATTTCAGAGATGAATCGGATAAATGTCGTTGACATCAAATTTTTGATCTGCTGCCAGTGTGGACAAAAAATGAATACCGATCACCTATTTTTGAGATTTGTTACGTATGATTATGTTTTTATTTGATGTTTTCATTAGCACAGCAGATGTTGATAATTAAGTTCCTTTCCCCTTCCAATCCCACCGTTATTCCCTTTGAACACCACCAGCTACCAGGCTAACCCCACCGACAGCCCTTCAGAGCTCACTTTTTTCCCTCTCAACCCCACCGGGGCAGGTCTTCAGAGCTTACCAGCTGCGGGTTTGCGGGAGCGGGGATCTTTTTGGTTCTATTTGGTCTTAATCTGGATCGATCTGTTGATCTACCCGGTGGATATGTGGATTAGTTGAGTCACGTCCTTGTTACTCGGTTGCTTAAATTTGGCCACTACGAACTGTCTCAATACCACTCTGAACAACATCCCAGTTGATACCGATATCACCATCGTGAGTTCGGTCTATCAACGCTAAGGTCGACTCAGCTTCGCTAGCTGAAACCTGCGGCATGTTTCGGTCTATTGCTAACTCCTGAACATCAGACTTGTACCAGACACGGACTAGCACCTTTTCGTCAGGGTTCATTTTTTGCAGCTTTGCGATAATTTCTTTTGCAGTTGCGTACATGTGAGTGCCTCTTATCGTTTTGTTTACACAATCAGTAAAGCACCGAGTCAGTAGCTGACGAAGGCAAAAAAGATACTTTTCCACAGGACAGTTCCAATAAAGAGATCCCAAAGGTGCAACGGAGTACAAAAGAGATCCCTGTACGCTGCAAGCCGCATGGTTACTGGGCTCAAGGGCATTTTATGACAATGGTAATGACTTTTTTGACATTGGTAATGATTAAAATGACATTGGTAGTGACTATTTCGACGTTAGTAGTGAGTATTTGTGACAATGGTAGTGAGTTTTATTGTGTGATCTGAAGGTATAACTCTTAAAGAGTTTTGAGTATATTTCTATTATAATTCATATAGATACCATCTATCACCTGTATGATGAAACAAAATTATTAAAATCTTATCCACTGTTTTCTATACGCATTTTCCTTTCATGCCCGTACATATTTTCGACAATTTAGCTATTCGATGTTGATTTAACTCGAAGAGAGAATTTATCCCCATTTTCCACAAGGTAGTTCCAATAATTAGTACCTTACGAGTTCCCATAGATCACAAGAGATCCCCGCAGCTCGGAAGCCAGACGGCACAAGGCCTGGAAGCCAATCGGTGACAACGGTAGTGATTATTTTGACATTGGTAGTGAGTTTTTTAACGGTAGTAGTGAGTTTTTTGACAACGGTAGTGATTGCGGCGACAATGGTAGTGATTTTTTAAAGGATCTTTTTCACCGGAATTGCTCCTTTGTTGATAAACTACGTATGTATTTGTTTTTATGTGAATTTCAGAGTTTTATATTTAGTCGTGGCGTTTTTTTAGCCTGGACTTATGCACAATCTGAGATCGTCGCAGAGATCCCTTAAGTGACACTGAGGGCTTTGGGCGATAGTATTCAATAATCTGTTGATTAATACAGTCGATAAACCACTATGACCAATGAGAAAGATTCTGAGCAGCAAGGCCAGATGGTTACCAGGGCTTTCTCTGTAACAGAGAGAGAGACAGGTAAAGAAATTATTTTACGTCCTAATAGCAGCAGGACGGTTCAGTCTATCGCGCTCATGCGCCTTGGGTTGTTTGTGCCATCACCAAAAAGCGTTGGCCGTCAGAGTCGTGAATACAAAACTGTTGGCTTTGATGCCACGAAAGAACTACAGACACTTTCTTTGATGGAGAGCGAGGGTTTCACCAATATCTCGATCGTGGGTCAGCGCCTCGATATGTCTGTTGACTTCAAAACGTGGATGGGAATCATCCGAACGCTAGCTAACCATCCGATTGATAACGATAAGATCAGCCTCAAATTTACTGAGTTTCTGAAGCTCTGTAACCCTGAAAATTATCGTTCCTCTACCGCATCCCGTAAGCGTATCGACGCGTCGTTACGCAGGCTGGCATCCGTGATGTTGTCCTTCACCAGCACCCACTCGTCAAAGGTGTATACGACGCACCTGGTGCAGTCTGCCTTGCTTGACCCGGACTCTGATCAGGTAGAGCTACAGATAGACCCTAAGATATTCGAGTTGTATCAGTACGACCACAAGGTTTTGATGCAGCTGAAGGCTATCAAGGAACTGGCGAAAAAAGAGAGCGCACAGGCGCTTTACACGTTCATTGAGTCACTTCCACCAAATCCAATCCCGATCTCCTTAACGAGACTTAAGAACCGATTAAATCTTAAGACCCGTGCCAACAGCCAGAACGCCACAGTACGTAAGGCATTGGAGGAGCTGGCATCCATTGGTTACCTTCAGTACACCGAAGTAAAAAAAGATGGGAAGGTTTATTTCCAGATCCACAAACGCGATCCTGATTTGAATCTGAACAATATCCAACCACCACCTGATGGTGATGGCGAGGGTGATGCTGATGAGGAGAACAATGGCACGTCGGGTAAAAATAATGGTGAGCCACTGGAAGGTGAATTGTGCCCACCAGATGAGCCCATTGATGGGGATGAAACGTTAACCATCCATGACTTAACAGCTGAAGAACTTCACTACATTCGCAGCCTTAGAAGCCAGAAAAAGAACAATCCCGCCAGCTAGCATTCCCTCCGGGCTGTCAGATGACGGCCTGGAACCCTCCCTCCCTGCACATCGTCAGAGAATCCTGTTTAGCTTAATGACAACGGTATTGAGTGACGCGGTCACTACTGTTGTCATTGCGGGGTGACCACTCATGACAATGGTAATGAGACTAGATAGCTCACTACTGTTGTCATCATCGACATCTCTCCAGACCAGCTTCTCAGGGAAGGTCTTACACCGCTCACTACCATTGTCGGAATCGCCGGTACAGACAAATCGCTGATACCCATGACACCATGACATCGGCAATGAGTCTTGGCAGCTCACTGCTGTTGTCATCATCGACAACTCTCCAGAGCAGCTTCTCGGAGAAGACCTCATACCGCTCACTACCATTGTCGGCATCGTCAGTACGGATTTATCGCTGATTCCCATGACACAATGACAACGGTAATGAGTGATTTGACTCACTACCGCTGTCATTTGCTCCCGGCGCATTTGAATGACCACTGTATTGACTAAGAATACTCACTACCGTTGTCATTCATGATTCAGACCAAGTTCTTACTGCTCCACCAGCACAATGACAACGGAAATGAGTTCTGTTGGTCATTACCGTTGTCATATGCATTCCAGGTTAATCAGGCCTTTCAGGTAGCTATGGTAAGGATTCACTCGCCGTACTGTCTGCTCGTACTTGAGGGGCGGGATGAATGACCGTGGTAGTGACCGCGTCACTCCCTGCCGTTGTCGTTGTATGAATACATGGCCTGTCGGTGACAATGGAAATGAGTCCAACCGCTGTCGTAGCTAACCTGATTGGTCAATGACAATGGATGTGATTTTTTCAAGTCTCTACCATTGTCATCGTTTCCAAGTACATTTCAGTGGGGTCGTTCCGGCGATGACGAATCAAGTGAGTGCGGGATCACAACCATTGTCGAGGCACAACTTGCCGGTTGTAGCCATACCGAACGCTGCGACAACGATAGTGATCTCGATCACTCATTACCGTTGTCACCAGGCGGATGGTGAAGCACCAGAATCACTACTGTTGTCATCTAACATTCTGCTACCCATGCAACCAATGACGATGGTAGTGAGCAACGCCGTCTACTTGCTGTATATAGGGATAGTATGATGAGCCATAACAATGGTAATGACTCACTACCATTGTCATAGTTCCTGTACTTGATTGCCGGTAACCAGACAAGGGTTAACCATTAAGTCACTACCGTTGTCATTACAGAAAGGTACTTTCCTTAATTGTCATTACCGTTGTCGACCATGCACCCTCTTACCAGTAGTAACGGTTCGTTAATTATGTGAAGGTGATCATTACCATTGTCACTGGTTACACTCCCGGCAGATTCAAAAATCGAGTGACAATGGATGTGAGTTCGATGCGCAGGACGGCATCTCAGTGCCGATGGCAATAGTTATGAGCTGACCAGACTGGTGACAACGATAATGAGCCAAGCATTGAAGCCCGTTTGCTACGACAACGGTAATGATTAGGCCTCACTACCGTTGTCAGACACGATGCTTACTTCGGCCAGGTAAGTTCATCCCACCGGGATTTTAACCAGGCAGGGTTTACAGGTTTTCTTGTCGGTAATATTGGCCGAGCTTCATACGCGATGAGATCGTCATCCTTAGCCAGGATAGTGGGGTGGAAATGGATTGTCAGGGTGCTGGGATTAATCACACACAGGCCGTTGTCGTATAACCGATGTATGTCTGCCCGAAGCCACAGGCCATTACTCCAGTGGTCAGAGCCCGCTTTATGATGCTCAATCAGATGTGCTGCTTCTCCCCTGCATTTTGTCTTCACACCGGTGACGACACACCGCTCCATGCAGTTGAAGTATACCCTGTCGCTGAATTTCTTCTGATCAGGACGGGACATCGCACCGTACCGGCGATATCCAAAGCGTTTTGGTGAGACTTTCTCATCCAGGTCATCGTCAAATGAATCCTGACTCTCAGGCCGGAAGGTCTTCAGACGAACTTCCCAGCGAATGCCGTCACGTGCAAATTGCTGCCCTACGCGTGGGTCATCATCAGGCCAGATAGCTATTCCCTTAGCTTTAACAGCCAGCCGGAACTGGCGGGCATCAGCAGGGGTTCCCGTGCGGGTTAGTGTCATAAATTCATGGACACTCCGGTACTCCACTGGTTCTCCTGATGAGCCAGCAGGCCTGGCGAGAACCTTGTCTTTAATATCGCGGGCGAGTTTATCGGTTTGATTTTTATCTGAAGCCATGTGAGCTATGCCATACCGGAAGAGGGAGGCATGAATAATGGGCTGTTTTCCGAGGATAAGCCATAGATACTCACTACTGTTGTCATTCTTGTCGATGACAACAGTAGTGAGTCTGGTTGGTATGCATCATGTCGAAATCGGAGCACCGGTGACTTATCGAATAGTCTGAACTGACTTGTAATGCGCTTGTGCAGGGTGGCCATAAGCCGTATTCGAGCGTGGAACTTCGAGGTGACCCGGCATCCATCCGGTCGTTTTTGCAACCCAGAAACAGCGTTCCTCACCGTCATCGGTAGTGACTCTAACACGACAACCTTCAAGCCCAATTAGTTGGGGGGAAAGATTACCGGGGCAGCATTTCCGGGAAGCGTTAGCATATACCTGCCCGCGCCGCATGAGTTCTGCACATTGTTCAAAATGTTCTTCTGTACCCAGTGCAGCTACTGGTGCTTCAACGTCCATCCAGTCAGCTACGGCGGTTGCTTTTGTATGCAGGAGATCAAATCCGTAGCTTGATAGAATAGAGCCACATTTAAGAACATAGAGCTGCTGCTCTTTGTTAATGTTTTCGAGTTTCATAGCCGCTCCTGTTAGATTATCGTTGCCTGTTATTTAAAACATGGCTTTTCAGTAAATAAATAACCACACCTGCATGACGATTGGGACGCGATAATAAATAACGAGTATCTATTAGCTTTGAGTGCCGAAAAAACCACAATCCATAAGTTGCTCACCAACGGTATTGTCGAATAACATATCGTCTACTGAAACTTCATAGCTATTCTCTGATGAAAAATATCCAGCGTTATCATAGTCGACTTCTAAAGCGTCACCATCAATAACCACAACCTCAGTATTAACGAAAAGATCATCAAGGTCTGAAATAACCTCAATATCTTCACTCTGTTCATCGGTAATGACAATGACAACCATATCATCTTCAAACTCGGAAGCTGATACTTCATCATATCTTGCTGCAATTAAATCTGACATATTAGCCTCCAGTTGAATGTGATTGCCTATATGTCTATATTACCACCCACATGCTTGTGACGAAGTGATTTGGCTTATTTTTAATCGTTTAAAACAAAAAAGCCACCCCGGTTATTTCCTTGGTGGCTAATTGATATTATCCCTCGGCTAGTTCCAGCGCTTCCTTCTGGGAAGTGGCTTCACCGAACCAGACCAGATCATAATGCGTGAAGTCAGTAGATAACATGCTCCTGACCCGTTGTTCCTCTGTTGCCACAGTGCGGCTATAGACAGCTACACAGCGCTCTCTCTTCCCGCCCCGCAATGATGAAGGGCTGTTGAAAATCGCAAAACACATCGTTTCCGGCTTAACGTTAACCCCGCCCATTTTTTCAATGACGTAATCATAGGCAATTTTTTCAATGTCATAAAATGAGCCGTCAGATGACACCATTGAATATTTCAGAACAGTACCCCCCAGAGCTCGCTTAATCTGGTGCTCCCTTTGCTGCTCGTTGTTCCAGCGAAAGGTTTGACGGCTGCTGGGGTGTCCTACTTTCTGTTCCGCTTTTGCACGTGGGCTATAGCCGTCAGCAATGAGTGAATCCATAAATTCACGCATTGATAAAATCTTACCGTTATGACGAATTTGTTTGGCTAGGAAGTTTTCAATACGTTTTTCGTTGGCTTTTTGAAGTGTCATTTTTTCTGGCCTATGGTTCGTTGTCGTTATATTCAGTAAACCATAGGTCGTTCATGTGACGAAACGTGTATTTATTCAACCCTATCTTCAATTATTTCGGTCATTAGAAAACGCAAATGATGATTATCGCCATCAGGATTGATTTTGTTTTTGTGATAATCCATTACGCTTACATTTCTTGCTTGTTTGAAGTGGTAATTATCCATCGCGTTTACAGTTTTCTCATAGTAAGCTTCAGCTGAATAATCCAATAAACTTCGATAATAGGCAGCGACAACATCCCATCGACGATTTTCCGATGCTTTACATAACTCTTCGTCGTCACCTATTGCCGCTATGATATAACCATATATATAGCCAAGACATATGTCATGATTAATGGCTTTTCTGAATAATTCGGGAGAATATACCATAAGTATAAAGCCTAAAGACCTATGTATAAATACCCTGCTGTCATGGACTATTTTTCTGTCATGTTCGATAGCTGATGGCGCGTTATCACCCTCAAGAGTAACAGGTTCAGGTATAGAGACTGACGGTTCCGCCCTCTCCTGTTTTGTTGCGCCAGCGAAAAACCTGCTTATACGTTCAAACATAATGTGTCCTCCGCATTTTTGACTCAGTATAGCCAGGAGCACTGGCCCGTGTGCGGGAACGGAAGATGACCGTCGATATCCCGTTGTTACTTAACCAGCCTTACCGTACTATCAGGTGAATTATAGTTCACGTGGATTAACCTATGTACAAACCCACCAGCGATGAATTTAAAGCAGAGATGAAACGCAAAGGCTGGACGCGGCAGGCGCTGGCACAGCGCTGGGGCAAGTCCGAAAGATGGATAAGTAATATTTCAGGTAATGAGGAACGCGAGCAGCATTGGAACGATGCGCTTGCAGGACTACCAGTATTAAAAAAAACCAAGAATAAGTGAAGTATAGTTCCCTTTTTTATTGATTAAATGTGAACTATAGTTCATGCTTTCTCGTGTGTTCGACTTCACTTCCCATCGAGGAGCAGCAGGCATGAACGTAGATCAGCGGCAACGTATTGAGCAGGAAATTGCCCGGGCAGCAGCAACCGGGTTGATTGAAGCAGGATATAGCATCTCGGTATTCGACTCAGAAGAGATTGTGCTGAAGCGCTCTACGAACGTAGAACGTATTGTTGAAGCCATGTTCTCTACTGATGAAGACTACTTCTATGCTTATCGCCCTGAAGAAACTGAACGTGCAGGTTACGTCCATTTTGTTTACGGCAATGAGGGATGGAATGTTATCAGCGATAACAGCCTGTCGCTTGAACCGGCGCTTGAAGCCGCTACTGCTCTGTCTGAGTCTTATGCCTGACCCTCAATGGCCCACTTAGTACTCGCAAGTGGGCTGTTTCTTATTCATACCCCATATGAATAGCAACATTATCACCACCTCGTGCCTATCCCTTTCTCCGTTCTTCGCCCCGGCACCAAGCCGTTCCGTTTTGTAATTGATGCCACAGCTGTAACGCGAAGAAATAAAAAGCCCGCTTGCAACGACTAAAGCGGGCTTTTTTTTATTCATACTGCATATGATTAACGGTATATCCACCGTTCAATAATCCCATCAGGTACATCGAAATCATTGTCGCGGAAGAAATCCTTTTCGTATTTTCTGGCCTGCGGCATCGTCTTGAGTACGAAGAGGATGGCATCCTCCTTGGAACTGAACGAAGTCCGCGTAATGACGTGATCCGGCGCGTGAATGTGGGAGAGTGCCAGGCTTTCTTCGGTTCCTGGCTTACACAAATCACACCAGTGCTTATGCCAGAATGTCTCACCATTCTTCTTCAGCTTCGCCCCTGGTTCACCGGTTGGCGCTGGGTTAATAACCACCTCAAGAATATCTACCGGCTCATCTGCATCTCGCGCCGCATCGCCGAGCAGTTGATCGATAAGCAACTCCCCGGCTGAACTGACCAGGTTGCTGGCTATCGTGAAGCGACGGTGTAAGCCGCGATCTGCCTCTTGCTGAATCAGCGCTATCTGCGATTTAAACGATACCATATGCGTAAGCACAGCATGGTTAACGCCGAAATCAGGCCCATATGTCTCTATGTTTCGGTCTGCGCTAAAAGGGGCCATGTCCGGGCGCTGTTTTGTGCAAAAGAGACCCAGACTTGTTTTCTTATTGGCAAGATTATCGAGCTTACCCTCTTTGACCTCGTAATTTGAAATCAGACGGTGGGCTACCCGGGCCTTGAGTGCCTTATCATTCAGATTCTGATAGATATACTCGACCGCAGAGCCGCGTGTACCAAGATATAAGTATGACCACTCCTCACGGTCGACAATAAGACCAATCGGGATCATCATTACTGGCTTTTGAACGATCCCGCCAGTCGGTCGGTAGAAGTTCATTTCTTCAAAAGCATTAATCCACAATTCTGCCAGCTCGCTCAGACCTTCCTGGTTGCTGGGATTCAGACGCTTGAGAGTCTCACGGCCCAGTTCAATGTCTGCCAGAGCTTTAAGTTTCCGGTCGTAGCTTTCAAATACAGACTTTAACCCTTTCCACTCATCCACCAGCGGCCATTCTTTGAGGGTGCATTCAGATACGCTCAGTTCGTTAACCAGAGCCCATGAGCGAGATACCTCTTTCACACCGGTACGCGTCAGACTCAATACCACACGTATAGCCCATTTGTGTTTCTCAGCTGCATCGTTTCGTTCTTCAGCTCGTGGGGCTACATACAGGCCCAGTTTGCCGTTTGGCATTACCACAAGCCGTAGAGGAGAGTTTCCAAGTTGCTCACAGTAGCATTCAATTTGCGGGATGCTTGCATGACCTCGCCATGCAATTAAATCCATCATGGCAAGGAGCGCTTTCCATTGCTTCTCATCTTCCAGACCACTTTGGAGGGATGCACCTCGGTTTGCGCAGCGCCACGTCTGAATCGTTTTATCTACAGCCGCAACCCGGTCATTTTCGTCACCGATGTTCCCGGCGTTTAAAGCCGCCAGCATTTTGCTTCGGTATTGTTCTTCATGCGTTTCTTCCAGCTTCAGCAGTGCCGCAAGTTCTTTGAAGAGCCGGATGTAATAAAGATGGTTAGCCCGGATACGCCGGTTGTGAATGTAATATTCGAGATCGGCGGATTTCACCGTGTCCAGGCAAAGATAGCCAAGGCTATCAGAGGTTCTGAATTTTGAGAGGCATACCTTGGCATTGAATTCTCGTTTGTCTGACTTCGCATTACGGCTGTAGGTGTGCTGAACGACTGGCACATCAACGTAGATCTCTTCATTCTTCTGGTATGCCACGCTGGTACTACGGCTTTTAACGAAATCAACCGTGAATGAATGTCCCCGGTAGCCGTTACCTGAATCATCCTTAGCTGCCCCGGGTGCGGTAACCGGATTAACGACCTGTCTCCACTCACAAAAGACGCGTGAACCAGAACGCAGGTGCTGGTTCGCCTGCTTAATGTAGGACTCCAGCGATGGTCTGGTATCGGCCTCCGGGTCACTCAACAGACCGGTTCCATCTGCGTCATGAATAAAGCGGCAATATTTCTCCTGGAAGTCCATCGAGATGAAATTAATGTTACTACTGCGATCATAGAATTCGCCAAACAGGCGCTCACGCTGGTCGAGCCCGCAGCAAAGGATCAGGAAACGTTTATAGTGCAGCGCCATCTTTTCATGCGCCCGCAGCCGGTCAGTGTAAGCTACATCGCGGAAGGTGATGCGAGAACCGTCAAAACCGCGAAAAAGCGCGTCCTGCTCGTCACGTTCAGGGAACAGCGTATGAGCGCCCAGATGAGATTCAACCGGGCTGCATACCTGGTAAATATTTTCGCCGTCTCGTACCAGCAGGAAGACACATCTGTTTTGAAAGTCTTTGGCCGCAGCCTC
This sequence comes from Citrobacter sp. Cpo045, assembly GCF_030332875.1. Taxonomy (NCBI): domain Bacteria; kingdom Pseudomonadati; phylum Pseudomonadota; class Gammaproteobacteria; order Enterobacterales; family Enterobacteriaceae; genus Citrobacter; species Citrobacter sp. Cpo045. The sequence continues at coordinate 28,983 of NZ_JAOWGZ010000106.1, forward strand.
CCACGGATCCTGATAATTGACGTGCCGTCTGGTGACGGCCATAACCAGTACGCAACGTTGGGTCGGGAAAATCTGCTCGATTAGGCCCGGGTGTTTTTGCAGTGCCTGGTCGAATAAATCTGCTTTGGTGAAATCGAACCAGTCTCCCAGATCCAGATAGACAGCGAGCTCCTCATCCATCAGTAGCTTTTTCTGGACAAATGTCAGAGGAATGTCGCTCGGGGCTGAATTGCCTTTGATTATCGTGTTGACGACAACATCTTTGCCGATGAAAAGATCCAGAGACGCAATCCCTTTCATCAGCGATTCAACGTTCTCCCTGCTCTCTTCGAATGCGGCCAGCTGCGCCGCAGCCATTTCCTGGTAATAGGGTACGACGGCCTGAACGGCCCTGGTAATTTCGTTATTCTTACCTTGTAGCCATTCAGATTGTATGACGGCCAGTTTATGTCCATGCCGAGCCGCTTCCATCATTCCCTTAATGCTTTCCTCATTGACACCGGATGTCAGCGCATTTTCTAACGGGCCGGTGGCGAGGTTTGTGTACTGGTCAATCGTCGCGGGTAGAGTATTGAGTTTGTTCTCGCTTTTTTCTGTCTGCTCTTTTTCAAGGCGTTCCGCAATGATCTCTTTCATGCGTTCAGGGTTTGTCATCGCCTCGGAAAGTTCAACGGTCAGCTTCTGAGCCAACTGCTGGCAGGCCTGCACTTCACTTTCGCGGACTTCTTTCGAGTCAGCAGCAAAGGTGAATTTGTTAACGAAGTCATCAAACAAAAAGCGGTGCTGAGTGAAGCTACGGGTAGTGCCACAAGTGCGGCCAGATTCATCGGTATATTCAAACCGAATGTGTTGGCCATGTTTTGATGGGTGGGTGCGCAGAATGACCGTATGCAGTTTGTTGTCGACCCAACGCAGCGATTCAATCAGCAGTACTTCGGAAGCGGCAATGTTCTCTTCAGCAATGGCTTCATTTGCCCGCCAGTACTGACCGCCTTGAAGAGAATGGAAACGTTCAATTCGCTCTACCGGTTGTTCAATGCGCACGATACCCGTCATTATGATCTCCTTCCCCCGGCTTTAGCCATGTTGCCGCTATTGTACTAGGACATGGTGTTTCTAATGGCTTAAATGGGGGACATATTGTTTGTGATACTTTGATTTTATCGTTGGGGGGGCAGGTGACGAATAGCTCTGGGGGATGAAAGGCAACGAAGAGTTGCCTTTTACGAAAAGGAAGATGCAGTACGAATTGCGGGTGGTCAGGAAAGAGGGTTTACCCAGCCTTTTCCGGTCTCGAACTGAATTTTGCCAGCCTTTCTTAGCGCCTGTAACCGCCGGTCAAGAATGCGGAATGGCATCGGCTTATTCCTCTCCTCATCAGCGAGTCGGGAACACTCACCAGCTACGTCTGGAAGCATAATCAGTGAAAATGGAACCGGCTCTTTGCCGAGTATTTTCATGATCGCACTGTCCAGAACGGCGTACTTGTTTTTAGCAACTTGCATGTTCACTGTCCCCTCTCTCTATAGCGTGGTGATCGGTTCGCCTGATACCTACGGAACACATTCCGGTGGGACGGCCTTATTTTTATCCTGCCAACGTAGAGCAGCCTTAATACACTGCTTACACGTTATTTCACATACGTAAGGCCCGTACTCACCATCACTATGGGTGGCTGGGTTAACCCAAAGCTTGCCGTTACTTCCACCTGCGGCGGTGCAAAGAAAATCCCCTTCATTTCTGACCAGGCGCCCATCACGTATGTCCTCAAGTAAAAGCACGTGAATCACAGTTCGCCGGTTTATACCGTTACCGCTACTGTTTTCCGTCAGCCCGGAAATCACCGATTTGAATCCGCTTGTCCATCGTACCGGAAGATACAAACGAGCGTTTCGCTCTTGCGCCTGTTGCATCAGCTTCATATCGAGAGCGGCCTTTTGCTGTCGTTCTTCTTCTTGCCGTGTCAGACGTTGTCTGGCCTGTTCCTCTCGTCGGGCCCGGCTATCAATCTCAGTTTCAGCTTTAATATCGAACCGGTCAGGTGTAAGAAACAAAGTCGCACCTACCGGAGGGAGTGTGCCCTCCACCAGCAGCAGGTTATCCTTTGTTGCTTCCACATAAACTGTTCCAACCTCGGTAACCACACCCGTTTTATCTTTTTCCCCCCGGAACCAGAAGGGCGATGGGTAAGGAGGGTATTTGAGAACGATCATAATTTTTCCTTTCTGAAATACCGCATCGAGTTAATTTACTGGTTGTCAGAACGCAGTAATGTTATTTCTGATTTTGTTCCCGGTACTTCATTACGATATCCATTTCCTGTTGAGTTAATCCATTCTGAACTGCGGCCCGGCCTTGCCATATGTGAAAGAGCACCTCAAGAAAGACCCTTTCTTCTTCCTCTGATACTGAACCACTTGAATCAGGTGAGTAATCATCTTTCATAAAGCTATCGAACAGAACTCTTTCGCTGAGCCCCGCTATAGCAGGTTGTTCGCTGTGGGTCAGCCAACCGTGATGCCACGAAAACATGCAGTAGGCTGCTACATCACGTGGATCACCTTTTGAAAGGTGTCGGTGGAGCTCTTTGAGGCATTCATCCTTCCAGTCAGATTTTGCCCATTCAGCCCCACGACCATACTTCTCCTGGGCCCGGTAAAGCTTACCCGCCATCTCAGAGGCGAAGTTAACTACAAGCTGAGCTGTTGCATCGTGTAAACCAGCAGGGATCTTTACGAGGTGATTTGTGAGGCCACACTCATTGATAACTACCCGCAGACCACGCTTTATCTCTTCAACATCATCGGAACCAATTGCACCCTCACCAGATGCCGCGTGGAACGCGTAGGCCATTGCGTCCGTTATTTCTACCGATGAATCAGCCTTTTCGCCTGACGTACACGTTTCTTGAACCAGCTCGCCCTTCTGTTTGTTGTCCAGCAGACTAATCATGGTGTTTTTAAGTAACGTTGCTTTTTTGACGGCTTCCATATTGCCGTTCTGCAAAGCGGTCGTAATCTCAGTATCTATCTCGTTAATGCCTAGCTGAAGCTCTTCAGCACTGGCATAGAATATATTTACGATTTTTGTCTGGCGCATTAATTTTCCTTTTCAATAATTTTATGTCCAAGAGAATCAAGTATTGCAATAACTTGGTCTCTGGAATATGCAGGATAACTATGATCTGCAAAGCAACATGCAGGGGGTGGCAGTATGATTTTTTGTGGGCTTTTATTTCTTAGTTCCTTTAACTCCAATAATATGCTGAGTAATTGAGACGCTTTCTTTTCCATCGCATCAGCTCGGCTTGGGCTGATAAGTGCCCTCTGCGCATATAGCAGTTCAGTTGTAGTCTCAGTAATCATCGAGTCGAGTTTTGCAGGTGTCAGTTGCTCCATTTTTCCACCGGTTATTAATGCAATAATTGAATTCAGACCGTCTCTTTTGAATAGACAACGTTTTTAGCGAGTTCGAATACAAAATCGCTTACGAAGGTAAAATCGCGCCATACCAGCACACCATCTACCTTATGCCGCAACTCAACCTGAGTGGATGTGTTGCTATACTTAGTGACCTTGATGTCCCAATCAATGAAACCACCAGCATTCTGAAGTTCAGTGACAGCGGCTAGGTTTTCCTGTTGCTTCAGGTTGTAGGCCTCGTCTGAGTCGTCGTTCTTCACAAGCTGGATTTTTTTGAATACCATGCGGAATCGGTCGGCCAGAACTTTGCCACGCATTTTTTCAACATCATTAAATACCTGCTCGACGTATGCACTCATGGTTTTCCTCGTGACTTTAATGATAGCAATTACAAAACCCGTATAGCCTGATTAGGCTCTGTATTTTTTAAAAATTAATCCGTGAGTAACATTATTAACTGCATTAAACCTACGACGAAATTTAAAAGAAGACAAAATGTGCTTGAATTTAAGAAATATTGAATTCGTTTAGTTTATCTGTTAAAAAAATACTGCTATTGAGCACCAAAAAAGGTGTCTTCTTACAGCGGAAACAAAAAACGCTAGAAAGTTACTTTTTCCTCATTGGAAGGCTTTTTAAAAGCGTTTCCATCGGGATGGCTTCGACGGATTGTTTCATTTTCTCTGGTTCTACTCCAAGAGATGCCAGCTGCCGGTACAGTACTTCCCGTTCTTGCAGGAGGCTTATCGCCAGCCGTGATATTGCAGCGGCGTTTTCCAGGGCGATTGCAAGGTTGTTTTCGGATGGAAAACTATCCCATGTATCCACTATGCCTTTTGCCAGGCACACGGTTCGCTTAAGCGGCTGAGGAACGTTTAATGGGTTAACGCCGGGTGGCATACCGGACAACTGCCTAATCAGTGCTCTTCCTTTCATTCCATCAGTTCTGTCTGCCATAGCAAGACCTCTATTCGTTGTACGTGGTCACTTCGGCTGAGTAGCAGTGCTGCTGATAACAGGCCTCTGTCTGACCAGACAAAGCGGTACGCAGCATTACGGTAGTTCCGGGTACGGGCGCGGATTTTGACCCGGGCGGAAAATCACTTAGCTCTACACTGATTCCGGCATGACCCGAAAACAGCACTGGGTTTTCACGCATTTTCATGCCGATATTCTGGTTACCATTTGCAATGCGATACATCACTTGTTCGATAGTAATCTGAACAGGTTCGTTGATCCGTAAAGGCCTGTTCCCGTTGCTGCCATTAGCCTGGCTGCACAGCAACAACATAGATGCTACTGTCGTAATAGCAACAGAGCCTAGTGAAAGCATGATTTTCATTATTTTCCCTTTATTCCAGGCAGTTAAGCCGCCTCACAAAATTCACTCTGACCAATGCTTGTTAAACCTGACAATTGCCACAGCCTGATTAACCGCATCATTATTTTGATATGGATCCGTAACGCGTCCGCGTTCTGAGTTGCCAGTTCCTGTATGTGTATCAGGCCAAGGCTCAACTCTTTATGGCTATTGAGTTCATAAAGCGCACGTCGATAAATATTGAACATCTCACGAGCCACCAGCGATTTAAGGACTTCCGGTACTGAAGCACAGTGCGCGAAAGCTCGGGCCCGCTCCTGTCTCCAGTAGCGGCGCAGCGCATTTGATGTATCAGGTTTGTTGCCCACGTCACTCATCACAAGACACCAGGCATTGGTCTGGTTGATCAGGACAGTTTCCAGGCTGTTTTTGCACAGCGTTTTCTCGTCCATAAGCTCGTTATGGCTTTCCTGGCGTAAGACGCGATGCAGCCAGAACCCAAATTCTGTCATGCGGGTCATGTGGTACTGGATGGTGAAAGCGAGGTTAGCCCACCATTTAAAACGAATGATCCGGGCCTCCAGCGTTCTTTTCAGAACATGCTGGTATTTCTCGGTCGAGAGGATGCGAAGGTCTTTTCGAGCTGTGATCCCTTCCATCGACTGGAATCCGGTCAGGCCGAGTCGATGGTAGGTTTGACCACGCTGCATCATTTTGTGATACAAGGCTGACTTACCTTTGCACAGAGATACCGTGCCGAAACGCAGGTAGAACTGCGCCGCGCTCCCAGCGGTGTACGCCCCGCTCTCAATAGCAGATTTAAGGCGTGGGTATTCCACCCATAACACAAAGCTTGCAGACTCTTCATCTACGGTAACTTCGTTATCTTCGCTGAAACTGACAACACGACGGTGGCCGTCTCTTGTCTTGATGACACGTGCGGCGCGTTCGTCATCTCCGCCGTCGAAATAGGTCATTTCCGCAACAGGATCAGCCAGCCCATCAAATAGTGAGTCATCGCCAAATTTCCCCACCTTCAGCCAGACTGCTTTAGGGATTGGGGACTGAGGGACTACAGGCATCGTCGGTTCATCAGTCAACAGATCCAGCTCGCCGTGGGCCCAGACGCGGTGGTAGATCTCCAGTGCCCTAAAAGGCTTGTCATTGAAATGATGGAAAGCCCACATGAAATCGACATGCACAACGGCTTCTTCGCTGACGATGCGGAACTGAGGCCGGGACATGCGACGGTTATGCGCATTGTCTTCCAGCAAGCCGTAAGCGAGTTTCTCGGCAACGTCATCGGCGCGTTGCTGCTCTACGTAGTCGGCGCTACAGCAGATGTGTAACAGACGTTCCAGGAATTTCGGCGAGTATACATCTGGCTGGATCTTAATATACCCACCTTCGTATACCGTGCGGCCCACTGGATGGCGGTCTTCCCAGGCATAACGGCGTTTGGCAATGAAACGCTGAAGCCGGTTCAGGATAGCCATATAGCCATATTTCTCCGGGTCGGCATTCAGCAGGTTTTCCATAGAGCGGTCGAGCCCTACAGCCTGGCAAAGGTAACAGCCAAATCGTGAACCACAGGCGCTTTTTGCTTTTTCAGAACCCGTCCAGACACATTCGCCCGTAGCCTCTTTGTAGAGCTCAGCAGTTTCATTATTGTTAGGCAGGTAACTGGGTAACGCAAAACGAGCCTCATCCCCGGACGATAGCAGGAATTCCCATACGTTCCCCTGATGCCAGTGACGGATCGGATAGAGCTCACCGCCCTCTTTTGTCTGTTTAACGTCTTCAGCGCTCCCGCCTTTTTTTTCGATGTTCATGGCACGGGTTGTGCTCTCTGCATCACGGGAACCCAGCAGCAGACAAACGCGCTGACGAACGGCTTTAGGCAGTCCTCGCATGTACTCGGCACGGGCCCGACGTGCAGGATCGACCTTCAAGTCGATCGAGCACTGTCTGGCGGAACTATTTGAAAATGTTGGCAATCCTCGCCCTGAAAGGATGCGGCCAGTCCACCCAGATGTCAGTCCAGGCTTACCAATTACAATGCTCAGCGGTAACTGGTGCTTTTCAACGAATGCCTCAAGTTCGGCGAGTTTTGTGTCTGCCAGCCAGCGGACGGCTGGATTCTCGATGCCCGTGTCGGTGTGGATCACATAGTGATGCTGGCTGATGTTTGTGCCATTGCGGGTAGCCCTTACCAGCGCCATCAGGAAGAGGTGCAGAACGCACTCAGAGTCCTTTCCTGATGAATACGCCAGGCTCATAGTCCAGCCGTCAGTAAGCGCTTTATAAATGGCGTTTGTGCCGGTGGTGATAAGATTGGCCATGCTCGTGCCAGTGCTGGCATCGACATAATTCAGGTCTTCGTCATTAGCCAGTGTTTGCCAAACCGTATCCCATTTATCCCCGGTAAGGATTGGGGCAAGGGTCGGTTCTGATGTGCCAAAGTCGATTACCTGTTGCATGGTTCACCTGTTTATTTATTCGTTTTGTATATTTATTTAAACACGGGCGTACCAGCTGACGAATAAGGCCAGCGGTATTATTTAATGATTTATTTAGTAATCGGGGATGGAAATAATTGATCAAGACAACTCATTGGTTTGCCAATGGCATTTGTGAGCTTTAGAATTTCTCCCGGCGTAACTGCCTTAAGCATTTCAGAGCGCCCTTCACGGATATATTCATCTACAGACATATTCCGCCATCCTGCTTTTGGTCGATTACTGCAACCTTGCCAGTTTGAATCAGCATTATCCCGACGAAGAACATATACATCGATAGAGCGAGTTAACCCTGCACCGAACGCAGCCTGAGCAGTAATTTTCACTTCAGATCCATCCTTGCGTTTAATGACCTGCGATATACGCGTGATTAACTCTTCAGGTGCGGATGCGTTGTTCTGAGTTTCATTTGTCATAAAACACCTCGTGAATATTGTCCGGTTTGTTTACTTATTAAATCACGAGGCATTCGGGTGACGAAGTGATGTTCAGAAAGATACTTTTCTTTGCTGGAGCAGGCTTAACCGTTGGTTGTCTGGATGCTACCATTCATAAGAAATGACGGTTAGCGTATCACTCACCTGTTCTTTGGTGATCTTTGGTTTTACCGGTTCGGGTAAAATTGTAATCGAAATTTGAATAGTTGCCGTTGCCTGTTGCTTTTTATCACCACTATTTCCCTCATCCTGTGCCAGTGCATTCCATGAAACAACGAATAATAAAGCTGAGAGTATCGTTTTCATTTTACACCTATATAAAAGATTGCTGTCCGTAGAACCATTATCTATCGGGCCAATCAGCTGGCGAAATTAAACAGTCGAAAACCTTTAATTAAATATCAGGATAAGGTCAGGGTGATGCTGCCAACTTACTGATTTAGTGTATGATGGTGTTTTTGAGGTGCTCCAGTGGCTTCTGTTTCTATCAGCTGTCCCTCCTGTTCAGCTACTGACGGGGTGGTGCGTAACGGCAAAAGCACTGCCGGACATCAGCGCTATCTCTGCTCTCACTGCCGTAAAACATGGCAACTGCAGTTCACTTACACCGCTTCTCAACCCGGTACGCACCAGAAAATCATTGATATGGCCATGAATGGCGTTGGATGCCGGGCAACCGCCCGCATTATGGGCGTTGGCCTCAACACGATTTTCCGCCATTTAAAAAACTCAGGCCGCAGTCGGTAACCTCGCGCATACAGCCGGGCAGTGACGTCATCGTCTGCGCGGA
>NZ_JAOWGZ010000107.1:0-62530 GCF_030332875.1 Citrobacter sp. Cpo045
GGGTGGATCAGGGTAACAACCATTTTGATGTTGTCGCCCGGCATTACCATCTCTACGCCTTCCGGCAGTTCGATGGTACCAGTCACGTCAGTAGTACGGAAGTAGAACTGCGGACGGTAGCCTTTGAAGAACGGAGTATGACGGCCGCCTTCGTCTTTGGACAGAATGTACACTTCAGATTCGAACTTGGTGTGCGGCTTGATAGAGCCCGGCTTAGCCAGTACCTGACCACGTTCGATTTCTTCACGTTTGATACCACGCAGCAGAACACCAACGTTCTCACCAGCACGGCCTTCGTCCAGCAGTTTGCGGAACATTTCAACGCCAGTACAGGTAGACTTAGCAGTCTCTTTGATACCAACGATTTCAACTTCTTCACCAACTTTGATGATACCGCGCTCTACACGACCGGTAACAACGGTACCACGACCGGAGATGGAGAATACGTCTTCGATAGGCAGCAGGAACGGTTTGTCAATCGCACGCTCTGGTTCTGGGATGTAAGAATCCAGGAAGCCAGCCAGTTCGATGATTTTCGCTTCCCACTCTGCTTCGCCTTCCAGCGCTTTCAGAGCAGAACCACGAACGATCGGAGTGTCGTCGCCCGGGAAATCGTACTGAGACAGAAGTTCACGGACTTCCATTTCTACCAGTTCCAGCAGCTCTTCGTCATCAACCATGTCGCATTTGTTCAGGAACACGATGATGTACGGAACGCCTACCTGACGACCCAGCAGGATGTGCTCACGAGTCTGCGGCATCGGGCCGTCAGTCGCAGCAACAACCAGGATCGCGCCGTCCATCTGCGCAGCACCGGTGATCATGTTTTTAACATAGTCGGCGTGGCCCGGGCAGTCTACGTGTGCGTAGTGGCGAGTCGGGGTGTCATATTCAACGTGAGAAGTGTTGATGGTGATACCACGAGCTTTTTCTTCCGGCGCGTTATCGATCTGGTCGAATGCACGAGCAGCACCGCCGTAGGTTTTAGCCAGTACGGTAGTGATTGCAGCGGTCAGGGTAGTTTTACCGTGGTCAACGTGGCCGATGGTGCCGACGTTAACGTGCGGTTTTGTACGTTCAAATTTTTCTTTAGACACGGCTATATTCCTTACTATAGTGCTCTCCCCTATGGAGAGAGCACGGGACTTAGGTTTTAATCCTGTGGATTATTTACCACGGGCTTCAATAACGGCCTGAGCAACGTTGTTCGGCGCATCGTCGTACTTCAGGAACTCCATGGAGTAAGAAGCACGGCCTTTGGTCAGAGAACGCAGCTGGGTTGCATATCCGAACATTTCAGACAGCGGAACTTCAGCATGGATAACAACGCCAGTGACGTTGGATTCCTGACCACGAAGCATACCACGACGGCGGCTCAAGTCACCGATTACGTCACCGGTGTTCTCTTCCGGAGTCTCTACTTCAACCTTCATGATAGGCTCAAGCAGAACTGGTTTCGCTTTCTTAAAGCCATCTTTGAAGGCGATAGAAGCGGCCAGTTTAAACGCCAGCTCAGAGGAGTCAACGTCATGGTAAGAACCGAAGTGCAGACGCACGCCCAGATCAACAACCGGGTAACCAGCCAGCGGGCCAGATTTCAGCTGTTCCTGGATGCCTTTATCAACGGCCGGGATGTATTCGCCAGGAATTACACCACCTTTGATGTCGTTGATGAACTCGTAGCCTTTCGGGTTTGAACCCGGCTCCAGCGGGTACATGTCGATAACAACATGACCGTACTGACCGCGACCACCAGACTGCTTAGCGTGTTTACCTTCGATATCGGTAACTTTCGCGCGAATCGCTTCGCGGTAAGCAACCTGAGGTTTACCGACGTTCGCTTCAACGTTGAATTCACGCTTCATACGGTCAACGATGATGTCGAGGTGCAGCTCACCCATACCAGCGATAATGGTCTGGTTAGATTCTTCGTCAGTCCATACGCGGAATGACGGGTCTTCTTTAGCCAGACGGCCCAGAGCCAGACCCATTTTTTCCTGGTCAGCTTTGGTTTTCGGTTCTACCGCGATGGAAATTACCGGCTCAGGGAATTCCATACGTTCCAGAATGATCGGGTGATCCGGGTCACACAGAGTGTCACCAGTGGTCACGTCTTTCAGACCGATTGCAGCAGCGATATCGCCCGCGCGAACTTCTTTGATCTCTTCACGTTTGTTAGCGTGCATCTGTACGATACGGCCGAAACGTTCACGTGCAGTTTTCACGGAGTTCAGGATGGTGTCACCGGAGTTAACCACACCAGAGTACACGCGGAAGAAGGTCAGGTTACCCACGAACGGGTCAGTAGCGATTTTGAATGCCAGAGCAGCAAACGGCTCGTCATCGCTAGCATGACGCTCAGCAGGAGTATCTTTACCGTCGTCCAGAATACCGTTGATCGCAGGTACGTCTACTGGGGATGGCAGGTAATCAATTACCGCATCCAGCATCGCCTGAACACCTTTGTTCTTGAACGCAGAACCACAGGTTACCAGGATGATTTCGTTGTTCAGAACGCGCTGACGCAGAGCTTTTTTGATCTCTTCTTCAGTCAGTTCTTCACCACCCAGGTATTTCTCCATCAGCTCTTCTGAAGCTTCTGCAGCGGACTCGATCAGGTTCTGGTGCCATTCTTCAGCCAGTTCCTGCATGTCAGCCGGGATATCTTCATAAGTGAAGGTTACGCCTGCATCTTCTTCGTTCCAGTTGATGGCTTTCATTTTCACCAGGTCAACAACACCGGTGAACGCTTCTTCAGCGCCAATTGCCAGCTGCAGCGGAACAGGGTTCGCGCCCAGACGGGTTTTGATCTGACCAACAACTTTCAGGAAGTTCGCACCCATACGGTCCATTTTGTTAACGAACGCAATGCGCGGAACTTTATATTTGTTTGCCTGACGCCATACGGTTTCAGACTGAGGCTGAACACCACCAACTGCGCAGTAAACCATTACTGCACCATCAAGCACACGCATGGAACGTTCTACTTCGATAGTGAAGTCAACGTGCCCCGGGGTGTCGATGATGTTTACGCGATGCGGTTCATACTGCTTAGCCATACCAGACCAGAATGCAGTAGTCGCTGCGGAGGTGATAGTAATACCACGTTCCTGCTCCTGCTCCATCCAGTCCATGGTGGCTGCGCCGTCATGAACTTCACCGATTTTATGGTTTACACCGGTGTAGAACAGAATACGTTCGGTAGTAGTGGTTTTACCGGCGTCGATGTGCGCACTGATACCGATGTTACGGTAGCGCGCGATGGGTGTTGTACGAGCCATTTGATTCCTCGTTTATCTTTTAGGCGTTCAATTTAAGTAGCCCAAAGCGGGCTGCCTACTAGAAGCGCCCGCCTGGTGACTAAAACTCCGAAGGGATTACCAACGGTAGTGTGCGAACGCCTTGTTGGCTTCTGCCATACGGTGAACGTCTTCACGTTTCTTAACTGCAGTACCTTTGTTTTCTGCAGCATCAGAAAGTTCGTTCGCCAGGCGCAGAGCCATGGATTTATCACCGCGTTTACGAGCAGCTTCAACGATCCAACGCATTGCCAGGGCATTACGACGGACCGGACGGACTTCAACTGGTACCTGATAAGTAGAACCACCAACGCGGCGAGACTTAACTTCGACAGTCGGGCGCACGTTTTCGAGAGCTACTTCGAAAGCTTCCAGTTCGTTTTTACCAGAACGCTGAGCCAGGGTCTCCAGCGCGCTGTATACGATAGTTTCGGCAGTAGATTTTTTACCATCTACCATCAGGATATTTACAAATTTAGCCAGCAGTTCTGATCCGAACTTCGGATCCGGCAGAATTTTACGCTGACCAATGACGCGACGACGTGGCATGGAAATACTCCGTTGTTAATTCAGGATTGTCCAAAACTCTAAGAGTTTAGTTTGACATTAATATAAAACGTTTGGCCTTACTTAACGGAGAACCATTAAGCCTTAGGACGTTTCACGCCATACTTGGAGCGTGATTGCTTACGGTCTTTAACGCCGGAGCAGTCAAGCGCACCACGAACGGTGTGGTAACGAACACCCGGGAGGTCTTTTACACGACCGCCACGGATCAGGATCACGGAGTGCTCCTGCAGGTTGTGACCTTCACCACCGATGTAGGAAGTCACTTCAAAACCGTTAGTCAGACGAACACGGCAAACTTTACGCAGTGCGGAGTTCGGTTTTTTAGGAGTGGTAGTATATACACGAGTACATACGCCACGTTTCTGCGGGCATGCTTCCAGCGCAGGCACGTTGCTTTTTGCAACTTTGCGTGCACGTGGTTTGCGTACCAGCTGGTTAACTGTTGCCATTAAATAGCTCCTGGTTTTAGCTTTTGCTTCGTAAACACGTAATAAAACGACCTCATACAATATGAGGACGCAGAATTTTAGGTCGGTGTCGAAAAGGTGTCAAGAAATATACAACGATCCCACAATTACCAGGACATCTGGCTGGGATGCTTCACCGTAAGTCTGACGAAGTCAGTATAGCTAACCCTGACGACACTGTCTGAAATTTGACCACTCAAACCGCGAGCCTTAATGTCTTCTTCCAGTACATAGACCTTAATGGAGGCATTTTGCAGACTTTCAAGGAAACGGCTTCCTTCGATTGCCGCCGTCACGCCATCCTGGAGCAATAAAAGCTCATCGTCTTTATCTACCAAGCGAAGAAGAGAGGAGAAATCGGTAAGCCACGCGGAGCGATGTAGTGTGTGCAGCATGAGGGTCTCAAAACCTTAAAATGACGTCAAAGTTGCCTAACTCACGGCGTAAATCTTCCGGTTCAAGCGCTGTCGCATCGACCACAAAATTAACCCCCTGCTGAAGGCCCCGCTCGCGTAATGAGGCAGCGCAGAGCCAACATTGATCGATATCGTACAACCCTAATAGCTTGAAGGTTGCGATATAGTCTCGCGCCAGCACAGTATCCGGTTGTTGTCCCTGGAGGATTTGAAAGACGCCATCGCCGATAAAAAACACGCCGAGGTCTTCCGTTAATGCAGATGTCGCCAGCAATGCATCTAACCCTTCACGGCCAGATGCGCTGCCGTGCGGCACGGTAGAAAAGACAAAAGCAACACGTTTCATCAGAACTGCACCACGCGATCGCAGGTCAGGGATGCCTCAGCCAGCGATCCAAGCCCGCTGAGGTTAAAACCTGATTGTAAATTAGCCCCTGCCAGTCCCAGCCGCTTTGCCTCAGTTTCATCAACAACGCCGCGACGCAACGCCGCCGCCACGCAGATATTCAGCGTTACACCATGCTGTTGGTTCAGCTGTTGCCAAGCCCGCACCAGATCATATTCATCACTGGCGGGTGAAGTCAGTAAGTTGGCGTTATATACACCTTCTCGATAGAAAAAGACGCTGCATAACTCATGCCCTTCTTCGAGAAGCGCATGAGCAAATTGCAACGCGCTGCTCGCCTGCTGCGTGCCATAAGCAGGCCCTGTCACCATGATGGCAAAACGCATTACTTGTCTTGCCCCTGGAAATCGCCGCTTTTGAACTGACGAATATAGAGGTAGACCGTATGTTTGGAGATGTTCAGCCGATCGGCGACCTGATTGATGGCATCTTTAATATCGAAGATGCCTTTCTCATATAAATTCAGGACGATCTGGCGGTTCTTCGCGTTGTTGGAAACATTGCGATCGGCATTCACTTCTTCGATCGTGAATTCCAGCGTCTGGGTAACCAGATCTTCCACCGAAGAAGCGAAGTTGACGGCAGAGCCCACTTCCGGGGTTTCCGGTGGTATAAAGGTATTCATTATCTGCGAGAAAGGAACATCAAGGTTCATGTTGATGCACAGCAGACCAATCACGCGATGCTCACGGTTGCGAATGGCAATCGTCACCGACTTCATCAAGACACCGCTTTTCGCACGTGTGAAGTAACACTTCGACACGCTGCTATCCGCACCCGTCATATCATGCAGCATACGCAACGCAAGGTCGGTAATCGGTGAGCCAATTTTACGGCCCGTGTGTTCACCGTTAGCAATGCGGATGGCCGAGCATTTCAAATCCTGCAAAGAGTGCAATACGATTTCACAATGGGAACCAATGAGCATCGCCAACCCGTCCACTACCGCTTCGTAGGATTTGAGGATATCGAAGTCGGTTTGATCGAAAGGACGTTGATCCAGCAAATCTAGCTCACTGGTTTCGTTGGTTAAAAGCGACCTGGACATGAAAAAAAGCACTCCTTTTCAGGAGCCTGTCGTTATGTTGTCAGGGCAGGCTCATCACTATTATAGGGGCATCTAAAGTAATACAGCGCACAAGGCGCTTTCCAGTATTAATTATATCCTGTCGATAATAAAAAACCGCCGCCCTGTGGGCGGCGGTTTCTGTTAGCTTATTTTTTGCTGCTGTCTGCAGCTTTATCTGCCGGTGCAGCATCTGGCTGCGCGTCAGCTTTCGGTGCCGGTTTGATGTCTAACAGTTCAACATCAAAGACCAGCGTAGAGTTGGCCGGAATACCCGGGACGCCCGTTTTGCCGTAAGCCAGATCCGGTGGGATAACCAGCTGGATTTTGCCGCCTTTCTTGATGTTTTTCAGGCCTTCAGTCCAGCCAGGGATGACACCGTCAAGACGGAAAGACAGCGGCTCACCACGGGTGTAGGAGTTATCAAACTCTTTACCATCGATCAGCGTACCTTTGTAGTTGACTACCACGGTATCGCTATCTTTCGGTGCAGCGCCAGTACCTTCTTTCTCTACTTTGTAGACCAGGCCAGTAGAAGAGGTTTTAACGCCTTTCTCTTTAGCAAATTTCTCGCGGTAAACTTTACCTTTGGCTTCGTTGTCAGCCGCGTCTTTTTCCATTTTCGCCTGAGCGGAGCTCTTCACGCGCGCTTCAAACGCCTGCAGAGTTTGTTCGATTTCCTGGTCAGACAGTTTGCTCTTGTCTGCAAACGCATCCTGAACACCAGCGATCAACTGATCTTTATCCAGTTTGATGCCCAGTTTTTCCTGCTCTTTCAGAGAGTTTTCCATATAACGACCCAGGGACGCGCCCAGCGCGTAAGCGGCTTTTTGGTCGTCATTCTTGAATGCTGCTTTGCTGTCAGCAGTAGCGGCTGGTTTCGCAGCATCAGCAGCGAAGGTGATCGGGGCATGCAGAGCAACAGCCATTGTGGTCGCCAGCAGCGTTACTTTAAACAGTGATTTCATCCATATCTCCAGGGCCGGGGCATCTCACCCCAGGGTTAGCTAACATAAAAATGTACTATAAAGCGTTGCAGAACAAATCAACATACAGGCACGCCCTATTATCACCACTTTTCAGACTCTTTTTGTTTAAATTAGTTTCGTTACCGAAGATTGAGTGCTGTGCAAACAAGCAAAGTTAAGTAGAATTCGCCGCAGTCCGCGATCTGCCGGAGAAAAAAGAAAGAGGTGAATCATGCAGGATACAACTATGGAAACTCGCCTGGCTGAACTGGAAAGTCGCCTGGCATTTCAGGAGATCACCATTGAAGAGCTCAACGTGACGGTGACCGCGCATGAACTGGAAATGGCCAAACTGCGCGACCATCTGCGTCTGCTGACGGAAAAGCTCAAAGCAACGCAGCCGTCCCACATTGCGTCGCAGTCTGAAGAGACCCCGCCGCCACATTATTGAGACGTAA
This sequence comes from Citrobacter sp. Cpo045, assembly GCF_030332875.1. Lineage (NCBI taxonomy): Bacteria > Pseudomonadati > Pseudomonadota > Gammaproteobacteria > Enterobacterales > Enterobacteriaceae > Citrobacter > Citrobacter sp. Cpo045. The sequence continues at coordinate 7,651 of NZ_JAOWGZ010000107.1, forward strand.
AAAAAGCGGGGATATCCCCGCTTTTTTGTGCCGGATGACGACGTAAACGTCTTATCCGGCCTACGGTAGGCCTGATAAGCGTAGCGCCATCAGGCAATCATACCGATCAGTGGCAACCGCAGCCGCCGCCGTTACCTTTACCGCCACCGCCGCAGCAGCCTTCGCCGCCGTGCTCGTGACCATGGTCGTGACCGTGGCCGTGACCACCGCAGCAACCGTCATGACCGTGGTCATGATCGTGGTCGTGACCGTGCGCACCGTGAACGTGGCCGTGAGCCAGTTCTTCTTCGGTCGCTTCGCGGATAGCAACAACTTCTACGTTGAATTTCAGATTCTGGCCAGCCAGCATGTGGTTACCGTCAACCACAACGTGGTCGTCTTCCACTTCGGTAATTTCTACCGGTACTGGACCCTGGTCAGTTTCAGCCAGGAAACGCATGCCAACCTGCAGTTCGTCAACGCCCATGAAGACGTCTTTAGGAACGCGCTGCACCAGGTTTTCGTCGTACTGACCGTATGCGTCGTTTGCGCCAACAGCAACATCGAATTTGTCGCCAACTTCATGACCGTCCAGCGCTGTTTCCAGGCCAGAAATCAGGGAACCGTGACCATGCAGGTAGTCCAGCGGTGCACTCACCGGAGACTCATCAACCAACACACCGTCTTCTGTACGTACCTGATAGGCCAGGCTGACCACCAGGTCCTTTGCTACTTTCATGATATCTCCTGAGCATGGAAAGAATAGTGGCGCAGATTGTAGCGGAATTCTGCACCCGTGTACCCTCTAGCTTAAAAAAAGCTGCGCCATATCGCTAGTCCGGATGAAAAATCCCGATCACTTGCTCTTCTTTGCGAACGTGCTCGCGCGCCTCTTTATCTGCTTCCCGCATCTGATGACCGCACTTAACACACTCAACAATATCGATATTATTTTCGCGCCACATCGCCAGCGTATCCTGCGACTGGCAGGACGGACATTTTGCACCTGCGATAAAACGTTTACGAATTGCCATGGTTATCCTCTACTCAAATTCATCCCAGCCATCCAGCTGACGTCGCTCTTGCTGCATCTCTCGTTGGAAAATTTCCTCCAGCTCGCGCCGGGCTTCCCTGGCTCGAGAGATTTGTACCGTATCTGTATGCATGGGGATCAGTTCCCGCAGCATGCGCATATCCAGCCGCCGAAAATGCAGCTGAGCACGCTGAGCCTGGTGCGGATGCATTCCCAGTGTAACCAGCGTTTTACGCCCCAACTCCAGCGCACTGGAGAACGTTTCGCGGGAAAACTGCGTCACACCAGCCTGTAATAACTCATGCGCCTCTACACGTCCGCGCGCTCGCGCAAGAATATGCAAATGCGGAAAATACTGTTGGCACAGTTCCACCAGTTTCATGGTGTCTTCAGGCTCATTACAGGTAATAACAATAGATTGCGCCGCCTCTGCCCCTGCGGAGCGCAACAGTTCCACCTGCGTGGCATCACCGTAATAAACCTTATAGCCATATTTACGCATCAGATTCACCGCGCTGATATCCCGCTCCAGAACGGTAATGCGCATTTTATTGGCCATCAACAGGCGACCAATAACCTGACCAAAACGCCCAAATCCCACCACAATCACCTGCGGTTTATCATCTTCCACCCAGGGTTTTTCGTCTTCCTCATCCGTGCCGTTAAACTGGCGGGAGAGCCATTTATCAATCAGCTTCATCACCAGCGGCGTGGTCATCATCGACAGCGTGACGGTCACCAGCAGCAACGCCATTTGGTCGCCCTGAAACAGCCGTTGCGAGGATGCCGTTGAAAACAGCACGAAAGCGAATTCCCCCCCCTGACTTAAAACCCCGGCAAATTGCATCCGTTCAGAGCTTCTCATGCCGTTAAGACGCGCCAGCACATACAACACCAGCATTTTTACGACCACCAGCACTATCACGCTCGCTGCCACCCACAGAATATGGGTGTAGAGCACACCGAGGTTGAGCGACATGCCAACGGAGATAAAAAACAGCCCGAGCAACAGGCCTTTAAACGGATCGATTGCCGTTTCCAGCTCATGTCGGTATTCGCTTTCCGCCAGCAGCACGCCCGCGATAAACGTTCCCAGCGCCATTGATAGCCCCAGCGCATCCATAAATAAAGCAGAACCCAGCACCAACAGCAGCGTGGCAGCGGTGAACACTTCCCGCACGCCAGAATCCGCAATAAAGCGGAAAACCGGACGCAGCAAATAGCGACCGCCAATCAGCATGCCGGCAAAGGCCAGCACCTTCATCCCCACTTTGATCCAGTCAAAATGTTCGTCAGCAGAACCCGCCAGTAGCGGAACCAGTGCCAGCGCGGGGATCACCGCCAGATCCTGAAACAGCAGTACCGAAAAACCCAGTTGTCCGGATTCACTGCGGTTCATGCCTTTTTCGCGCATTAACTGTAGCGCCATAGCGGTCGATGACATCGCCAGACCAATGCCGCCAACCACTGCCGCCTGCCAGGAGAACGCAGTGAGCATCAATAATCCGGCCAGCACCACCGCGCTCAGCATCACCTGCGCGGCACCGACGCCAAAAATTGAACGCCGCAGTTGCCACAGTTTGGCGGGATTAAGTTCCAGCCCAATGATGAACATCAGAAAGACTACGCCCAGCTCGGAAAAATGCAGGATTTCATCCACATCGCTGATAAATCCTAATCCCCACGGGCCGATAGCAATACCCGCCAGCAAGTAACCCAGCACCGGACCGATACCCAGCTTTGAGGCCAGGGGAACTGCGGCCACCGCCGCGAAGAGGAACAACACTCCCGCTGTCAATAAATCAGAACCTTCCATCAGCGGCCTCCCACAGGGATCGGATTCGCCAGCCAGTCACCATACGCTTTCGCATGGCTGTCCAGCTCCTGCTTCGTTTGCCGTCTGGCCCAGTAAACGATAATTGGGCTCATCCAGTGCATGCGGCACATACCGGCCGTTAGCTCGAAAGGACGCAGCACATCGCTCATTGGATAACGGTTTAGCGCGTCATAGCGGTAGGCACTTTCCGGTTCTCCGGTAGTGATAACGCTACGCCAGTACTTTCCCGCCAGTTGATTCCCTCCGGGACCGCTGGCAAATCCGCGGCTCAGTACGCGGTCAAGCCATTCCTTTAACAGCGCCGGACAGCTATAGGTATAGAGCGGATGCTGAAAAACAATCACATCATGCTCACGCAGCAGCGCCTGTTCATGCGGAATATCGATAAAAAAATCAGGATAGTGCGCGTAAAGGTCGTGCACGGTAACATTGCTGAGCTGCATGGCCGGTTTAAGCAGAACACGGTTCGCGACCGAGTCCTGAGATTCCGGATGGGCATACAGCAGCAAGACTTTCGCTGGCTGGAACATCATCCCCCTCCCGGTTTTGTCTTTTGTCTATTTTCGACGTTTTGGGCTACCATTGCGCCTCGGTGCGGCAAACGGCCCGCACATTACATTATCATAATGATAAATTAACATAGTCTGAACATACGGCGCCTTATGATTGTTTTCTCATCGTTACAAATTCGTCGTGGCGTGCGCGTCTTGCTGGACAATGCCACGGCCACCATTAATCCTGGGCAAAAGGTTGGCCTGGTGGGTAAAAATGGCTGCGGTAAATCTACCCTGCTGGCATTGCTGAAAAATGAACTCAGCGCCGACGCTGGAGGATTTACCTATCCGGGAAACTGGCAGCTCGCGTGGGTGAATCAGGAAACGCCTGCGTTGCCACAGCCCGCGCTGGAGTACGTCATTGACGGCGACCGCGAGTATCGTCAACTGGAAGCGCAGTTGAACGACGCCAACGAACGTAACGATGGACATGCCATTGCCACTGTCCATGGCAAGCTGGATGCCATCGACGCCTGGACCGTGCGCTCACGCGCCGCCAGCCTGCTGCATGGCCTCGGCTTCTCCAACGAACAGCTTGAGCGCCCGGTCAGCGACTTCTCCGGTGGCTGGCGTATGCGTCTCAACCTGGCCCAGGCGCTGATTTGCCGTTCAGACCTACTGCTGCTCGATGAACCCACCAACCACCTCGATCTCGACGCGGTGATCTGGCTGGAAAGATGGCTGAAAAGCTATCAGGGCACGCTGATTTTGATCTCCCACGATCGCGACTTCCTCGATCCGGTGGTAGATAAAATTATTCATATCGAACAGCAAACCATGTTCGAGTACACCGGCAACTACAGCGCGTTTGAAATCCAGCGTGCGACCCGCCTCGCACAGCAACAGGCAATGTACGAAAGCCAGCAGGAGCGCGTGGCGCATCTGCAAAGCTATATCGATCGTTTCCGCGCTAAAGCAACGAAAGCGAAGCAGGCACAGAGCCGTATCAAAATGCTGGAACGCATGGAGCTGATTGCCCCAGCGCACGTGGACAACCCGTTCCACTTCAGCTTCCGTGAGCCGGAAAGCTTGCCAAACCCGCTGCTGAAGATGGAAAAGGTTAGCGCAGGCTACGGCGATCGCGTCATTCTCGATTCGATCAAACTGAATCTGGTGCCGGGTTCCCGCATCGGCCTGCTCGGTCGCAACGGCGCGGGTAAATCGACGCTGATTAAGCTGCTGGCCGGCGAACTGGCCCCAATCAGCGGTGAGATTGGCCTGGCGAAAGGCATCAAACTGGGCTACTTCGCGCAGCACCAGCTGGAGTTTTTACGCGCCGATGAATCACCCATTCAGCATCTGGCACGCATGGCACCGCAGGAACTGGAGCAGAAACTGCGTGACTACCTGGGTGGATTCGGCTTCCAGGGCGATAAAGTCAGCGAAGAGACACGCCGCTTCTCCGGTGGCGAAAAAGCGCGTCTGGTACTGGCGTTGATCGTCTGGCAGCGCCCTAACCTGCTGCTGCTCGATGAACCAACCAACCACCTGGACTTGGATATGCGTCAGGCGCTGACCGAGGCGCTGATCGATTTTGAAGGCGCGCTGGTTGTCGTCTCGCACGACCGTCACCTGATCCGCTCCACCACCGACGACCTCTATCTGGTACACGACAAGAAAGTCGAGCCGTTTGATGGCGATCTGGAGGATTATCAGCAGTGGCTGAGCGATGTCCAGAAACAGGAAAACCAGGGCGACGAACCGGCGAAAGAGAGCGTTAACAGCGCCCAAGCGCGTAAAGACCAGAAGCGCCGTGAAGCGGAACTGCGCTCCCTGACGCAGCCGCTGCGTAAAGAGATTACCCGTCTGGAAAAAGAGATGGAGAAACTGCACGCACAGCTGGCGCAGGCGGAAGAAAAACTCGGCGACAGCGAACTGTACGGCCAAAGTCGCAAAGCCGAACTTACCGCCTGTTTGCAGCAGCAGGCCAGTGCGAAATCCGGGCTGGAAGAGTGTGAAATGGCCTGGCTGGAGGCTCAGGAACAGCTTGAGCAGATGCTGGCCGAGTAGTCATCATTGCCGGATCCGACGCCAACACGTCTCATCCGGCATTTATGTTGAATTATCCCTGTGTCGCCAGACGCTGGCGAATTTCTTCGAAATGCTCGCGGTTAAACAGCTTGCCGTTGAGAAAACGAGTTTTCAGCTCCCCTTCCTGCTCTTGCTCCCAGGTCTGTTCGTCATGCAGACGCAGTTCCCCTTGCTCATCACGTGTGACGCGAAGCAGACCACGGGCTGAACGTTTCAGACCATTATCAGTTTTCGGTTCTTTAAAAATCGTCCGGCCTTTGCCGTCGACTTCTCCCCACGTCGCTTTCATCGCAAAACCAAAGGTGTCACGTGTGTTGTATTGATAAGTAAAAGAACCAACGCCAAACACGACGTTTGAACTGGCAAATCCTTTCGCTTCCAGACGCCGCAGGATCTCATTCGCTCGCTCAAGGGTGATGGAGTCGCCATAAATCAGTCCGACATGCGGGTCGAGCACCTTGTAACCTTTGGCGTTAATCGTGCCGCCAAAAATCTCCCACAGCACTTCCACGGACCCTTTCTCCTGAGCGGTACGATCGCTGCGGGTATCCTCATCTGCACCAGTACCACACAGGATCTCAACCGGGTTGCCGCTATCCGGACGGAATACCACCCGACCTTCACGCGCCAGAATGATGTTCTTCAGTTCGCGGGTATATTCCGTCAGCACCTGCCAGTAGTCCCAGGTATCAGAGACTATCGATACAAATCCTTGCGGGTAGAGATCGGCAATCAGGCGGCGGAAGGTTTCAATCTCATGCTCGCGCTCGCCCATACACATCACGCTGTGTTCGGTAGCCGGAATGCTGGCGCCGATAAAATAGGGCTCGCCGTCGGTGTAGTAATCGCGGGCGTACAGCAGAGATGGAATACTGTCGGTCCCTTTAAAGCTCAACAAATGCCCACTGCCCGCCTGCATGGTGTCCTGTAATCCGGACATACCGCGAAATGAAAAGTCATGGCACTGGAAGTCAAGGTGCGTCAGGTCGCTACAGGTTTGCTCTGCCCAGCGAGCGCAGATTTTGCGGTAGTGGTGAGCTATTGTGGCATTTGTTGACGCCTTCCACAGCTCCGCCGACAGCACGGTCTCCAGGTAATTCACCAGCCAGAAAAACTCGGGTTGGGTGTTGATGATAGTTAAAACCGGTACCGCCATCGGGACTTTGCTGCCTTCATCCAGCGCCTTGATGTGCAGCGGTAGATAGCCCAACTGATGCAGTGCACGAATATGGTCCACCGCCACCGCATCTTTGCCCAGATAGCTGTCCATGACCTGTTTGTATTCGCTGACCACCTCGTCTTCCGGGCGGGCAAAGAACGCCTCATTAAACAGGTCGACTAAAAACCACTGCATAAAACCCTGCAGGCCGAAGAATACCAGTTTGCCATCCGCCAACGGCGAGGAGAAAAAGCGATCGCTGCGTGGGGTAAAGTTGGAATACACGCGATGGGTACCCTGCGGATACTGTACGCGATGAGAAACTTTGTAGCCGTCGATAGCCAGAATCGGGTTCATTTTCATAATCAGTCTCTCCCTCAGGCGCGGTAAATCGCGTCAATATCGATAAGCTCAAGCTGCGGATGTACCAACGCTGAGGCAGCTAAAGAGGTGGTGGTGTAGATAGCGTCAATACCGTTTGCAAACAGGTGATCAACGCCCTTAGAAAAGATACCGTGGGTGACATACAGGCTGACACTGCGGGCGCCAGCATCACGTAACACCTGTGCAGAGCCTATAAACGTACCGCCTGCGTCACACAGATCGTCAACAATCAGCAGATCCCTACCCCTGACGTCTCCGGCCAATAACGCAAATCCCGTCAGGCTGCCGCTTGCCACATCACGTTTTTTACTCAGGATGGCGTACTGCTCCACACCGGCTACTCTGGCTACAGCATCAATCTTCTTCAGCGATCCCGCATCGGGAGCAACCAGCATCAGCGCGTTTTGCTGAAACAGCCGCGATAATGACGCGCTTTGCATCAGGCAGACCTCCTGGGGGATCGCCACGAAGTTGTCGATTGCAGCAGCCGCCGCATCGCTGTGCGGGTCGAGCACGTTAACCTTGTCAAATTTCAACGTATTGAGCTGACTGGCGAAGACTTTCAGCGCAAAGCTGTCACCCGATACCATATGTCTGTCCTGACGCGCCCACGGCAGCCAGGGAAGGTCGAGATGGCTGACCAGTACATCGGTCTGATGACGTACCGCCTCAACCAGTTGCGCCAGCAGCATAAAATCGTTCATATCGCGCATAGCCGTGGCACGGATGCGCATCAGGCGAGCAAAGGTTGGCAACGCATCGGTGACTTTTAACCAGACAGCACCATCAGGAAAAACACCGCTGGCAACGGCATAGGTCTGGTCGTCCAAAGTTAGTGTCAATTTTATGTTCATCGCGCTCCCCCCTTAATTGTGTCCCTTCGACACAATTAATAATGTCCCTGTGACACATATTAAGCAAGCATAAAATGAATTATTTTTAAGCCGTGAGCTAATCCACTGATAAGCAATGAGAAAAAACGAACCTTGCCCCCCGGTGTCGGGCTGGTACACTTGTCAGCGTTACAAATCATCGTGAGTACCTTATGACCACCGAAGCCGACTACCTGAATCAGTACGATGCCAGCCGCTTCCCTTCACCTCTGGTGACGGTAGATAGCGTGTTATTTACCCTGCATCAGCAGGCGCTGTGCGTATTACTGGTCGAGCGGGCAAACCAGCCGCAAAAAGGGCGTTGGGGATTACCCGGCGGCTTTATTGATATCGAAAACGATGATTCAACCCGCGCCACCGCGCTGCGCAAACTCACCGAAAAAACAGGCGTTTCGCCTTCGTGGCTGGAACAACTGGATACCTTTTCCGGCCCTGATCGTGACCCGCGCGGCTGGAGCCTGACGGTCACCTGGTTTGCACTAATCGCCTGGGTAGACTGCGCGCCCCATATCGCCAGCGTCAGTAATGCCCGTTGGGTGCCGGTTGATGAACTGAAAAACTATTCACTCGCGTTTGATCACGAGAAAATTATTACCGCGGCGCTACACCGCTTACGGCAAAAAACGATGTACTCGCTCCTGCCCGTATACTGCTTGCCGGAAACATTTACCCATGGGCAACTGCTCGAAGCCACTGAGGTGATCCTCGGCCAGTCGATCCAGCGTAAAAGTCTGATTCGTCGCTTTGAAGCGTCAGGAATGTTTGAAGATACCGGAGAAAGCGTGGCGACAGGGACGCGTAAAGCCCGCCTGTGGCGACGTAAACCCAACGTCGATTTTCATCTTTTCTCGCGTAACCTGCTGACTGACTAGCGACAAAATCACATATTGGCTAACCCGCACGCGCTGTGCGCGGTATAGTTATTCTTTCCGATTATTAATTGCTCCGGTGTTATGGTTGAAATCACGTCCACAGAAATGACCCCACCTACCGACGATTCGCGAGAATTCCGCCCGATGCGCGGTATCAGTAACCGCCATCTGCAGACGATGCTGCCGCGTTTAATTCGCCGCAAGGTGAAGTTCGACGCCCACTGGCAGCGTCTGGAATTGCCTGACGGTGATTTCGTCGATCTGGCGTGGAGCGAAGATCCGCAACAGGCGAAACACAAACCGCGCCTGGTGGTTTTTCACGGTCTGGAAGGCAGTCTGAACAGCCCCTACGCACATGGCCTGATTGAAGCAGCACAAAAGCGCGGCTGGCTGGGTGTGGTAATGCATTTTCGCGGTTGCAGCGGCGAACCCAATCGTCTGAACCGTATTTATCACTCCGGTGAAACAGAAGATGGCACCTGGTTTTTACACTGGCTGGAGCGTGAGTTCGGTCGCGTACCGACCGCGGCGGTAGGTTATTCACTCGGTGGAAACATGCTGGCTTGCCTGCTGGCAAAAGAAGGCAACGATATTCCGATAGATGCGGCGGTTATCGTTTCTGCGCCTTTCGTGCTGGAAGCCTGTAGTTACCATATGGACAAGGGCTTCTCCCGGGTCTACCAGCGCTACCTGCTCAATCTGTTGAAAGCCAATGCCTCACGGAAGCTTGAAGCTTATCCAGGTTCGCTGCCGGTGAGTCTGGCCCAGTTGAAATCTTTGCGCCGCATTCGCGATTTTGACGATCTAATCACCGCCAAAATTCACGGTTTCGCCGATGCTATAGACTATTACCGCCAGTGCAGCGCCATGCCGTTGCTCAATCGGATCGCCAAACCAACGCTGATTATCCATGCGAAAGACGATCCGTTTATGGATCATCATGTGATCCCGAAACCGGAAAATCTGCCCTCACAGGTGGAGTACCAGCTTACTGAACACGGCGGCCACGTCGGATTTATAGGTGGCACGGTGCGCCGTCCTGAGATGTGGCTGGAATCAAGAATCCCGGACTGGCTGACAACGTATCTGGAGGCGTCATCATGATTATCCCCTGGCAAGATATCTCCCCGGACGCGCTGGATAATTTGATTGAAAGCTTTGTCTTGCGCGAAGGCACCGATTATGGTGAACATGAACGCTCGCTCGAACAAAAAGTCGCCGACGTCAAACGCCAACTACAATCAGGTGAAGCCGTGCTGGTGTGGTCTGAACTGCATGAAACGGTCAACATTATGCCGAGGAAGCAGATTCACGAGTAATCCGTAGCCGCCGGCCGACTTTGCTATAATTACAACCATTTCATGGAGTTGTTATGTCTGCCAAACATCCGGTGATTGCGGTAACAGGATCCAGCGGCGCGGGGACCACCACCACCAGCCTCGCGTTTCGTAAAATTTTCGCGCAGTTAAATCTGCGCGCCGCCGAGGTGGAAGGTGACAGTTTTCATCGCTATACCCGTCCGGAAATGGACATGGCGATTCGCAAAGCGCGCGATGCCGGGCGGCATATCAGCTATTTTGGCCCCGAAGCTAATGACTTCGGCTTGCTGGAACAAACCTTCATCGAATACGGTCAGACGGGCAAAGGCCAGTCGCGAAAATATCTGCACACTTACGATGAGGCCGTACCGTGGAACCAGGTTCCGGGGACATTCACGCCCTGGCAGCCGCTACCTGAACCGACGGATGTACTGTTCTACGAAGGGCTGCACGGCGGTGTCGTCACCCCGCAGCAAAACGTGGCCCGGCATGTCGATCTGCTGGTTGGCGTGGTACCTATCGTAAACCTGGAATGGATCCAGAAGCTGACCCGCGATACCAGCGAGCGTGGACATTCGCGTGAAGCGGTGATGGACTCGGTGGTGCGTTCAATGGACGATTACATCAATTACATCACGCCGCAGTTTTCCCGGACGCATATTAACTTCCAGCGCGTACCGACCGTCGATACCTCCAACCCCTTTGCCGCTAAGAGCATTCCATCACTGGATGAAAGCTTTGTCGTGATTCATTTTCGTAACCTGGAAGGGATCGACTTCCCGTGGTTGCTGGCCATGCTGCAGGGCTCATTCATTTCCCATATCAATACGTTAGTCGTACCTGGCGGCAAGATGGGTCTGGCGATGGAATTGATTATGCTGCCGCTGGTACAGCGACTGATGGAAGGTAAGAAGATCGAGTGATGTAGTCTTTTGCCGGATGTTGGTTGATGCCTTATCCGGCCTACGCGTTTATATCCTGTAGGCCTGATAAGTGTAACGCCATCAGGCATGGCATCACGCAGCAGCAACCACTTCATAGGAATGGGTAATGTTCACCGCCTTTTCCAGCATCAACGCCACGGAGCAGTATTTTTCCGCTGAAAGATCGACGGCGCGGGAGACAGACGCATCTTTCAGATCGTTACCCGTTACGATGAAATGCAGGTTGATGTGGGTAAACAGGCGCGGCGCTTCATCACGACGCTCTGAAGTCAGCTTCACTTCGCAGTTGGTCACATCCTGACGACCCTTTTGCAGGATCGATACCACATCAATTGCGCTACAACCGCCAGCAGCCATTAATACCATTTCCATCGGGCTCGGCGCTTTATCACCGGAGTTACCGTCCATCAAAATTTGGTGGCCAGAGGCGGACTCACCGAGGAAGGTTAACCCCTCAACCCACTTTACACGCGCTTGCATATTTCGTAACTCCAATGTTTCAATTTTCCTGACAGATTACGCGCACATAACAATTCTCGCAACGGAAGGCGACCTGCGTCATGCTGAAGCGAGACACCAGGAGACACACGGCGAAAGCTATGCTAAAACAGACGGGATGCTACAGTAATACATTGACGTACTGCATGTATGCAGAGGACATCACATTACAGGCTGCAGTATATTTTTGACAGCCCCTTTCCCAGGTAGCGGGAAGCATATTTTTGCAAACCCAGAGGCAGCGTCGTTTTCTGGCTCTGGAGACAGCTTATAACAGAGGATAACCGCGCATGGTGCTTGGCAAACCGCAAACAGACCCGACTCTCGAATGGTTCTTGTCTCATTGCCATATTCATAAGTACCCATCGAAGAGCACGCTGATTCACCAGGGTGAAAAAGCGGAAACGTTGTATTACATCGTTAAAGGCTCCGTGGCAGTGCTGATCAAAGATGAAGAAGGGAAAGAAATGATCCTTTCTTATCTGAATCAGGGCGATTTTATTGGTGAATTAGGCCTCTTCGAAGAAGGTCAGGAACGTAGCGCCTGGGTACGTGCCAAAACCGCATGTGAAGTCGCTGAAATTTCCTACAAAAAATTTCGCCAATTAATCCAGGTCAACCCGGATATTCTGATGCGCCTGTCTTCTCAGATGGCTCGTCGTCTGCAGGTCACGTCTGAAAAAGTGGGCAACCTTGCCTTCCTCGACGTAACCGGTCGTATCGCGCAGACTCTGCTGAATCTGGCGAAACAGCCTGATGCGATGACCCACCCGGACGGCATGCAGATTAAAATCACCCGTCAGGAAATCGGCCAGATCGTTGGCTGCTCCCGTGAGACCGTCGGTCGTATTCTGAAGATGCTGGAAGATCAGAACCTGATCTCCGCACACGGTAAGACCATCGTCGTCTACGGCACGCGTTAACCCCATCGAAGTGGCGCGTTACCCAGTAATGCGCCACTTTTGTTTACTCCGATGTGGCGAAGACTGATATACCACCCAGAGATCAACTACGCACTACGACAAACGCTGGTGCTATGTTTACCTGTGGCTGTTGGTCTGATCATCGGTCAGCTTCATTTGGGGCTTCTCTTTTCCCTCGTCCCTGCCTGCTGCAACATTGCCGGTCTTGATACCCCGCACAAGCGCTTTTTCAAACGCTTAGTCATTGGTGCATCGCTGTTTGCCGGGTGCAGCTTGATCATGCAGCTACTGCTTGCGCAAACTATACCGCTACCATTGATCCTCACCGGCCTGACGCTGATTCTTGGCGTAACCGCCGAGCTAAGCCCCTTGCATGCGCGATTACTGCCAGCCTCGCTTATCGCGGCGATTTTCACGCTCAGCCTGGCCGGGAATATGCCCGTCTGGGAGCCGCTGCTGATCTATGCGCTGGGCACGTTATGGTACGGCCTGTTCAACTGGTTCTGGTTCTGGATGTGGCGCGAGCAACCGCTCCGCGAATCGCTCAGCTTGCTGTACCGTGAATTAGCCGATTACTGTGAAGCCAAGTACAGCATGCTGACCCAGCATGCCGACCCAGAAAAAGCGCTGCCTCCCCTGCTGGTTCGCCAACAAAAGGCGGTGGATCTGATTACCCAGTGCTATCAGCAAATGCATATGCTGTCGGCACATCACAACAATGAATACAAACGCCTGCTGCGTGCCTTTCAGGAGGCGCTGGATTTACAGGAGCATATTTCCGTTAGCCTCCACCAGCCAGAAGAAGTGCAAAAACTGGTTGAGCGTAGCCACGCGGAGCAGGTAATTCGCTGGAACGCGCGAACCGTCGCCGAACGCCTTCGGGTACTGGCCGATGATATTTTGTATCACCGCTTGCCGACCCGTTTCTCGATGGAAAAGCAGATTGGCACGCTGGAGAAAATCGCCAGGCAGCATCCGGACAATCCGGTGGGGCAATTTTGCTACTGGCACTTCAGCCGTATTGCCCGCGTGCTACGGACCCAGCGCCCGCTATATGCCCGTGACTTAATGGCTGACAAGCAGCGTCGGTTGCCGCTGATCCCTGCCCTGAAAAACTACCTGTCGTTGAAATCCCCAGCGCTGCGCAATGCCGGACGCATCAGCGTTATGTTGAGTATCGCCAGCCTGATGGGCAGCGCCTTACACCTGCCAAAGCCTTACTGGATTTTGATGACAGTCCTGTTTGTTACGCAAAATGGCTACGGGGCGACCCGGGTGCGCATCTTACACCGTTCCGTAGGTACGCTCGTTGGACTGGTTATTGCCGGCGTCACGTTGCACTTTCATATTCCCGAAGGTTTCACGCTGGCGGCCATGCTGCTGATCACCCTGGTGAGCTATCTGATCATCCGTAAAAACTACGGCTGGGCTACCGTCGGTTTTACGGTAACGGCGGTATACACCCTGCAACTGCTGACGCTGAACGGGGAAGAGTTTATCGTGCCGCGGTTTGTCGATACGGTCATTGGCTGCTTAATCGCCTTTGGCGGCACGCTCTGGCTGTGGCCACAGTGGCAGAGCGGTCTGCTGCGTAAGAACGCCCACGATGCGTTAGAAGCCGACCAGGAGGCCATTCGTCTGATCCTCAGCAACGATCCACAGGCCACGCCGCTGGCGTATCAACGCATGCGCGTCAACCAGACACAAAACACGCTGTTCAACTCGCTGAACCAGGCAATGCAGGAGCCGGGATTTAATTCGCACTACCTTGCAGACATGAAACTGTGGGTCACGCACAGCCAGTTCATCGTTGAACACATCAACGCGATGACCACGCTGGCAAGGGAACATACGATGCTGACGCCGGATTTGGCGCAGCGGTATCTGGAGTCCTGTGAAATTGCACTCCAGCGTTGTCAGCAGCGGCTGGAATATGATGGGCCGGGAAGCTCGGGAGATGTGAATATTCTCGAAGCGCCAGAGATGCTGTCCCATGGTCCGTTAAGCACCCTTGAGCAGCATCTGCAGCGGGTTCTTGGGCATCTGAACACCATGCATACCATTTCGTCGGTAGCATGGCGTCAGCGACCGCACCACGGGATCTGGCTGAGCCGCCGACTACGAGACATGAAAGGTTAAGAGATTTGCCGGATGCGCTACGCTTATCCGGCCTACGAATCACACCTTACCCTGTAGGCCGGATAAGGCGCTCGCGCCGCCATCCGGCAATCAGCCCACCACCTTCGCTACCGCCTGCGCGAAGCGCTGCATCCCTTCATCGATATCCGCCTGCTCTACTACCAGCGACGGCGCGAAACGCATTACGTCCGGCCCGGCGTTCAGCACCATCACCCCTTCGTGCGCGGCGGCATAGAGGAAATCGCGCGCCCGGCCTTTAAACTGCGGCTTCAACTCAGCGCCAATCAGCAGCCCCATCCCGCGAATATCGCTGAAAATGTCGAACTGTTGATCAATCTTGTGCAAATGCTGGACAAACGCCTGACGCCGGGCCTGAATGCCTCCCAGCACGTCCGGCGTGTTGATGATATCAAACGCTGCCCCCGCTACCGCGCAGGCCAGCGGGTTACCGCCGTAGGTGGAGCCGTGCGAACCCACGTGGAACGCGGAGGCAATCTCCTGAGTGGTCAACACCGCACTTACCGGGAAGCCTCCACCGAGCGCCTTCGCGCTGGTGAGGATATCCGGCGTCACGCCGTAGTGCATATAGGCAAACAAATCGCCGGTACGCCCCATCCCGCTCTGCACTTCATCAAATACCAACAGCGCCTGGTGCTGGTCACAAAGTTCACGCAAACCTTGCAGGAATTCCGGCGTTGCCGCAGTGACGCCGCCCTCTCCCTGAATAGGCTCAACCACCACCGCGCAGGTGTGATCGTCCATCACCGCTTTGACCGCATGCAGATCGTTAAACGGAACATGGATGATATCCGCCGGTTTTGGCCCAAAGCCGTCGGAGTATTTCGGCTGCCCACCAACGGATACGGTAAACAGCGAACGGCCGTGAAACGCATTATGGAAGGCAATGATTTTGGTTTTGAACGGGCTATGACGCACGCAGGCATAGTGGCGCGCCAGCTTAAAGGCGGTTTCGTTGGCTTCAGTACCGGAGTTCATGAACAGCACACGCTCGGCAAAGGTCGCATCAATGATTTTACGGCCTAAGCGCAACGCCGGTTCGTTGGTAAATACGTTGCTGGTATGCCACAGGGTTTCACCCTGGGTTTTTAACGCCTCAACCAATGCCGGATGGCAATGCCCTAACGCGGTCACTGCAATGCCGCCCGCGAAATCAACATACTCTTTGCCCTGTTGATCCCACACTCGACTCCCTTTTCCTTTTACCGGGATAAACTCAGCCGGTGCATAAATCGGCAGAATCACTTCATCGAATGTCGCGCGCGTAATTGCAGTTTGTTCAGTTGCCATGTCATTACCACCCTGTTAAGCAGAAACGCCAGTGAAATTATAATCACAAAATATGAATAAAAAATCACTGAATAGCAACTACAAATCAGCGATTGAGAAAATTAGCCAGCAGCTGATGCCCCTGTTCGCTGAGAATACTCTCCGGGTGAAACTGTACCCCTTCCATATCCCACTCGCGGTGACGAATGCCCATAATCTCCTGCGTTTCACTCCAGGCCGTCACCTCAAAGCACTCGGGAAGCGTCTCAGGGGCAACCACCAGAGAGTGGTAGCGCGTCACCGTTAATGGGTTAGCGAGTCCCTGAAAAACACCCTGCCCGGTATGGGTAATCGGCGAGGTTTTACCGTGCATCACTTTAGCCGCCCGAACTACGCTCGCGCCAAAGGCCTGCGCCATCGCCTGGTGGCCAAGACAAACACCCAACAAGGGGAGCTTACCGGCGAAATGACGAATAACCTCCAGTGAGATACCGGCGTCATCCGGCGTGCATGGCCCAGGGGAAATCACGATTTTTTGCGGGTTCAGCGCGTCGATTTGCGCCAGCGTCAGCTCGTCGTTGCGCCGGACAAGGACATCAGCGCCCAGTTCGCAGAAGTATTGGTACAGGTTCCAGGTAAAAGAATCATAGTTATCAATAAGCAGGATCATGGCGGCTCCGGTACATAAGAACCGCGCTATTCTACTCAGTTTCCGGGGCTTCGCTTACCACTTTACGAAATATCGCCCGCAGTGCAGACAGGTCACCCATCGCCCCGCTCTGATTAGCCTGATTCCACTCCTCAACCGGAATGCCATCCCAGCTCAGCATATACCCGGCATGAATCGCTAACTGTTCGAAGAAAATACGCTGCGCCAGGCCACTGCCAATGCGAAATGGATGCAGCACATTGATTTCGCAATAATAGTGCGCAAGACGATCGACAAACTTGTCTTCCGGTATTCCCACCAGCCAGGACTCATCTTCCAGGTCCTGCATCAGCGCATTGCCCTCTTTCTCGATATAGGCGAAATGGCAAAAGCGAGTATCGCCCTGGTAAATATCGACTTCACGCAGGTGTCCCGCCCAGTCAAAAATATCCCGATACAGCTGGCGATGAATGGCGCACAGGTGCGGTAAGCCCCGTTTAAGCGGCCCCAATTCGATAGTCGCCGCACGCAGCGCTGTCAGTTCATAAGCCGCCTGCGCTAAACGCTGCGCCTGATGAATCCCCAGACGGTTACGCATGACATTCAGGCCCGGATATAAATACGGGTCGCGACCATCACCGAATTTATCGCTCATAGTGCCTCCTCAGCTCTTCAAGACGCGCCTGGGCGTCTTCAGCACTCAGAGTAACCCGTGGAATATCTACGCCTTCCAGCCGTCGGCTGGCCTGGAAATTGGTGTTTCGCCGTTGTTCCCACAGCCTGGACTTTTGTTTATCGGTGAGTTTTTTCACGTGACCTCCCTGAATGAGCCGACACTTGCCACAAGTATAAGCAGCAATTTCGGGTTACGCAGAGAGAGGGGTGAACGCGGGCAAGAACTACCCGCGCAAGATACGATTACGGCAGGACTTTAGCAGAAAGGATAACAATCGGTTTTGACGGGACATTCTGGTATGGACCGACATCATGGGTCTGTACCTGAGAGATCTTATCCGCGACATCCATACCTTTCACAACTTTACCGAAAACAGCGTAGCCAAAGTCGCGCTGGCCGTGATCGAGGAAAGCGTTATCTGCAATGTTGATAAAGAACTGGCTGGTCGCGCTGTCTTTATCCGCTGTACGCGCCATAGCAATCGTGCCGCGAGTGTTACGCAGTCCGTTATCGGCTTCATTCTTGATTGGCGGGTTAGGTTTCTTCTGCTGCATCTGCTCGGTAAAACCGCCGCCCTGCACCATGAAGCCTGGGATCACACGGTGGAACGTGGTGTTGTTATAGAAACCACTGTTGACATAATCGACAAAGTTTTGCACTGAAACCGGGGCTTTCTGACTGTTCAGCTCCAGCTCAATGTTACCAGCAGAGGTTGTCAGCAGAACATGTGGATCACCTTTTGCTGCCAGTGCTGCGGGGGAGAGAGCAGAAAGAGCGAGAACAGCTGCAACAGCCGCCAGAGTCGATTTGAGCATGAGAATTCCTTAACAAGAGCAGAAATGAAGCAAGTGAATTGATTCTAAAGAGCCTTCAAGGACAAGGCCATCCCTTTACTTAATTTTACGTACCTGAAACAAATGTAACCTCATGGCTGCAAGTATCAATGTGATCAAGATCACATAGAAAAATGTAACGCACCAAGTTATTACCGATAAATATTTAAATGCGTCACTAAAGCACCTAAAATCTGCCCGCTCACGGCGCAGTCAATGCGCCTTACACTTCTATACAGGCCAGTCATGACTAACAGCAATCGCATCAAGCTCACATGGATTAGCTTTCTCTCCTACGCCCTGACAGGTGCGTTGGTAATTGTCACCGGGATGGTGATGGGAAACATCGCAGATTACTTCCATTTGCCCGTTTCCAGCATGAGTAACACCTTCACCTTCCTGAATGCCGGCATTCTGATCTCTATCTTTCTGAATGCATGGTTAATGGAAATCGTGCCACTGAAAACCCAGTTGCGCTTCGGCTTTATCCTGATGGTACTGGCCGTTGCCGGACTGATGTTCAGCCATAGCCTGGCCTTGTTCTCCGCCGCCATGTTTGTTTTGGGCCTGGTGAGCGGTATTACCATGTCGATTGGTACGTTCCTGGTAACTCAAATGTACGAAGGTCGCCAGCGCGGTTCCCGCCTGCTGTTTACTGACTCCTTCTTCAGCATGGCCGGCATGATTTTCCCGATGGTTGCCGCGTTCCTGTTAGCGCGCAGCATCGAATGGTATTGGGTCTATGCCTGCATCGGCCTCGTATACGTCGCCATTTTCCTGCTGACCTTCGGTTGTGAATTCCCGGCACTGGGTAAACACGCTCAGCAGTCAGACGCGCCGGTAGTAAAAGAAAAATGGGGGATTGGCGTGCTGTTTCTGGCGATCGCTGCACTGTGCTACATCCTCGGTCAGTTGGGTTTTATCTCCTGGGTCCCGGAGTACGCCAAAAGTCTGGGCATGAGCCTGAACGATGCGGGTAAACTGGTCAGCGACTTCTGGATGTCTTACATGGTTGGCATGTGGGCATTTAGCTTTATTCTGCGTTTCTTCGATTTGCAGCGCATCCTGACCGTACTGGCGGGTCTGGCTACCGTCCTGATGTATCTGTTTATCACCGGTACGCCAGAGCATATGCCGTGGTTTATTATGACGCTGGGCTTCTTCTCCAGTGCGATTTATACCACCATCATTACCCTTGGCTCCCAGCAGACGAAGGTCGCCTCACCCAAACTGGTTAACTTCGTTCTGACCTGCGGCACCATCGGCACCATGCTCACTTTCGTCGTCACCGGCCCTATCGTGGCACACAGCGGCCCGCAGGCGGCATTGCAAACAGCTAACGGCTTGTATGCGGTTGTATTCGTGATGTGCTTTATTCTTGGGTTTGTCACGCGCCATCGCCAGCATAACGCCCCAGCAGCGCATTAATCTCACTGCCGGATGGTATCCACATCATCCGGCACATTCTCACCCTCCTCTTCTTTCATTGGTCATGTAGGCCAATTCTTACAAAAACCCCTTAATTTGTACGCTATTTATACAAACACGAAAACCCAAATAATTCCGTCACTTATAAAAATGCTGACAAATCAGTTATATACCTCTTAAGGAGTATATAAGGGCGAATTTGATTTGCATCAATAAGCGCGGTTGCTGAATCGTTAAGGTAGGCAGTAATAGAAAAGAAATCGAGGCAAAAATGAGCAAAGTCAGACTCGCTATTATCGGTAATGGTATGGTCGGCCATCGCTTTATTGAGGATCTTCTTGATAAATCCGACGCTGCCAATTTTGATATTACCGTCTTCTGTGAAGAACCCCGCAAAGCGTACGACCGTGTACACCTGTCTTCCTACTTCTCCCACCACACCGCCGAAGAGCTTTCTCTGGTGCGTGAAGGATTCTACGAGAAGCACGGCGTTAAGGTGTTAGTGGGCGAGCGCGCAATTACCATTAACCGCCAGGAGAAGGTAATCCACTCCAGCGCAGGTCGTACGGTTTACTACGATAAGCTGATCATGGCGACGGGCTCTTACCCGTGGATCCCACCGATTAAAGGTTCGGAAACCCAGGACTGCTTCGTTTACCGCACCATCGAAGACCTCAACGCCATTGAGTCTTGCGCGCGCCGCAGCAAACGCGGTGCTGTTGTCGGCGGTGGTCTACTGGGCCTGGAAGCCGCCGGTGCGCTGAAAAGCCTCGGCGTTGAAACCCACGTGATTGAATTCGCCCCAATGCTGATGGCTGAACAGCTGGATCATATGGGTGGCGAACAGTTACGTCGCAAAATTGAAAGCATGGGCGTGCGTGTGCACACCAGCAAAAACACCAAAGAGATCGTTCAGGAAGGCACCGAAGCGCGCAAAACCATGCGTTTTGCCGACGGTAGCGAACTGGAAGTCGATTTCATCGTCTTCTCTACCGGTATTCGTCCACGCGACAAACTGGCCACCCAGTGCGGTCTGGACGTCGCGCCACGCGGCGGGATCGTCATTAACGACACTTGCCAGACATCTGACCCGGACATCTATGCCATCGGCGAATGCGCCAGCTGGAACAACCGCGTGTATGGTCTGGTCGCTCCAGGCTATAAAATGGCGCAGGTTGCCGTTGACCATATTCTCGAAACTGAAAACGCCTTTGAAGGCGCGGACCTGAGCGCCAAGCTGAAGCTGCTCGGCGTTGACGTCGGCGGTATTGGCGACGCGCATGCGCGCACGCCGGGCGCCCGTAGCTACGTCTATCTCGACGAAAGCAAAGAAGTCTACAAACGCCTGATCGTTAGCGAAGATAACAAAACCCTGCTCGGCGCGGTTCTGGTAGGCGATACCAGCGATTACGGCAATCTGCTGCAACTGGTGCTGAACGCCATCGAACTGCCGGAAAACCCGGATTCACTGATTCTGCCAGCGCACGCGGGCAGCGGTAAGCCGTCTATCGGTGTCGATAAACTGCCGGACAGCGCGCAGATTTGCTCCTGTTTTGACGTCACCAAAGGCATGCTGGTTGCCGCTATCAACAAGGGCTGCCATACCGTTGCGGCGCTGAAAGCGGAAACCAAAGCCGGGACCGGCTGCGGCGGGTGTATCCCGCTGGTAACGCAGGTCCTGAACGCCGAACTGGCGAAACAGGGTATCGAAGTTAACAACAACCTGTGTGAACACTTCCCGTACTCACGTCAGGAACTGTTCCATCTCATCCGCGTAGAAGGCATCAAAACCTTCGAAGAGCTGCTGGCAAAACACGGGAAAGGTTACGGCTGCGAAGTGTGTAAACCTACCGTAGGTTCCCTGCTGGCTTCCTGCTGGAATGAGTACATCCTCAAACCGCAGCACACGCCGTTGCAGGACACCAACGACAACTTCCTGGCGAACATCCAGAAAGACGGTACTTATTCCGTGATCCCGCGCTCTGCGGGTGGCGAAATTACCCCTGAAGGCCTGGTAGCTGTGGGCCGTATCGCGCGTGAATTTAACCTGTACACCAAAATTACCGGTTCTCAGCGTATCGGCCTGTTCGGCGCGCAGAAAGATGACCTGCCGGAAATCTGGCGTCAGCTGATTGAAGCCGGTTTTGAAACCGGTCACGCGTATGCCAAAGCGCTGCGTATGGCAAAAACCTGCGTAGGCAGCACCTGGTGCCGTTACGGCGTCGGCGATAGCGTGGGCTTCGGCGTGGAGCTGGAAAATCGCTACAAAGGCATTCGTACCCCGCACAAAATGAAATTCGGCGTCTCCGGCTGTACCCGTGAATGTGCGGAAGCTCAGGGTAAAGACGTGGGTATCATCGCCACTGAGAAAGGCTGGAACCTGTACGTTTGCGGTAACGGCGGGATGAAACCTCGTCATGCAGACCTGCTGGCAGCGGATATCGATCGCGAAACGCTGCTCAAGTACCTTGACCGTTTCATGATGTTCTACATCCGTACTGCCGACAAACTGACCCGTACCGCACCGTGGTTAGACAATCTGGAAGGCGGTATCGAGTATCTGAAGTCCGTCATCATCGACGACAAGTTGGGCCTGAACCAACATCTTGAAGAAGAGATGGCCCGTCTGCGTGAAGCTGTGGTGTGTGAGTGGACAGAAACCGTTAACACCCCATCCGCGCAGGTTCGCTTCAAACACTTTATCAACAGCGAAAAACGCGATCCGAATGTCCAGGTTGTGCCTGAACGTGAACAACATCGTCCGGCCACGCCTTATGAGCGTATCCCGGTGACTCTGGTGGAGGAAAACGCATGAGCCAGTGGAAAAACATCTGCAAAATCGATGACATTCTGCCTGCAACAGGCGTCTGCGCCCTGTTAGGTAACGAGCAGGTTGCGATTTTCCGCCCGTATCACAGCGACCAGGTGTTTGCGATCAGCAACATCGACCCGTTCTTTGAGTCCAGCGTGCTTTCTCGTGGGCTGATTGCTGAACATCAGGGCGAATTGTGGGTTGCCAGCCCGCTGAAAAAACAGCGTTTTCGTTTAAGCGACGGTCTGTGCATGGAAGACGAACAGTTCTCCGTGAAACATTACGAAGCGCGAGTGAAAGACGGCACGGTGCAACTGCGCGGTTAATTAATTTTGGGAGGCGCAACGCCTCCCCTTTTTTGACGTATTTGTAGGTCTTTTAATGGTAGGCCTGATAAGCGTAGCGCCATCAGGCAATTGCACAGGCACATTGCCGGATGGCGGCATAAATGCCTTGTCCGGCCTACGGTTACGACTTCTTTTTATTGTTTGTACTTCAAGGATAATCAACACATGTTCACAGACACTATTAATAAGTGTGCGGCTAACGCTGCGCGCATCGCACGCCTATCGGCTAATAACCCGCTCGGATTCTGGATCAGTTCGGCAATGGCGGGAGCCTATGTGGGTCTCGGCATCATTCTTATTTTCACCCTCGGTAATCTGCTCGACCCGTCCGTTCGTCCTCTGGTGATGGGTGCAACCTTTGGTATCGCCTTAACGCTGGTCATTATTGCCGGTTCGGAACTGTTTACCGGCCACACCATGTTTCTGACGCTCGGCGTCAAAGCAGGCACCATCAGCCACGGTCAGATGTGGGCTATCCTGCCAAAAACCTGGCTGGGTAACCTGGTCGGTTCAGTGTTTGTCGCCCTGCTTTACAGCTGGGGTGGCGGTAGCCTGCTGCCGGTCGATACCAGCATCGTCCATTCGGTTGCTCTGGCGAAAACGACCGCGCCTGCAATGGTTTTGTTCTTTAAAGGCGCACTGTGTAACTGGTTGGTTTGTCTGGCAATCTGGATGGCAATCCGTACCGAAGGCGCAGCAAAATTCCTCGCTATCTGGTGGTGTCTGCTGGCGTTTATCGCTTCCGGCTACGAGCACTCCGTTGCCAACATGACGCTGTTTGCCCTCTCCTGGTTCGGCCACCACAGCGAAGCCTATACCCTGTCAGGAATTGGTCATAACCTGTTGTGGGTGACACTCGGTAATACTTTGTCCGGTGTCGTATTCATGGGATTGGGTTATTGGTATGCTACGCCAAAATCGGAGCGTCCGGCTCCGGCAAAAATCAATCAGCCAGAGGCTGCTGCCAATAATTAAGGGGTAATGTCGTGGATCATTTGCCTATATTTTGTCAACTACGTAACCGCGACTGCTTGATCGTCGGCGGTGGTGATGTCGCAGAACGCAAAGCGCGGTTACTGCTGGAAGCGGGCGCCCGTTTAACGGTTAATGCGCTGGCGTTTATTCCGCAGTTCAAAGTATGGGCAGATGAAAACATGCTGACGCTGGTTGAGGGGCCGTTCGATGAGTCCCTGCTCGACACCTGCTGGTTGGCTATTGCCGCCACCGATGACGATGCCGTCAACCAAAGCGTCAGCACCGCCGCAGAATCACGCCGTATCTTCTGCAACGTGGTCGATGCGCCAAAAGCAGCCAGTTTTATCATGCCTTCCATTATTGACCGCTCACCGCTGATGGTGGCGGTCTCCTCCGGCGGGACATCGCCAGTGCTTGCCCGTCTGCTGCGTGAAAGGCTTGAATCCGTACTGCCTCAGCATCTGGGCCAGGTCGCGCAGTATGCTGGCAAGTTGCGTTCCCGAGTGAAGCAACAGTTTGCCAGCATGGGTGAACGTCGCCGCTTCTGGGAAAAATTGTTCGTGAATGACCGCCTGGCACAGTCGTTGGCGAACAATGACCTGAAAGCCGTCGAGGAAACCACTGAGCAAATGCTCAGCGAACCGCTGGATCACCGTGGTGAAGTGGTGCTGGTTGGCGCCGGTCCTGGCGATGCCGGCCTGCTGACGCTGAAAGGGCTACAGCAGATCCAGCAAGCGGATGTCGTGGTCTATGACCGTCTGGTTTCCGACGACATCATGAACCTTGTACGCCGCGATGCAGACCGAGTGTTCGTCGGTAAACGTGCGGGCTATCACTGCGTACCGCAGGAAGAGATCAACCAGATCCTGCTGCGTGAAGCACAACAGGGCAAGCGCGTGGTACGACTGAAAGGTGGCGACCCATTCATCTTTGGCCGCGGTGGCGAAGAGCTGGAAACGCTGTGCCATGCCGGTATCCCATTCTCTGTAGTGCCGGGTATTACCGCAGCCTCCGGTTGTTCTGCCTATTCCGGCATTCCACTGACCCATCGTGATTACGCTCAGAGCGTGCGTCTGGTTACCGGACACCTGAAAACCGGCGGTGAGCTGGACTGGGAAAACCTGGCAGCAGAGAAACAAACGCTGGTGTTCTACATGGGGCTGAACCAGGCGGCTACGATTCAGGAAAAATTGATCGAATTTGGCATGCAGCCCGATATGCCCGTCGCCCTGGTAGAAAACGGTACCTCCGTGAAACAGCGTGTCGTCAATGGAGAGCTGACTCAGCTAGGAGAGTTGGCGCAACAGGTTGAAAGCCCAGCGTTAATTATTGTTGGTCGTGTGGTAGGCCTTCGCGATAAGCTGAACTGGTTCTCAAACCATTAATTGAATGCAAATAAATGTCCTGACTCTCAGGGCATTTATTTTCTCGTTTATTATTCATGATTTATTCTCAAACCTGAATTAAGAAAGACTAAATTCATTCACCAACAAAATAAATCTTCGCTCTAATTTATAAAAAACACGTAAAATACCCTATTCATATCCGTACAACCCATAAATCTAATTCATATCCTAAATAATACATGACCATTGAGTAATTTGACGAAGCACGGTCATTCAGTGGCAAAATAATAAATTACCTCGAAATAAATTTATGCCTTCAATGGCATATTTTGTGCGTATTTATTTAAGGATGTCGATTATGCAAAGGAAAAAACTCATTGCTGTGGGTATTGCTCTTGCGTTGCAAACTTACTATCTCCCGGCGATAGCCGCAGATAGTAGCGACGATGACAATGATTGCCCTACTGATATATCCGTATTATCAAAAGCCGAACGTAACAAACGCTCCGCACGCTGCCTGGCAGATTATACAGAACAAGACAATCACTGGGGATGGGTCGCAGGTGGTGTCGCTGCGCTAACAGCTGGTGTAGCGATAGGTATCGATAACAATGGCGGCGGCCATTCCCACCATAATGATACTCCGGCAACCCCATCAGATAATGGCGATGTAACGCCCACGCCTCCCGACGACGATAGCGGCAATGTAACGCCCACACCTCCCGATGACGATAGCGGTGATGTAACGCCCACGCCTCCCGACGATGATGGCGGTGATGTAACGCCCACACCTCCCGATGACGATGGCGGTGATGTAACGCCCACGCCTCCCGATGACGATGGCGGCGATGTAACACCTACACCTCCTGATGATACCTCTGTTATTACCTTCAGTAACGGCGTCACCATCGATAAAGGCCTGAACACACTGACATTTGACGGCATCAAGCTGGATAGCGGCACGGACCTCGGCGGCGCCGTATGGAATTACGTCGAACAGGATGATCGGTGGCAGATCGCATTACAAGACGGTAAAACGCTGCTGGTTTCCGACTGGAAAGTGACCGATGAGAATGCCGCCGTCATTGAAGGTACGGTACAAGGAAGCGGCCTGTACTGGAAATATGACAACCAGGGATACCTGATCGTTGCCGATGACCAGACAACCGTCGTCGCTGGCGATGACGCTTCAAATACTGCCGATCGCGGGGTTGATACCCGTGGTGAAGGTAAAACTGGCGTCATCATCTCCGGCGATCGGACAAACAACGCGTTAAGCGGTGATTCCTCCGTCAGCGATGGTGCGGTCGGCATCGTCATTACCGGTGACAACACCACCAATACGATTTCAGGACAAAGCAACGTCGACGGCGCAACCGGCGCGCTGATTTCAGGTAACGGCACCACCACCCGCATTTCCGGTGGCATTGACGTCACAGGTGGCGGCACCGGCATGGTGATCGATGGCAACGAAACCACGGTGGCGAATACCGGCACCTCTAACATCAGCGGTCAAGGTTCAACCGGCTCCATCGTCAATGGCGACAACTCGCACGTTATCAACGATGGCGAACTCTATGTGGCCGACGGCGCTACCGGGGCAAAGATTACCGGTGATGATGTCCTCATCGACAATAAAGGCGATACCACCGCCAGCGGCGCAGGTTCTACCGGGCTATATATTGACGGCGACAACGCAACCATTAACAGCGAAGGGAAGCAGGATATTTCCGGTGGCGCAACGGGCATCCTGATTAACGGCAACAGCGCCACCTTCGATAATATCGGCACCACCGATGTCAGCGGCGCAGGCTCTATCGGTATCAGCATCACCGGCGACAAAACGCGCATTACTAACGATGGCGAACTAAACGTTACCGACGGCGCGACCGGAGCCAAAATGACCGGTGATGGTGCGGTGATTGATAACACCGGCGACTCAACGGTCACCGGCGCGGGGTCAACCGGGCTGTACATCGCGGGAAATAAGGCGCTGGTTATTGGCGAAGGAGATCAAACCATTGCGCAGGGCGCAACGGGTACCGTCATTGCGGGCGATAATTCCCGAATCGCGAATACGGGTGATATCACCGTGGATGGCGCGGGCTCTATCGCTGCAGTAATTGATGGAAATGATAATAGCCTGACTCAGGCAGGTGACATGCTGGTCACCAACGGCGCGACGGGTATCGTCACTGACGGGGCGGGTAACGAAATCAAAAACACCGGCAACGCGACCGTGCGCGATGCAAACTCCGTGGGTTTTGTGATCGATGGTGAAAGAAATGTCTTTAATAATAAAGGAAATATCGACGTCAGCCTGAATGGTACTGCCGCAGAAATGAGTGGCGACTCGTCACAGGCGACGCTGGATGGTGATATCAATGTGACCGCTGTCGAGGACAGCAACGGCCTATACCGTGGTGCACAGGGCCTCGATATGGCGGGTGATAACAATACGCTGAATATTACCGGCAACGTCACAATCAGCGGTGACTATGACGCAGATAGCCAGATGGCCAGCAACAGCGATACCCTCCAGGGAATCACCGTCAGCGGCACGAACAATCAGGTGGATCTAACCGGCTCGCTTAACATCAATGTTAGCGATGTGAGCACGGTAAGTGGACAGTGGCTGGATACATACGGCCTCACGGTCAAAGGTGATGGCAATACCGTCAATCTGATGGGCGGTATTGATATCAACTACGCCGAAAATGGCGATGGCGAAGTATCGTCTGTTACAGGCATAAATATAGACGGAGCTAGCAGTGTCACATTAAGCGGTGAGTCCACATTGAATATCACCACCCTCCCCGGCGGCTCAGTGACACTGGCCAATGTACAAAACGGCGGCAGCTTAACGTTAGACCAAAACTCTGTAATTAAAATCACAGAAACAGTTTTGCCCAGTGAGCATTACACCTACAACGCAATATTAACCGCAAAAGGCCAGGGTTCATCGATCGATAATCAGGGAGCCATCGTTGATGACGGCGCTGTCGCCCTATTATTCGCCCGCAGCGGCGCACAGGCAAAAAATAGTGGCGATATTAGCGCCTATGCCACAAGCGGTCATGACAACCGTAATGCAATCACTGCGGCTACCGATCAAGGATCGATAGTTAGCAACGCAGCGGGAGGATCAATCACGCTGGTATCGTCACTAACCCCAGGCAGCGATGGAGGAATAGGAACCTTCCCGCTGATTTGGTACAGCAATACGCTGTACGCCATGCTGGCGGAAAACTACGGCGAAGTGAGCAACGAGGCAGGCGCCACAATAAATCTCCAGGGGGCGGGGGTCTATGGCGTATCCGCCAGTAAAGGGACGGCCCTCAATGCCGGAGATATTTACCTGGACGGCTTCGTCCCGACGCTGAACGACGATAATACCGTCGCCAGCAAAAGCTACTGGTCACCATCACAACTCTATCTGACCAGCTCGGCAATGGTGGCAGGCACCACCGACGGTGGTTATGGCGATGCAACCGCCACCAATACAGGCACCATTACCGTCAATAATGCGGGCTTCGGTATGATGGCACTTAACGGCGGCACAGCCATTAACCAGGGCACTATTAACCTGACCGCCGATGCAGGCGTCACCAAAACCGATGATAACCAACTGGTGGGCATGGCGGCGCTGAATGGTGGCATCGTGATTAACGACACCACAGGCACCATCAATATTGATGCCAATTACGGCAAGCCTTTCCTGACTGATAGCAAAAGTACCGTGGTTAACTACGGTACGGTCTGTTATGACAGCAACTGCCAGGGCAGCGACGACTACAACCCAACCGACAGCAACGTTTCCCTTACTTTTGCTGATGGCGATGTCATTACCGCCGCAGGCGAAACGCTTACCGGCGAAACCATCATTACCAATCCGATAGCAACGGAAACCGTACACATTAGCAACGCGGGCACCGTCAGCGGCGGCAAGGTCATCGTTAAAAATTACGGCGATTTAACCAATGCCGACACCGGCAGCATCAGCAGCGTCAGTATTGCAACAGGCGGCACCTATACCAACGAAGGTACAACAGCGGCAGTCTCCGTTGATGGCGGTGTCTTCAACAATACAGGCACCGTGACCGGGAAAACCGGCACCACCGTCGCAGGTTCCATTATCAACAACAGCGGGTCCATGAACACGGTTGAGCAATGGTCCAGCACCATGAACAATACCGGCATCGTGACGGACTGGACCGGCGCATCGGGTGGTGCGGTACTGAACAACAACGCTGGCGGCGAAGTCGATAAACTCAAATTTACCGCTGCCGCAACCGTCAATAACGCGGGTGTCATTAATAACGGCACCGTCGATAAAAACGGTACGCTCAATAATCTTGAAGGCGGCGTGATGACGCTGGCAGATAACGCCCTGTGGTCCGGCGCCTTCAATAACTGGGGGACAGTGAACAGCGATGCCGATATCGCCACCGGCGGGAGCGGGCACACGCTGTACAACGGCAGCACTGGCGTCATTAACGGGCAGGTCACTACCTCGAAAAATAATGGCGGCAGTAAAGCCATTAACGACGGCACCATCAACATTGATAAAACTAACAATGTGGCGATGTCCGCGCACGGCAGTGCGAAGATGGTCAATAACGGCACCATCAATGTGGGAACCGAAGGTACCACACAAACCGGTATGGTCGGGATGCAGCTGGAATCAGATGCCAAATCCGATGCGGTGATCGAGAATAACGGCACCATCAATATTTACGCCAGCAACTCCTACGCCTTCAGCCAGTTGGGCAGTAACGGCCATATCGTCAATAACGGCACAGTCTACATTGATGACAACGTGACCGGCTCCGGCTTTATCAAGCAGGATGGTAAAACCATTGAAGGCAGCGGCGAAAACGGCGACGGTACGGAAGAGCATTATGTTGACTTCACGGCCCCCACGGAACCTACCATTACCGATGGTACGACAACCGTTATCACCAGCGATAGTGCAGATTCAACGGCCACCAACAACCTGTCGGGCTATGTGGTCGGCACCAGCGCTGATGGCAGCGCCGGTAAGTTGATGGTCAGCAATGCCAGCATGAACGGCGTGGAGATTAACACCGGTTTTACCGCAGGTACTGCCGACACCACCGTCAGCTTTGACAACGTGGTCGAGGGCAGCAACCTGTCCGACGCAGGTGCCATTCAGTCCACCTCCGTGGTGTGGAATGCACAGGGCAGCACCGATGCCAGCGGCAACGTTGACGTCACCATGACCAAAAACGCCTATGCCGATGTGGCGACCGATGGTTCCGTCAGTGACGTGGCGCAGGCGCTCGACGCCGGTTACACCAACAACGAGCTGTACACCAGCCTCAACGTTGGCTCCACCGCTGAACTGAACAACGCGCTTAAGCAGGTGAGCGGCAGTCAGGCTATCACCGCGTTCCGTGAAGCCCGCGTGCTAAGCAACCGCTTTACCATGCTGGCCGATGCCGCGCCGCAAATTAAAGATGGCCTGGCGTTCAACGTCGTAGCGAAAGGCGACCCACGCGCTGAGTTGGGCAACGATACCCAGTACGACATGCTGGCATTACGTCAGTCGTTGGATCTCACCGCCAGCCAGAATCTGACGCTGGAGTACGGCATCGCGCGCCTGGACGGTGACGGTTCGAAGACCGCGGGCGACAACGGCCTGACCGGCGGCTACAGCCAGTTCTTTGGTCTGAAGCACAGCATGGCGTTTAATGAAGGTCTGGCGTGGAAGAACAGCCTGCGTTATGACGTACACAACCTCGACAGCAGCCGTTCTGTCTCTTATGGCGACACCAATAAGGTGGCGGATTCCAACGCACGTCAGCAGTATCTTGAGTTCCGCAGCGAAGGGGCGAAAACCTTCACCATGCTCAACGATACGTTGAAAGTCACGCCGTACGCCGGGGTGAAATTCCGTCATACGCTGGAAGGCAGCTATAAAGAGCGTAGTGCGGGGGACTTTAACCTTTCGATGAACGCTGGCAGCGAAACCGCTGTGGATTCCATTGTCGGAATGAAGTTCGACTATACCGCTGAAAATGGCTGGAGCGCCAGCGCCACGCTGGAAGGCGGTCCGAACCTGAGCTACAGCAAGAGCCAGCGTACTGCGTCACTGCAAGGTGCCACAGGCCAGTCCTTTAGCGTAGACGACGACCAAAAAGGCGGAGGCGTCAACGGCCTGGCGACGGTCGGCGTGAAATACAGCGCCGAAGACGCCAGCCTGAATCTGGACGCTTACCAGTGGAAAGAGGACAACATCAGCGATAAAGGCTTTATGTTGAATTTCAGAAAAACATTTCGCTAATTAATTAAATCCGTAGCCTGGTATTATTTATTAATACCAGGCTTTTTTATTTAAATTCAATTCACTAACCGTATGTTTTATATATAAAGCGACATGTCCTTTTCTGGACTACTTAAAGTTTATGTTAGTTGATATCTTATCCGGCGAAAAATGGACTTCATCCATTTAGAAATAGATATCTAACAAGGATTTTGACATGTTTAAATTTGCAAAAATCACCATCATTGCTGGTGTTCTGGCTACGCTAACCGCGTGTACTGGTCATATCGAAAACACAAAAAATAACTGCAGCTACGATTATTTCCTGCATCCAGCAATTTCGATTTCAAAAATTATTGGTGGCTGTGGCCCGGCTGCGAATCAGTAATAGAAGCGATTGCGCAGATACAAAAAAACCGGGAACTTCCCGGTTTTTTAACAACACAGAGCGCATTACGGCTTGGCGACAAAACCAATCGCTTCGTAAACGGCTTTCAGCGTAACAGATGCGCGGGCGCTGGCTTTTTCCGCACCTTCTTTCATCACTTTCTGCAGGAAAGCTTCATCGTTACGGAAACGGTGATAGCGCTCCTGAAGCTCAGTCAGCATACCGGAAACGGCCTCTGCGACTTCACCTTTCAGATGACCATACATTTTGCCTTCGAAGTGCTGTTCCAGCTCCGGAATGCTCTTACCGGTGACGGCGGAGAGAATATCCAGCAGGTTGGAAACACCCGCTTTGTTCTGCACGTCGTAGCGTACAACCGGCGGCTCTTCGGAGTCGGTCATCGCACGTTTGATTTTCTTAACCACAGATTTCGGATCTTCCAGCAGACCGATCACGTTGTTGCGGTTGTCATCCGACTTGGACATTTTCTTCGTCGGCTCCAGCAGCGACATCACGCGCGCGCCGGATTTAGGAATGAACGGCTCAGGCACTTTGAAGATGTCGCCATACAGAGCGTTGAAGCGCTGGGCGATATCGCGGCTCAGTTCCAGATGCTGTTTCTGATCTTCGCCAACCGGTACCTGGTTGGTCTGATACAACAGGATGTCTGCCGCCATCAGTACCGGATAATCAAACAGACCGGCGTTGATGTTCTCCGCATAGCGCGCGGATTTGTCTTTGAACTGGGTCATACGGCTCAGTTCGCCGAAGTAGGTGTAGCAGTTCAGCGCCCAACCTAACTGTGCATGCTCCGGTACGTGAGACTGCACGAAAATGGTGCTTTTTTCAGGATCGATACCGCATGCCAGATACAGCGCCAGCGTATCGAGCGTTGCTTTACGCAGCTGCTGAGCATCCTGACGAACGGTGATGGCATGTTGGTCAACGATGCAGTAGATGCAATGGTAGTCATCCTGCATGCTCACCCACTGACGCAGCGCACCCATATAGTTGCCAATGGTCAATTCACCTGAGGGCTGTGCGCCACTAAAAACGATGGGCTTAGTCATTTTTTGATTCCTGATTTTCGCTATGCGGAAGCCCGAGAGCGGGCAGTAGTTCATTAATACGGTCGTAAATAACGTCGGGCTGGCTCAGCGCGATCGACTCGCCGTAGTTGTAGCCATAGGTCAGGCCAACGGACGGACAGCCAGCAGCTTTTGCCGCCTGAATATCATTGCGTGAATCCCCTACGAAGAGCATTTGCTCAGGCTTGATGCCAAGCTTACTTGCCACCAGCAGCAGCGGATCCGGATGCGGTTTTTTATTCTGCACGTCGTCACCACCGATGACCACGCTAAAGTACTTGGCGATATCTAATGCTTCGAGCAATGGCGCGACAAACGGGGTCGGTTTGTTGGTCACCAGACCCAGCGGCAATCCTTTCGCATGCAGCGCGCCCAGCGTGTCGGCAACATCAGGGAACAGGAATGTCCCCTCTTCTGCGACATCGCCGTAGTATCTGTCGAACAGTTTACGCAAAATACGTACCTGCTCCTCGGCGGGAATATCATCATCAACGGGCGGTTTACCCATCGTTTTACGTAATGTTGCGCGCTCCTGACGGGACCACGCCAGCGCGCGCTCCATCAGTACATCTGCACCGTTACCAATCCAGGTGATAACGCGTTCTTCTCCGGCAACCGGCAGTTCCAGCGCATACAGCGCCATGTCCACCGCTGCGGCTAATCCCGGCGCGCTGTCGACCAGCGTGCCGTCGAGGTCAAATGCAGCGCCCCGAATATCCTGAAACTTATCCATGACTTACCTTCGCCAGTTCATTGCGCATTTCATCAATGACTTTTTTGTAGTCTGGTTGGTCGAAAATGGCGGAGCCTGCAACAAACATATCTGCGCCTGCCGCGGCAATTTCACCAATGTTATTCACTTTGACGCCACCATCCACTTCGAGGCGGATATCGTAGCCAGATTCATCAATACGACGACGCACTTCGCGCAGCTTATCCAGCGTTTGTGGGATGAAGGACTGTCCGCCAAAGCCTGGGTTTACGGACATCAGCAGGATCACATCGAGCTTATCCATGACGTAGTCCAGATAGCTCAGCGGTGTTGCCGGGTTGAACACCAGGCCCGCTTTACAGCCATGCTCTTTGATCAGCTGTAAAGTGCGATCGACATGCTCGGAGGCTTCCGGATGAAAAGTAATGATGCTGGCGCCAGCGGCGGCGAAGTCCGGGACAATCCGATCGACTGGTTTCACCATCAGGTGAACATCAATCGGGGCGGTGATGCCATATTTACGCAGCGATTTCAGTACCATCGGTCCGATGGTCAGGTTCGGTACGTAGTGATTGTCCATGACGTCGAAGTGCACGACATCGGCACCGGCAGTCAGCGCTCTCGCGGTGTCCTCACCCAGGCGGGCAAAATCAGCCGACAGAATTGAGGGGGCGATCAAATACTGTTTCATCCGCTTCTCCTTGAGATTTATTTCTTCGCAGGCGTTACGACTCCTGGTTTATACAGTGCCAGCAGTTCGTTCACCTTTTTACGCGTGCCGCCATTGCTGCTTATGCTGCGCCGCACTTTGACCTGAAAATGTTTCGCCGCTCGGTACCATTCACGGGTATCGGGCGTATCGTGGTTCGAAATTAACACCGGGATCTGCTTACTGACCAGCTTTTCTGCCATCTCGGCCAAATGCGCCTGCTCTTTCGGGCTAAAGCTGTTGGTGTGATACGCAGTGAAATTTGCCGTCGCCGAAAGCGGTGCATAAGGCGGGTCACAATAGACCACAGAGTTGCTATCCGCACGGTTCATGCACTCTTCATAGGAGAGGCAATGGAACTCCGCATTCTGCGCTTTCTCAGCAAAATGGTACAACTCGGCTTCCGGGAAGTAAGGTTTTTTATAACGCCCAAACGGGACGTTAAACTCGCCGCGCAGGTTATAACGGCACAATCCGTTGTAACCAAAGCGGTTCAGATACAAGAACAGCACTGCTCTGCGGAACGGATCCTCGCTGGCATTAAATTCTTCTCTGAACCGATAGTACACCTCAGCCTGATTGGTTTCAGGCATAAACAGCTCACGCGAAGCCTGCACATACTCATCGGTACGCGTCTTCACGATGTTATAGAGACTGATAAGGTCGCTGTTGATATCGGCAAGAATATAACGAGAAAAGTCGGTGTTGAGAAACACCGACCCGGCACCCACGAAAGGTTCAATCAGGCACTCACCCTGAGGTAAATGCCGTTTGATATCATCAAGCAGGGGGTATTTCCCCCCTGCCCATTTCAAAAAAGCGCGATTTTTTTTCATGCTGACTAACTAATTACACCTTCTCCGGCTGTGGAGAAAGCTCCGACAGCATCCTGCGCTTTAGTCTTTGTCCCGCAATTGGGCGAAACATCAAACCATTGCAGAACATATCCTATCTTACTTCAAATCGGCCTGAACCTGATGCAGCGGTTTTGCCCACGGGTTTTTCGCCTGAATATCAGCGGGTAACGTAGACACTGCACGTTTCGCGTCTTCTTTAGACGCATACACGCCTGTCACCAGAACATACCACGGTTGACCGTTACGCGTCGTCTGGTACACCACGTAGTTCTTCAGGTTTTCTTTCTTCGCCCAACCGTTCAGGTTGTCGTAGTTAGAAGAACTGCTGAGCTGCAGCGTGTAATGGCTGGACGGCGCAGATTTTAACGCTCCAACATTACCTGCGCTTTTCGCTCCGCCAGCAACAGGCGTTGTCGTTGTTGCTGTCGCCGTTGGCGCAGGCGTTGCGGTCTGCGTTGGCGTCGCAGTTGCTTTCGGCTCAGCGGTCGCTTTCGGCGTAGCGGTTACCACAGGTGCTTTAGTTGTGGTGGTCGGCGCGGTAGCAGTTACGGTTGGTTTTGCCTGAGCAACAGGTTTCGGCTCTGTCGGCGTCGCTTTCACCGTAGTTTGCGGTTTGCTCTTCGGCTCAATAACGGCCTGTTTACGTTCCTGGCGCGTAGCAGCAGGACGCTCAGTCGTTTCCGTTTTCGCCGTCTGGCGCGCAGCATTACCATTACGCATCGGCGCAACGGTCGCAGGTTCGGTCGGCAGCGTAGAGTTAACCACGGCGTTGTTAACCTGCTCCTGACCCTGCGGTTGTGTCAGAGCATTGTTCAAATCGCCCTGCACTTCAACACGCTGCTGGCCTTCGGTTGCCGCAGGTGCCTGACCTTGAGTCGGGGTAGAGGAAATCGGTGGCAGGGAAACATCCTGCTGGGTATTGCCAGCGGTCTGCTCAGTGCCCGTTGCAGGAGCCGTTGCGCTCGCCTGATCCGTTGCATTGCTGCCAGAAAGATCGATGCTCTTCTCACCAGATGCTGCCTGCTCATTGGAAGAAGATGAGGGGGCTTTCAGCGCAGAACCAATGCCGATAATCAGCAGCAGCAGTACCAGAACACCCACACCCATCATCATATATTGGCGGGAGGCAGGCTTGCTGGCGGCTTTCTTACGCTTGCGCGGACGACGTTCTACACGCTCTTCATCCACGGCATCGTCATCAGATTCATACTCTTCTTCAATGTCCTGCTCTTCTTCACGCTCTTTGCGTGCACGTGCAGGACGGCGATCGTCAGCATCCAGATCAACATCATCAAAATTGATTTGCGGCTCATTATCGCGTTCAGACGATTGACGAGAACGACCAGTACGACGATCGCTGGGATCGGGTTTCAGCTCGTCTTCTGGTTTGAATTCATCCATTTAACACCCCACTCAAAGGTTAATGCTTACGACTTTGCACATAACCTGAAGCTAAAAGACCTACGTTTCGCAACGTAAGCCTGACCTTTCTTGTTGTTACGCCTGCTGGCAATCAGCAATAGCGTTAAGAACCACCTCGTGCGACACTCCGCCGCGCACTTCACTCTTCCCTATCGCTCGCGGAAGCACCAAACGAATCTCTCCCGCTAACACTTTTTTATCTCGCAGCATGTGCGGCAGATAAGCCTCGGTGGACATTTCACGCGGCCCATTCACCGGTAAGCCTGCTCGCTGTAACAGCGTAATGATGCGCTGCGTATCAGCGGAGGTGAACTGACCCAAACGTTCTGACGTACGGGCAGCCATTACCATACCTGCTGCGACTGCTTCACCATGTAACCAATTGCCATAACCCATTTCAGCTTCGATCGCATGGCCAAACGTGTGTCCCAGATTCAGTAAAGCACGTAAGCCCATTTCACGCTCGTCTGCTGCGACAACTTCTGCTTTCAGCTCACAACAACGACGGATACAGTACGCCATTGCCGGACCATCCAGACGCAGTAACGCATCCAGATTGTCTTCCAGCCAGCTGAAAAATTCACCGTCAAGAATGATGCCGTATTTGATCACTTCCGCCAGCCCCGATGCCAGCTCACGCGCAGGAAGCGTTTTCAGACAATCGAGATCCACCACCACGGAGGCCGGTTGGTAAAACGCGCCAATCATGTTTTTACCGAGGGGATGGTTTACGGCGGTTTTGCCGCCAACGGAGGAGTCGACCTGCGACAACAGAGTTGTCGGGACTTGAATAAAACGAACACCACGTTGATAGCTGGCTGCCGCAAAACCGGTCAGATCGCCAATCACGCCGCCGCCAAGGGCAACTAACGTGGTATCACGACCATGCGGTTTTTGCAGTAACGCGGTGAAAACCGTATCCAGAACCGTCAGGCTTTTATACTGCTCGCCATCGGGAAGGATAACGCTATCAACGTTAACACCCGCCTGTTCAAGTACGCCGCGAACCTTATCGAGATAAAGGGGAGCCAGGGTTTCGTTGGTCACCAACATAACCTGATCGCCCGATTTCAGCGGTAAGAATGAAGCTGGCTCATTGAACAAACCAGCCGCGATGGTGATAGGGTAACTACGTTCCCCGAGAGTGACTGTGATCCTCTCCATTACGCGACATCCACCTTAGTTACTTGTACCCGCAGACGAGTGTGTATTCAGCCAGAATTAGTTGCTTTCCAACATATGAATAATCTGGTTTGCTACGACTTTTGCGCTCTGATCGTCGGTGCGAATGGTCACGTCAGCAATCTCTTCGTACAGAGGATTGCGTTCGTCAGCCAACGCTTCCAGAACTTCACGAGGCGGTGATTCTACCTGCAGCAGCGGGCGTTTCTTGTCACGTTGAGTACGTGCAAGTTGTTTTTCAATTGTCGTTTCAAGATAGACCACGACGCCACGCGCGGAAAGACGGTTACGTGTTTCACGTGATTTTACAGAGCCACCGCCAGTTGCCAGCACAATACCCTGTTTTTCCGTCAACTCGTTGATGACTTTTTCTTCGCGATCACGGAAGCCGTCTTCACCTTCTACATCGAAGACCCAGCCCACATCAGCTCCGGTTCGTTTCTCAATCTCTTGATCAGAATCGTAAAATTCCATATTGAGTTGTTGAGCTAACTGGCGCCCAATAGTGCTTTTTCCGGCACCCATAGGCCCAACCAGAAAGATATTGCGTTTCTCTGCCATTTTTTCGGTACTACTAAGACTATTCGTTAATGGTAAACCCGCTTCGCAGACACCCAGCGCAGCAGGACATGAACTGAAACCTCATAAGATATTGCGAGAGTCAGACTGAAAATTATCTCAATACTCAAGCGGGTTTGGCAACTGAATAAATCACCAAACCTAACGCATTTCTGGTCGTGGCAGGCATGCTACCCTGCAAACATCAGACCTGGCGACGTATCGCGCAGTCAAATGACACCCAATAAGCCTATGGCACACCACCGGAAAGGCAAAGCGTATTCACTGCCGCATAAGTAAAGAAAAGTACCGACGCTCAAATCGGTACTCCTTGTATGCTAAATACACCCTCACGTCAAATCCCTGAAACGTGTTCAGTGCAAAAACAACGGCTTTTCATGCATAAGTTATTCCGTTGAAACCAGTCTGGGCGTAATAAAGACCACTAATTCGCGCCGTTCGTCTTCTTTACCATCATGGCGAAAAAGAGAGCCAAGCCAGGGAATGTCGCCTAATAGCGGCACGCTGTCGGCTGCGGATTTATTCTTATGTGAAAAAATCCCGCCAAGCGCAATCGTCTCGCCGCTTTTTACCTCGACCTGCGTTTCAATCTCCTGCTTGTCGATAGCCAGCACTTCGCCATCTGCCTGCTGTAGAACCTGTCCGGGAACATTCTGGCTGATATGCAGTTTCAGCCTGATTCTCCCTTTCTGCAACACCGTTGGTGTTACCTCCATCCCCAGTACCGCTTCCTTGAACTCGACGGATGTCGCACCGCTTTCACCGCTGGAGACCTGATAAGGGATCTCACTGCCCTGCTTAATACTGGCAGGTTGCAGATGAGATGCCAGTAATCGTGGGCTGGCGATGATATCCAACTGCTGTTTTTGCTCCAGCGCAGACAACTCCAGTTCCAGTAAACGACCGTTAATGCGGCCAATATTAAATCCCACACGGGATGTGGCGGTGGCTACAGAAAGGTCGCTGGCGAGCGTCGTGACATTCCCAACCGCCCCCGATTGTTGTGCGTCAGCCAGCGACCACTTCACCCCCAGCTCGCGCAAACTTTTTTCATTTATGGTGACGATATGCGCCGCCAGTTCGACCTGGGCCACCGGCAAATCCATTTGCGATACCCACTTTTCCAGGGTGTTAAGCGCAACGCTATTATCACGCAGCAGTAAGCGGTTGGTCCGTTTATCCACCGTCATGCTTCCCTTGGCACTGAGCAGCTTTTCTCCTGCTTTTGCCAGCTCG
This sequence comes from Citrobacter sp. Cpo045, assembly GCF_030332875.1. Taxonomy (NCBI): domain Bacteria; kingdom Pseudomonadati; phylum Pseudomonadota; class Gammaproteobacteria; order Enterobacterales; family Enterobacteriaceae; genus Citrobacter; species Citrobacter sp. Cpo045. The sequence goes on from NZ_JAOWGZ010000107.1 coordinate 47,028, forward strand.
GCAGCATCGGCATAGTGCAAAATAATGCTGCGCTGCTCCAGCGGCATACTGGCCTGAATCCGCGCCTGTTCATTGTCCTGGCGGGCCGCATTTTCACTCTGCCATTGAACAGAATGTACATGCAGGATGTTTCCCTCCTGGCGTAATACCAGTCCGGCACTTTTTACCACCGTCTGCAATGCCTGCTTCCAGGGGACATCCGTCAAATGCAGCGACAGCACACCGCTGACATCTGGCGAAACCACCAGGTTTTTCTGTTCCTGTTCAGCCAGCGCCTGCAATACCTGAGTAACCGGCACATCATCGACCACCAGCGTCACGTTTTGCGGTTTCGTCGCCAGCGCGCTCGTTATCCCGACCGCCAGCGCTATTACTATCCACGCTATCCATCGCTTCATTTACCGCTCCTTGTCGTTGCCACTGCCACCGCGGCGGTTCGCAGTTTTTTTCTGTGTCGAGGGTTATGTTCTGGGCCGTTATCTGCGTAATCGTCCAACCGTTTTTCAGGACGTCATTTGGCTTAACCCGCCGCCATTTTTTCTGGCTATCCTGAACGATGCCGATGGGTCGCGTGCCCTGGCTCACCATGCCCTGAAAACGCCATGTCGACAGCTCAGCAATTTGGCAACGGTCCTCCGGCGGCAGGAAGGGATTACGCATACCGGTGAGCATCAGTACGCTTACGCATATCAACAGCCAGCGTTCAACCGTCATTCAGACACTCCAGCTGTAGCGTTAGCAGCAGCTCTGTGTCTTCTGCGCTAAGCGAAAATCGGCTGACGCTCATCCCCTGATCCGCCAACTGGACAAACGTCTGCGGGATAGCATCCCAGGCCGATATCAGCGCCATCTCTCCGCCTTGCGCGGAGGGTTGCCAGTGGATAAGACGAGTAAGTGAAGTCTGAAACAGTAGTGGAGAGAACAGGGTCAGTTTCTCTTCCGGCTCTGCTGGTGATGCCGCCAGCAGATAGACATCTCGCCATTGCATCTGAATAGCTGCACGTTGCTGGACCAGCGTCTCGCGTTGCATCGTCCGCTCCCGCGCTACGGGATAAAGACATAACGTCACCAGTATGAGTAGCCCCAACATCCAGCCGCACCAGCAGATGAGTCGAAAGCGCGGCGACTGCGCTAACCAGACATCACAGAGCGTTATCATGCGCGCCGCTCCGTGTCAGTCGATAGTGGAATTGCCAACGTCCCTGCGCATCCTGCTGCGTTTCACCGGGGCTGCTCAACTGAAATAATGGCTGCTGGCGTAATTGCGCTTCCAGAGTCTTCAGCGCGGCAAAGTTCAGCGTGTTTCCCGTCAGTTCCAGCGTGTCCTGCTGCCATACCATTTTTGTTAACCACGCCTGCTCAGGCAGTAATTCCGCCAGCTCTTGCAAAACCGACTGCCAGCTTCGGGTCTGCTCACGCTGTTTGTTCCGTGCCTGCACCTGTTGCCATCGTTGCTGGCGCTGCTGCATACGCGGCTTTAGCGCCATTAAGGCCTCGACACGCGTCTTTTCGGCATCTGCCAGCAACAATTCAGCCCGATTTTCTACACTCAACACGCTGTAATAGCGCAACAACACGCCAATACTAAGCAGTAGCGAAGCGCTAAATAAGATGCCCCAGAAGCGCAGGCAAGCGTAACGCCGAGTCTGACGCCAGGGCAGAAGATTAATGGTCGCTATCATCGGTACGCGCCTCCCATAGCGAGTCCCAGCGCAATGGCGAAGTGATGACTTTGCGTTGGAATGGGCGGCTGGCGTACAGACACGGCGCTCAAAGGATCGAAGCCGCCAGGGGAGCATTGCGCAATGGCTGTCGGGGGAAGAGACAATGTCGCGGCAAGCTCATCAATACTGCCAATATCGCCCGTTGATTTACGTCCCCATGCCGAACGGGTCGCCCATAACCACTGGGCGTCATCACGCCATACCAGACACTGCTGATGCTCTGGCAAGAAGGGAATAAATCGCTGTAACGCGCTGGCATCCGGTGTAATCGCCGTAACCTGCACCTTCAGGGTTTGGATAAGCGTCAGAAGCGCTGAAATCTCTTTGCTTTGCGCAGCAGTGACGTTAAACGCCGGGCTCAACGTGTCTTCGCTATAATCAAAATGCAGCGCATCCGGCGCCATATCCAGTTCACGCGCCATCGAACCAGACAACCATGCGGTTTGCTCTGGCTCGCGTAACGTCATTGTCGGACGAGGAAACTTTTTTTGTAACGTCCTGTTGGCGGGAAAAGAGAGATGAATATGGTGTCGGCGAGGAAGCTCCCGGCTCCACGGCAGCAGCGCGGCGACCAGCTGTTCAGGCTCGCGAATGTGGCCATCGACGATAACCTGAGGCGTCAGCGGTATACGCCACCAGCGTTGCAGATACCAACCTGATGCTTCGCGAACGATAGCGACAGCCAGCACTTCATGTTGCTGAATATGCAGACCAATTTTCCAGATATTGAAAGCCATTGCTGATGATCTCCTTATCACCCGTCGCTTTAACGGGTATATCAATGCGTCTGGCTTGCCTTTATACTACCGCGCGTTTGTTTATAAACTGCCCAAATGCCACTAAATGGGAAATCTCCAGTGAAGTTCGTAAAGTATTTATTAATCCTTGCAGTATGTTGCATCCTGCTGGGAGCAGGCTCGATTTATGGCCTTTATCGCTATATCGAGCCGCAATTACCTGACGTCGCGACGCTCAAAGATGTGCGTTTACAGATCCCGATGCAGGTTTACAGCGCTGACGGCGAGCTAATCGCGCAATATGGCGAGAAACGTCGAATCCCGGTCACGCTGGATCAGATGCCGCCGGTAATGGTTAAAGCCTTTATCGCCACAGAAGACAGCCGCTTTTATGAGCACCATGGGGTAGACCCGGTGGGGATCTTCCGTGCGGCCAGCGTCGCATTGTTCTCTGGTCACGCGTCGCAAGGGGCGAGTACCATTACCCAACAGTTGGCGAGAAACTTCTTCCTGAGCCCGGAACGTACGCTGATGCGTAAGATCAAAGAAGTGTTCCTGGCGATCCGCATTGAACAACTGCTGAGTAAAGATGAGATCCTCGAACTGTATCTGAACAAGATCTATCTGGGGTATCGCGCCTATGGCGTGGGTGCTGCCGCGCAGGTCTATTTCGGTAAGACGGTGGATCAACTCAGCTTAAGTGAAATTGCGGTGATTGCCGGTCTGCCAAAAGCGCCGTCAACCTTCAACCCGCTCTATTCGATGGACCGTGCAACCGCGCGACGTAACGTTGTACTGTCGCGTATGTTGAGCGAAAACTACATCACGCAGGCCCAGTACGATCAGGCGCGCGGCGAGGCCATTGACGCTAACTACCACGCGCCGGAAATCGCTTTCTCTGCACCGTATCTGTCTGAAATGGTGCGCCAGGAGATGTATAACCGTTATGGCGAGAAAGCCTATGAAGACGGGTATCGCATCACCACCACCATTACGCGCAAAGTACAGCAGGCAGCTCAGCAGGCAGTACGTAACAACGTGATGGATTACGACATGCGCCACGGCTACCGCGGCCCGTCGAACGTGCTGTGGAAAGTGGGCGAAAGCAGTTGGGACAGCAAGAAAATTACCGATACGCTGAAAGCGCTGCCGACTTATGGCCCCCTGCTGCCGGCGGTTGTTACCAGCGCCAATCCACAGGAAGCCATTGCCGCGCTGGCGGATGGTACATCAGTGTCATTACGGATGGATGGTATGCGCTGGGCGCGTCCTTACCGTTCGGATACTCAACAAGGCCCAACGCCGCGTAAAGTGACCGACGTAGTACAGACTGGCCAGCAAATCTGGGTACGCCAGGTGGGCGATGCCTGGTGGCTGGCGCAAGTGCCGGATGTCAACTCCGCCCTGGTCTCCATCAATCCGCAAAACGGCGCGGTGCTGGCGCTGGTTGGTGGTTTTGACTTCAACCAGAGCAAGTTTAACCGTGCAACCCAGGCGTTACGCCAGGTGGGCTCCAACATCAAGCCATTCCTGTATACCGCCGCAATGGATAAAGGTCTGACGCTGGCGAGCATGCTCAACGACGTGCCAATCTCCCGCTGGGATGCCGGTGCTGGTTCTGACTGGCAGCCGAAGAACTCCCCGCCGCAGTACGCCGGTCCTATCCGCTTACGTCAGGGGCTGGGTCAGTCGAAAAACGTGGTGATGGTACGCGCCATGCGCGCTATGGGCGTGGATTACGCGGCAGAGTATCTACAACGTTTCGGTTTCCCGGCACAGAACATTGTGCATACCGAGTCACTGGCGCTGGGTTCGGCTTCGTTCACGCCGTTGCAGGTGGCGCGCGGTTACGCGGTGATGTCTAATGGCGGCTTCCTGGTCGATCCGTATTTCATCAGTAAGATCGAAAGCGATATGGGCGGCGTTATCTTCGAAGCGAAGCCGAAAATTGCCTGCCCGGAATGCGATATTCCGGTGATTTACGGCGATACCCAGAAATCTAACGTGCTGGAAAACAGTAACGTAGAAGATGTCGCCGTCTCGCAGGAACAGCAGAATGCCGCCGTGCCTATGCCGCAGCTTGAGCAGGCGAACCAGGCACTGGTCGCGCAAAGCGGAACACAAGAGTACGCTCCGCACGTGATCAACACGCCGCTGGCCTTCCTGATTAAAAGCGCGCTGAACACCAATATCTTTGGTGAACCAGGCTGGATGGGAACCGGTTGGCGCGCAGGTCGCGATTTACAGCGTCATGATATCGGCGGGAAAACCGGGACTACCAACAGCTCTAAAGATGCGTGGTTCTCCGGTTACGGACCAGGGGTAGTAACGTCGGTATGGATCGGCTTTGATGACCATCGCCGCAACCTTGGTCATACAACGGCTTCCGGCGCGATCAAAGACCAAATCTCCGGCTACGAAGGCGGTGCGAAGAGTGCGCAGCCTGCATGGGATGCTTACATGAAATCCGTACTGGAAGGTGTGCCTGAACAGCCACTGACGCCACCGCCGGGTATCGTGACGGTTAATATCGATCGCAGCACAGGACAACTGGCGAACGGTGGCAATAGCCGCGCTGAGTACTTCATTGAAGGCACTCAGCCGACGCAACAGGCGGTGCATGAGGTGGGGACAACCATTATCGATAATGGTGAGACACACGAACTGTTCTGATCGATTGCCGGATGGCGCTTCGCTTATCCGGCCTACAATTTCGGTACAATTATTTGATCTTCCGGAATTTTGTAGGCTGGATAAGGTATCAGTTGGCAATCGTAATTAAAGCCGTCCCTGCCCTTTCAGCCATTCACGGACGAGGAACAGCGCACTGACATTACGCGCTTCGTGAAAATCAGGGTCTTCCAGCAGGTCCATCAAATGCGCCAGCGGCCAGCGCACCTGCGGTAATGGCTCAGGTTCATCACCCTCCAGCGATTCAGGATATAAGTCCTCTGCCACCACGATGTTCATCTTGCTGGAGAAATAAGATGGCGCCATGCTGAGTTTCTTTAAAAACGTCAGATCTTTTGCGCCAAACCCCACCTCTTCTTTCAGCTCCCGATTCGCCGCCTCAAACACGCTTTCGCCAGGATCGATTAATCCCTTGGAAAAACCCAGTTCGTAGGACTCGGTCCCGACCGCGTATTCGCGAATAAGGATCAGATGGTCGTCAACAATCGGCACAATCATTACCGCTTCACGCGTGGATGGACGCATACGTTCATAAACGCGGCGTACGCCATTGCTGAACTCAAGGTCCACGCTTTCGACCTTAAACAGCCGGGATTGGGCGATGGTTTCCACTTTCAAAATCGTGGGTTTCTGTAATGATTTGCTCATTGTGAGGATCTTTGCTGTGAAATCTGGGGTTATTGTGCGATATACCGCACGGTTTCGGCAATGTGAATTGCCGTTTATTTACATTTATGTAACGTACTAAAAGTTAATCCCTATTTCAAATTAAAAGTCAATAGGTTGAAATAACTCCAGGAATTTGCTGATATTCCATTTTTGGTGATTTTGCTATGATTCGCATTTACTGGGCTGTACTTAAAGATGCTCAAGCTCGACTCCACACTTGCCGATAGCCAACCACAGAATCACGAATATTGAACAGGGTGCGACTGACCACGCCTGACAGACTAAGTAAGATGGGGAAAGCATGAGCACCATTCTGATTTTTTTAGCTGCTTTGCTGGCCTGCTCATTGCTTGCAGGATGGCTACTCAAATCAAAATCCAGGCAGAAAAATTTACCCTTGAGCAGCGTCTTCTCAGACGCCTCGAAACGTAAACTCACACCTGAAGAACGCAGCGCAGTCGAAAACTATCTCGAAAGCCTTAGTCAAATTCAGCAAGTACCTGGTCCAACGGGAGCCAGTGCTGCACCGGTCTCATTAACGTTGAATGCCCAAAGTAATAGCGTCATCGTGCTTACTCGTTCGATTACACGTTACGGCATTACCACCGACGATCCTAACAAATGGCGCTACTATCTTGATTCCGTTGAGGTACATCTTCCCCCTTTCTGGGAACAATACATCAACGACGAAAACAGCGTTGAGATAATCCACACCAATACGATACCGCTGGTTATCTCGTTGAACGGCCATACGCTGCAGGAATATATGCAGGAAGCGCGAGGTTATGCGTTACAGCACACCGCTTCTACCCAGGCGTCCATTCGTGGTGAAGAAAGTGAGCAGATTGAACTGCTGAATATTCGCCAGGAAACCCATGAAGAATATGCGCTCAGCCGCCCTTCGGGATTGCGCGAGGCGTTACTGATAACCGCCTCATTCCTGCTGTTCTTTTTCTGTTTGGTTATCCCGAATACGTTTGTTCCGTGGGCAGTTGGTGGCGCGGTGTTGCTGTTAGCTGCGGGTCTGTGGGGATTGTTCGCCCCGCCGTCCAAAAGCGCCCTGCGGGAAATTCATTGTCTGCGCGGTACGCCACGTCGCTGGGGGTTATTTGGCGAAAACGACCAGGAACAAATTAATAATATCTCGCTGGGTATTATTGATCTGATCTACCCACCTCACTGGCAACCTTACATCGCCCAAGACCTTGGCCAGCAAACGGATATCGATATTTATCTCGATCGCCACGTTGCCCGCCAGGGGCGTTTTTTATCTCTGCACGATGAAGTGAAAAACTTCCCGTTACAGCACTGGCTGCGCAACGCCGTCATCGCAGGCGGCTCGTTACTGGTACTGCTGATGCTGCTGTTTTGGATCCCGCTGGATATGCCGATAAAGGTCACGCTCTCCTGGATGAAGGGCGCGCAAACTATCGAAGCCACCAGCGTTAAACAGCTCGAAAACGCGGGCGTTCGCGTGGGTGACACGCTGCACCTGAGTGGTACGGGTATGTGTAACATTCATACCCAAGGAAGCTGGAATGCGCAGCCTGCCACGCCGTTTATGCCTTTCGATTGCTCGCAAATTATCTGGAATGACGCGCGCGCATTGCCGCTGCCTGAGTCTGACCTGGTGAATAAGGCTACCGCCCTCACGCAGGCAGTGAGCCGTCAGCTGCATCCCAAACCTGACGATGACTCTCGCGTCAGCGTATCGCTACGCTCAGCAATCCAAAAGTCCGGCATGGTATTACTGGACGATTTTGGTGAGATTGTCCTGAAAACGGCCGATCTGTGTGCAGCCAAAGATGAATGTGTGCGCTTAAAAAATGCACTGGTTAACCTCGGTAACAGTAAAGACTGGGCCGCGCTGGTGAAACGGGCAAACGCAGGCAAACTGGATGGCGTGAACGTGCTGCTGCGTCCGGTAAGCGCAGAGTCACTGGATAATCTGGTAAATACCTCTACGGCGCCGTTTATTGCACGCGAGACTGCGCGAGCAGCCCAGGCGCTGAATAGCCCTGCCCCTGGCGGTTTCCTGATTATCAGCGATGAAGGCAGCGATCTGGTCGATCAGCCGTGGCCGACGACCTCGCTATATGACTATCCACCTCAGGAACAGTGGAACGCCTTCCAGCGCCTGGCGCAGATGCTAATGCAGACGCCGTTTCGCGCGGAGGGGATCGTCACCAATATTTCGACTGACGCCAATGGCACCCAGCACATTGGACTGCACCGTATCCCGGACCGCTCAGGTTTATGGCGCTACCTTGGCACGACGCTGCTGATGTTCTCCATGCTCGGATGCGCTATCTACAACAGCATACAGGCATTCAGACGCTACCAGCGTCACCGCACCCGCATCGCGGAAATTCAGAGCTACTATGAAAGTTGTCTGAATCCAACACTGATTGATAACCCGGAAAGCCTGATTCGATAACACGCTCGCGCGACAGGATATGCTACCCTGTCGCGCATCATGTTTTCTTCTGGGGAGTTTCCATGCATATCAATATTGCCTGGCAGGATGTCGACACCGTGTTGTTAGATATGGACGGCACGCTGCTCGACCTGGCATTCGATAACTATTTCTGGCAAAAACTGGTGCCGGAAACCTATGGCGCGAAGCAGGGTATCTCTCCTCAGGAAGCTCAGGACTATATTCGTCAGCAGTATCATGCCGTGCAGCATACGCTAAACTGGTATTGCCTTGATTACTGGAGCGAGTGCCTGGATCTGGATATTTGCGCCATGACCACGGAACAGGGACCGCGCGCCGTTTTGCGCGAAGATACCGTACCGTTTCTTGATGCCTTAAAAGCCAGCGGCAAACGCCGTATTCTGCTCACCAACGCGCATCCGCATAATCTGGCGGTGAAGCTTGAGCATACCGGTCTGGCCTCACACCTTGATTTATTACTTTCCACCCACACATTTGGTTATCCCAAAGAGGATCAGCGGTTATGGCACGCTGTGGCTGAAGAAACGGGAATGAGTGCAGAGAAGACGCTGTTTATTGACGACAGCGAACCTATTCTCGACGCCGCTGCTCTGTACGGTATTCGTTACTGCCTCGGCGTGACCAATCCCGACTCCGGCATCGCCGAAAAACAGTACGCACGCCATCCGTCACTGAATGACTACCGCCGACTGATCCCCTCACTGATGTGAAGGAGACGCCATGAAAGAAAAGCCCTCTGCTGAAGTCAGGCTGGATAAATGGCTGTGGGCTGCACGCTTTTACAAAACGCGTGCGCTAGCCCGCGAAATGGTTGAAGGCGGTAAGGTGCACTACAACGGCCAGCGCAGTAAGCCAAGCAAGATTGTCGAGCTGAACGCCACCCTCACCCTTCGCCAGGGAAATGACGAACGAACAGTCATTATCAAGGCCATTACCGAGCAGCGTCGCCCGGCAACGGAAGCCGTTACGCTGTATGAAGAAACCGCGGAAAGCGTGGAAAAACGCGAAAAAATGGCGCTGGCGCGTAAACTTAACGCGTTAACCATGCCGCACCCGGACAGACGACCGGACAAGAAAGAGCGCCGCGACCTGTTACGATTTAAACACGGCGACAGCGAGTGACTGTCACCTGCAAGAGAGATGATTATGCCGCAACATGACCAATTACATCGTTATCTGTTTGAAAACTTTGCCGTGCGCGGCGAGCTGGTGACCGTATCGGAAACCCTGCAACAGATCCTCGAAAATCATACTTACCCGCAGCCGGTCAAAAACGTGCTGGCTGAGCTGCTGGTTGCCACCAGCCTGCTCACCGCCACGCTGAAATTTGCCGGTGATATCACTGTGCAGTTGCAGGGTGATGGTCCGCTGAGCCTGGCCGTCATCAACGGCAACAACAATCAGCAGATGCGCGGCGTGGCCCGCATGCAGGGTGATATTCCTGAAGATGCCGATCTGAAAACGCTGGTGGGCAACGGTTACCTGGTGATCACCATTACTCCGGAAGAAGGCGAGCGTTATCAAGGCGTGGTCGGTCTGGAAGGTGACACGCTGGCAGCGTGTCTGGAAGATTACTTCATGCGTTCTGAACAGCTGCCGACACGCCTGTTCATCCGCACTGGCGACGTTGATGGCAAACCCGCTGCTGGCGGAATGCTGCTGCAGGTAATGCCGGCGCAAAACGCGCAGGCAGATGATTTCGATCACCTGACAGCCCTGACCGAAACCATCAAAGCCGAAGAGCTGCTGACGCTGCCTGCCAACGAAGTGCTGTGGCGCCTGTACCACGAAGAAGAGGTTACTCTCTACGATCCGCAGGACGTTGAGTTCAAATGCACCTGTTCACGCGAACGCTGCGCAGGCGCACTGAAAACGTTGCCGGACGAAGAAGTGGACAGCATTCTGGCGGAAGAAGGCGAGATCGATATGCACTGCGATTACTGCGGTAGTCACTATCTGTTTAACGCCATGGATATTGCTGAGATCCGCAGCAATGCCTCCCCTGCCGATCCCCAGGTGCATTAATCACTGTCTTGCCTGATGGCACGGCGCTTATCAGGCCTACGGAAAAACTGTCGTAGGCCGGATAAGGCGTTCGCGCTGCCATCCGGCAAAAACGATGTCGGCAACACACTCACTCGGTGTAATAAGTCATCGGCAGTCTTTTGCCATCAATAGTGATATCCCGCCAGATTCTGGGGGCTGAGCCCAGTTGCTGATTCGCTACCGCCTGCAGCAATTTATCCTTAGTGAATCCTTCAGGTAGCGTGGCAACAGCTAACAAATCCCATTTGTTTTTTTGCATGCCGAAGACCAGACTCTCCCCATCGCCAAAGGCATATAACACCTGCTCAGGATGACCATCCGCATTGAGGTCCTGACTCACCAGTACGCACGCATTCTGCTCAGCACAAGAGGTGATGCGATACCCCTGTGTTTTGACAAACGCCCAGAACGCATCGTCTGGCTTCTGGCTCCCCGGAGCCATCACAACCTTCGATACTAACTGTGTTGCGGTTAGCTCTTTAACCGGATCCCGGCGCCCTTGCAGCAGAGAATTCAAGTCGCGTCTGCGTTTACTGTCTTGATTAAACGCCACATCTTTTTGTAATGCTTCCAACGCTGCGCGCCCCGGTTTTCCGCTGTGATCCAACATATACAGGCTGACTTGATCCGGTTTAATTTTCCCGCTGTGATACAGCCTCATATGGCTGTTAACGCTGATGCGCCAGGCATCAATAACCGGCGATGACAGCAGAACCAACAGCCCCAACGCCAGCAACGAAACGCCAAGAATGACCGGCCCCTGAAGCTCAAGCGGATTGCGCCCGCGGCGCAAAATGCTGGCCAGATAGCCAAACGACCATACCAGCAGCACCACGACCACCAGCACGCCATACAAACGCTCAGGCGTCCAACCGTACTGCTGTATTCGGACCCACAGTGACCAACCGGCAATCAGCATATAGATGGGCGCGACAATCAGAGAGCATTTGATCAGGTAGCGTAACGCGCCAGGATAGGGTAACACCTCTTTTTGCGGTTCACGCACGATAGCCATCAACAGCAACAGGAGCAGCGTCAGCGTTGACATCAACCCGGCCGCAGACACGCGTTGCGAAATAGCCTCCAGCCCGGTGAAGGGTAAGGTCAGTATGAACATCAGCGCCAACAGCGCGACCAGAGGTAACAGACCGGTGGCGATAAACGTCAGTAATTTTTGTACCGCCGTGACCAGACGCGACTGTGTGCGGGCCAGTACCACTGCCAGTGCGGTAATCAGACCAAAGGCCACATAGCCAAACCAGTCGGTATCAAAGAAGAGCGTGCTGAAGAAGGGAATACCGACCAGCTTAAACATCTCGCTCCATAGCAGGAGCACCAGCCAGAACAAACCGTTGGCGACAAAGACAATCAGCAACGTCAACGCATTAAGCCACAATTGCCGATAAAAATGCGGGTAACGCGCCTTCTCACGAGAGACATGAAGCGAGTACTGAATCCAGGGCAAAGCAAGCATCGCCATCAGCAGTAAGCGCCAACCGTAGAACATAAAAACTTCATGTTGCCGCCACTTATCACTGTCTTCGACTTGCCACTTTAGCCAGACGCTCATCGCCAGCACGACAACAAAGATCAGCGCCATCCAGTACCACAGCGCGCGTTGTTTGAAAGAAACAACAGTAAGCAAAAGTGCCGAGGTGATCGCAATCGTCGCAGGCATGCCATAGAACAGCCAGCCGTCATTATGGGGCGCCAGATATGTCATCAGCAGATAGCATAATGTCCCCTGCAACAGGCCGATGAATATCATGCCCCAACGCGTCGTACGTGAAATTTCAGCACTATCCATGTCAGTATCCAGAATGAAGGGAAAAGCTAATTATCGCATCAACTTCACAATTTTGAGCATTGATAGAGCGATTTCAGACCACGACGACGGGAAGTGAATCGATATTGTTTATGTATAACCAACGTTCATTTCTTACGTGAATGCGATTACACTCACAAGATTCCCGCCAAAAACACTCTCCATTAACGTTTTAAGAACATTTTCCACAACAAAAAAGGGTTTCCTGCCATAATATCTGCCTCTTTGTGACAGGAGTCGCAGCGCATTCGGTCGCCCGTGATTTTCCCGGATGCGTAAATCTATGAGCCTTGTCGCGGTTAACAATCCCTAAAAAACCTTACTATTCCAGGTAATACATATTGGCTAAGGAGCAGTGAAATGCGTGTGAACAACAGTTTAACCCCGCAAGATCTCAAGGCTTATGGTATCAATGACGTTCAGGATATCGTTTACAATCCAGACTACGACACGCTTTTCCAGGAAGAACTTGATCCAAACCTGGAAGGTTATGAACGTGGCGTGTTAACGAATCTGGGCGCCGTTGCCGTTGATACCGGTATCTTTACCGGACGTTCGCCAAAGGATAAGTACATTGTCCGTGACGACACCACGCGCGACACGCTGTGGTGGTCCGACAAAGGTAAAGGTAAGAACGACAACAAACCGCTCTCCCCGGAAACTTGGCAGCATCTGAAAGGATTAGTCACCCAGCAACTTTCCGGCAAGCGCCTGTTTATCATTGATGCTTTCTGCGGCGCTAACGCCGATACCCGTCTTTCCGTGCGCTTCATTACCGAAGTTGCCTGGCAGGCGCATTTTGTCAAAAACATGTTCATCCGCCCAAGCGACGAAGAGCTGGTTGATTTCAAACCTGATTTCATCGTGATGAACGGCGCTAAATGCACCAACCCGCAGTGGAAAGAGCAGGGTCTGAACTCAGAAAACTTCGTGGCTTTCAACCTGACTGAGCGTATCCAGTTGATTGGCGGTACCTGGTACGGCGGCGAAATGAAGAAAGGTATGTTCTCCGTAATGAACTACCTGCTGCCGCTGAAAGGCATTGCCTCCATGCACTGCTCAGCAAACGTTGGGGAAAAAGGCGATGTGGCAGTCTTCTTTGGCCTGTCCGGCACCGGTAAAACCACGCTGTCCACCGACCCGAAACGTCGCCTGATTGGCGATGACGAACACGGCTGGGATGACGACGGCGTGTTTAACTTCGAAGGCGGTTGCTACGCGAAGACCATCAAATTGTCTAAAGATGCCGAGCCGGAAATCTACAACGCGATCCGTCGTGACGCGCTGCTGGAAAACGTCACCGTGCGCGAAGATGGTTCCATCGATTTCGATGATGGTTCAAAAACTGAGAACACCCGCGTTTCCTACCCGATTTATCACATCGATAATATCGTTAAGCCGGTGTCAAAAGCGGGTCATGCTACCAAAGTGATCTTCCTGACCGCCGACGCATTTGGCGTGCTGCCGCCGGTTTCTCGCCTGACGGCAGACCAAACGCAGTACCACTTCCTGTCTGGCTTCACCGCCAAACTGGCCGGTACCGAACGCGGCGTCACCGAACCGACCCCAACCTTCTCTGCCTGCTTCGGCGCAGCATTCCTGTCTCTGCACCCAACGCAGTACGCAGAAGTGCTGGTGAAACGTATGCAGGCGGCAGGTGCACAGGCGTATCTGGTTAACACTGGCTGGAACGGTACCGGCAAGCGTATCTCTATCAAAGATACCCGTGCGATTATCGACGCCATCCTGAACGGTTCGCTGGATGACGCAGAAACGTTCCGTCTGCCGATGTTTGACCTGGCTATCCCGACCGAGCTGCCAGGCGTGGACACTCGCATTCTCGATCCGCGTAATACCTACGCATCTCCGGAGCAGTGGCAGGAAAAAGCCAATGCACTGGCGAAACTGTTTATCGAGAACTTCGAGAAATATACCGATACCCCTGCGGGTGAAGCGCTGGTTAGCGCCGGACCGAAGCTGTAATTTTTGATTCGTTATATAGCCCCTTATCCGAGAGGATAAGGGGTTTTTTATTGTGTTTATCTTTTAAAATGTACTCCGTACACCTATAATCTGTACTATCAACCCCATGCGCAGGACGCGCTATGTTCACATTTATTGAGCTACAAGGATTTAGTAAACGCCGTCCGTTACTTTTGCCTGACGATGAGTTTCGCGCCTTTCAAGAGACGCTTATAGAGAACCCTGAGGCTGGAGATACTATCGCTGGTACAGGTGGATTCAGAAAAATTCGCTGGAGCCGCTCTGGTATGGGCAAACGCAGCGGTATTAGGGTTATTTATTACAACGTGACGCGCAAAGGTCGAATCTATCTCGCTCTGCTCTATCCTAAAAATGAACAGGATGATTTAACCGAAGAGCAAAAAAGAGTTTTAATGCACTTATCCAATATGCTGATTTAATCATGGGAATTTTAATCATCAGGACACCGCTATCCGGTGTGGTGAGGCCAAAATGAAAGACGAATTATTTGCCGATTTGCTGGCCAGTGCAGAAGAAATGGTGCGTATAGAGAAGGGTGAAGAAACACCTAAGCCTGAACATGTACATACCTTTAGCGAAATTGATGTTAAAGCCATCCGCGAAGCAACAGGGTTACGCCAACAGGATTTTGCCATCGCCGTTGGCGTGAGTTATGACCTGGTTAAAAGCTGGGAAACGAAACGACGCCAGCCCACAGGAGCACCCAGAAAACTGCTTTTATTAATTCAAAGAAATCCTTTTATAATTAATCAATTAAAAGCAATTTAAGTCCGTTATTTTACGGCCTATCCCGCAAACAAAAAGGGAGGCATTTCGCCTTAATGCCAGTCAGTTAGCGCCTCAGTTTCAGTAAACTGGCGGAGGTAAAGAACATGCTATCCCGGAGATAGAGTTCCGTTCACCTCATGCTCATTGTTTCTCTGAAACACGGATTCCCGTGAACGTGTAAAGGGCGTTTTCCGCCACGCCCTTTACAATCCCGGCTCCCGGCGGGAAAATTGTTGCTACGCAATACCCTCCGCTTATTCCTCCAGGCTTCCGGGCCGGGCGCGAGGAAGCGTCCCTGCAAAGCGCGCCCTGAGCCAGCATCCATGCTGGCTCTCCCGGCCTTACGGAAACACGTCGGCAATTTTCAGCCGGACCAGCCACGCCTGACCACCTGAGCTTTTACTTGAATACCTGTGAACAGCAAAACGGATATAGCTGAAAGCCAGAGCGCTGAAGCGACACCCTGGTCCGGCTGAAAATCGATGAGGCGTTGACGGCTGACCGGGACTGCCCGCAGGGATGCGGGCAGAGGGGATGGCCTGCATGGATGCAGGCTCGGCCCCGACCCGACAGGCAGACGG